>NZ_BAABGT010000032.1:0-389837 GCF_039541715.1 Pseudonocardia xishanensis
CGCGACACCACTCAAGCATCGCTCACGCACCTCCCGTCATTTGGGAGACACGCCCTAGTCCCCCGTTCGCCGGACCCGGATCGGGCCCCGGGCGCGGCGGCGGTGGTGTGAACGGGTAGAAAACGCGGCATGGCCTTTCGGTTGACGCCTCACGAACGCGGCTTCTACCCGTTGTTCACCCGCGCCGCGGAGAACATCGTGGTCGCCGCGGACCAGCTGGCGGCCATGGTCGAGGCCGTGCCCGCGGACCGCCCCGCCATCGCCAAGCGGGTCAAGGAGGCGGAGAACGCCGGGGACGAGCTCACCCACGAGATCATGGTGAAGCTCAACTCGGTCTTCGTCACGCCCTTCGACCGCGAGGACATCTACCGGCTCGCCTCCTCCCTGGACGACTGCGTCGACCACATCGAGGAGGCCGCCGACCGGATCGTGCTGTACCGGCTCGAGCGGCTGCCCGCAGGCATCACCATGCAGGTGGACGTGCTGCGCCGCGCCGCAGCCGCGACCGCCGAGGCCATGCCGCGGCTGGAGCGGATGGCCGCGCTGCAGGACTACTGGATCCACGTGAACTCCCTCGAGGACGAGGCGGACGAGGCCTACCACGCCGTCCTCGCCGGCCTGCTCTCCCCCGCCGAGACCCCCACGGACCCGGCCGCGGTGCTGGAGATCATCAAGCTCAAGGAGGTCGTGGACACCCTGGAGGAGGCCGCGGACGCCTTCGAGACGGTGGCCAACACGGTTGAGAGCATCGCCGTGAAGGAAGCCTGATGCTCCTCGCGGCGGTCATCGTCGTGATCGCGGTGGCGGTGGTGTTCGACTACACCAACGGCTTCCACGACGCGGCGAACGCCATCGCCACCTCGGTGGCCACCCGGGCGCTCTCGCCCCGGGTCGCGCTGCTGATGGCGGCGGTGATGAACCTGATCGGGGCGTTCCTCGGCACCGAGGTGGCCTCCACCGTCGGCAGCGGGATCATCGAGGCGCCCCAGGGCATGGAGGGCCTGGCCGTGGTGCTCGCCGCACTCCTCGGGGCCATCGCGTGGAACCTGGTGACCTGGTGGTTCGGGCTGCCCAGCTCGTCGTCGCACGCCCTGATCGGCGGGCTCGTCGGGGCGGCCACCGCCTCGGCGGGCACCGTGAAGTGGGGCGGGGTCGTCGACAAGGTGCTGATCCCGATGGTGCTGTCCCCGGTCGTCGGGTTCGTGCTGGCCGGGCTGGTCATGATCGCGATCCTGTGGATCTTCAAGGACCGGCGGCCCGCCAAGCTGACCCGCGGGTTCCGCGTCGCCCAGACCGTGTCGGCCGCAGCCATGGCGCTGGGCCACGGCCTGCAGGACGCCCAGAAGACGATGGGCGTCATCGTGCTGGCGCTCATCGTCGGTGGCTTCCACCAGGGCACCGACGTCCCGTGGTGGGTCGTGCTGATCTCGGCGGGCGCCCTGTCCGCGGGCACCTACGCGGGCGGGTGGCGGATCATGCGCACCCTGGGCCGCCGGATCATCGACCTGGACCCGCCGCGCGGGTTCGCCGCCGAGCTCACGGCCTCCGCGGTGCTCTACACGACCGCCTTCGCGTTCGCGGCGCCGATCTCGACCACGCAGACGATCACGTCGTCCATCCTGGGGGTCGGCGCCACGAAGCGGCTCTCCGCCGTGCGCTGGAACGTCGCGGCCAACATCGCCGTGGCCTGGGTGGTCACCCTGCCCGCCGCCGCGCTGTGCGCGGCGCTGGCCTTCTGGGCGATCCACCCGCTGTTCACCTGACTCAGCGCACGACGGACTCCTTCAGCAGCGCCCGCTGCTCCTCCACGTCGAAGTCCGGCGCCGGGAAGACCGGGGCCATGTCCGCCAGGGTCTCGGCCAGGATCGCCGCGACGGCCCAGTTCCGGTACCACTTGCGGTCGCTCGGGATGACGTACCAGGGCGCGACGTCGGCGTCGCACCGCTCCAGGGCGGCCTCGTAGGCCTCCCGGTAGGCGGGCCACTTGGCGCGCGAGTCGAGGTCGCCGGGGTTGTACTTCCAGCGCTTCGCGGGCTCGTCCAGCCGGGCCAGCAGGCGCTCGGCCTGCTCCTCGGGCGAGATGTGCAGCATGCACTTGACGACCGTGACGCCCTGCTCCGAGAGCTCCCGCTCGAACGCGGAGATCCGGTCGTAGCGCGCCTCCCACACGTCCGGGGCCACGAGCGAGTCCACCCTGGCGACGAGGACGTCCTCGTAGTGCGACCGGTCGAACACGCCGATGCGGCCCGCGGGCGGCACCTGCCTGCGGATGCGCCACAGGAAGTCGTGCGCGAGCTCCTCGGCCGTGGGCCGCTTGAAGGAGGCGATGTGCACGCCCTGGGGGTTCACCAGCCCCACGACGTGCCCGATGACCCCGCCCTTGCCCGAGGTGTCCATGCCCTGCAGCACGAGCAGCAGGGAGCGGCGCCCGCCACCGGTGCCCTCGGCGTAGAGGGCCTCCTGCAGCGTGTCCAACCGGACGGCCAGCTCCGCCATCGCCTCCTCGGCCGCGTCCTTGTCCTTCGGCCCGGTCGGCCGGTCCCGCGGGTCGATCCCCGTCAGCTCGACGGGGCCCGCAGGCACCCGGAAGGTCTCGCGCACGTCATGGTCGGACGACATGCGCGAGACCATATCGATCAGTGCGGGCGGTCGGGGCCCGCGTTCTCCCCCTCCGCACCGAAGTCGAGGTCGCGGCGGTCGAGGGTGCCCACGACCACCCCCCGCAGCGCCTCGACGACGGCGAGCGCCGACCCGTCGATCAGGCGGTAGAACACCGCGGGCCCCTCCCGGCGCACGGTGACCAGGTCGGCATGGCGCAGCACCGCGAGGTGCGACGACAGCGTGGAGGCCACCTGCCCCGTACACGTCCGCAGGTCGGCGACGGACCGTTCGCCGTCCGCCAGCAGCTGCAGGATCCAGATGCGGTCCGGATGCGCCAGCGCCTTCGCGACGTCCGCCAGCACCCGGCGTGACCGTCCCGACGGCTCCGGGCCCACCTCGTGGAGCGACCCGACCTGCGGGATCACACGCACCACCTCACGTCGACTCCCCCTCTCGTGGACCGGGCCCGCATGGTGATAGTCATCACTCTGGTTTCCGAATCAACGAATTCGAGTAGGTCCGCCTCCGCTTTTTCGACGGCAGGCCCGTTCCATCCCCTGGCGCGGCGAGTGTATAACGACCCGTGCGCTCCGGAATGACCCGGTGACACACCGATACCGGTTCACGACGTTTCTCGAATCAGCGAATCGAGCCGGCATCGACCACGTGAATCCGGTTCGTCCACCGTGGAGGCCGTTTCCGGTCGAGCACCGCCCGAACCACGCCGGGTTCGGCTCTCCGCCGTGTCCCCTCGTCGTCGCCACGAATTCCGCCAGGGCCACCGAGGGGCAATGGGGGCTATTCAGTCCCTCTAGGACTACGTCGAACGGGGTAATCACCACCGGCACGGGTCGGTGGCGCCGTCCCCATCCTCCCCGTCCGCGCCGATCGGCGACCAGTCCCGGGGTCGCGAATCAACGGTCTCGACGGGTGCCGATCGGGACCACCATCGGCGTTCCGGCGACGGGGTCCGGGACGACCTTCGCCTCGAGCCCGAAGACCTCGCGGAGCAGCGGTTCGGTGACGACGTCCGCCGGGCGGCCCTGCGCCATGATCGCGCCGTTCTTCATCGCGACGAGCCGGTCGGCGTAGCGGGCGGCCAGGTTGAGGTCGTGCAGGACCATGACGACGGTGCGGCCGCGCTCGGTGTTCAGCCGGGTCACCAGCTCCAGCACCTCGACCTGGTGGGACAGGTCCAGGAAGGTGGTGGGCTCGTCCAGCAGCAGCAGCTCCGTGCCCTGGGCCAGGGCCATCGAGATCCACGCCCGCTGGCGCTGGCCGCCGGACAGCTCGTCCACCGGGCGCTCGGCCAGGTCCGCGATGCCCGTCCAGTCGAGGGCCTCGGCGACGGCCTCCTCGTCGTCCGCCGACCACTGCCGGTACCAGGCCTGGTGCGGGTGCCTGCCGCGGGCGACCAGGTCGCCGACGGTCAGTCCCTCCGGAGCCGTGGGGGCCTGCGGGAGCAGACCCAGCACCGCCGCGACCTCCTTCGTCGGCATCCGGTCGATGCGCTTGCCGTCCAGCAGCACCTGCCCCTTCGCGGGCGCCAGCAGCCGACCCAGCGCGCGCAGCAGCGTGGACTTGCCGCAGCCGTTGGGCCCGATGACCGCGGTGACCGTGCCCTGCACGATCTCCAGGTCCAGGTCGTCCACGATCGTCCGCTCGCCGTAGCCGAGCCGCACGGACTCCGCCGCGAGCCGCACCCGGCCCGCCTGCGCACCAGTCTCGGCGGGCTGGATGTCGGAGCGGGTCGTCATGCGCGGGCCTCCTGGCCTTGTCTGATCAGCAGGTAGAGCAGGTACGGGGCGCCGAGCACGGCGGTCACCACCCCGACGGGCAGCTCGACGGCGCCGAACGCCGTGCGGGCGATGACGTCCGAGATCACCGTCAGGGCGGCCCCGACCACCAGCGAGGCCCCGATCTGCGGGCGCGCCGAGCCCACCAGCCGCTGGGCGATCTGGGGCGACACCAGCGCCACGAAGGCGATCGGCCCGGCGCCCGCGGTGGCGACGGCGGCGAGGGCCACGCCGACGAGCAGCAGCGCGCTGCGCGCCGCGTTCACGCGCACGCCGAGGCCGGTCGCGGTGTCGTCCCCGTACTGCAGCGCGCCCATCACGAACGACAGCACCAGCGCCGCCGGGACCAGGACCACCAGCGCGATGCCCACCGGGACCACGTGCTCCCAGCCGCGGGCGTTGAGGCTGCCGTTGAGCCAGACCTGCGCCCGCGCGGCTTCGTAGACCTGCGCGACGATCAGCAGCCAGTTGACCAGCGCGGCGAGCATCGCGTTGATCCCGATGCCGACCAGCACCAGCCGGAAGCCCTGGATGCCCTTGCGCCAGGCCAGCGCGTAGATCAGGACCGCTGTGACGAGCCCGCCCACCAGCGCCGCGATCGGCAGCCCGACGGCGGCGAGCGAGCCCACCAGACCGGATCCGCCGAGCACGATCAGCGTCACGGCCGCCGCGCTCGCCCCCCAGGTGATCCCGATGATGTCCGGGCTGGCCAGCGGGTTGCGCGCGATCGACTGCATGATCGCCCCGGCGACCGCGAGCGCCCCGCCGACCAGCACGCCGGTCAGCGACCGCGGCAGCCGCAGCTCCAGCACGATGAACTGCTGCCCGGCGTCCCCGCCGCCGACGAGCACCGCCAGCACCTCGGGGATCGAGATCGGGAACTCGCCGCGGCCGATGTTCACCGCGAGCGCGAGCACCAGCACGACCAGCCCGCCGACGATCACCGCGGCGTTGCGCGGCCGCCAGACGCCGGAGACCGGGCCGCGACGCAGCGGACGCCGACCGGCGACCTTGACGGCGGGCGCGGCGGTGGCCGTCATCAGACCGCCGCCATCGTGCGGCGGCGCACCAGCGCGATGAAGAACGGCGCCCCGACGAACGCGAGCACGATCCCGACCTGCAGCTCGCCCGGCCGGGCGACGAGCCTGCCGACGACGTCCGCGGCGAGCAGCAGCACAGCGCCCAGCAGCCCGGACGCGGGCAGCAGCCAGCGGTGGTCCGGCCCGGTGAAGGTCCGGGCCACGTGCGGCACCACCAGACCGACGAAGCCGATCGGCCCGCACGCCGCGGTCGCCCCGCCCGCGAGCAGCGTGATGGCGACGATGCCCAGCGCGCGCGTGCGCCGGACGTCCTGCCCGAGCGAGCGGGCGACGTCCTCGCCGAGGGACAGCGCGTTGAGCGCGGGGGCACCGGCCAGCGCGATCAGCACCCCGGCCACGAGGAAGGGCGCGACCTGCCCCGCGACGGCCGCGTCCCGGCCCGCGAGCGAGCCCACGTTCCAGAAGCGGTAGGCGTCGAGTGTGTCCGTGTCGATCAGGATGATCGCCGAGACCAGGCCGCTGAGCAGGAAGGTCAGCGCGGCGCCCGCGAGCGCCAGGGTGACCGGTGTGGCGCCGCCGCGACCGCCCGCCGACCCGAGCAGGAACACCGCCGCGCTCGCCACCATCGCGCCGACGAAGGCGAACCAGACGTAGCCGAACAGCGTGGTCACGCCGAAGACGTAGATCCCGACGACCACGAGGAACGAGGCGCCCATGTTGACCCCCAGCAGGCCGGGATCGGCGAGCGGGTTGCGCGTGTGCCCCTGGATGAGCGCGCCTGCGAGACCGAGCGCGACGCCGACCAGGACGCCGAGGACCGTGCGCGGAATCCGCAGCGACCGGATGACGATGTCGTCCTCGGTGCCGGTGGGCGTCCACAGTGCGCTCCACACGTTCGCGAACGGGATCACCTTGGTACCCAGCGCGATGCTCGCGAACACCACGAGGACCAGGAGCACCGCGAGCAGGGTCAGCCCGGTGAGCCGGCGGGTGCGCATCGATCGGCCCCCCGGTGGTCGTCGCCGGGGCGCCCGCCCCACCTGCGCCGATCCCACCGCCACGCGCCACCTCCGCCGGGAAGAGAGGCGAGCCTGTGCGAAGTATGGGCCGCCTCGGTCCGGGTGAGGCTAACCTCAGCATCGGCGAGCCGAAACCCCTGTCGGATCACAGGACGTGCTGGGATGGGGCCCGTGCGCCGCCTGCTGCCCCCCGGACCGGACCTCTCCGACGACGACCTCCCGGGCGTCTACGCCTACCCCCCCGCGCTCGACCGGCCCTGGGTGCGGGTCAACTTCGTGTCCAGCCTGGACGGGGCGGTGTCCGTCGACGGGGCGTCCGCGGGTCTGGGCACCCCGGCCGACAAGGCCGTCTTCGGCGTGCTGCGCCGGCTGGCGGACGTGATCCTCGTCGGCTCCGGCACCGCCCGCGCCGAGCGCTACCGCGGGGCCCGCACGCCGACGATCGGCCGCGACGCTCCGCCGCCGATCGCCGTCGTCACCGGGTCGGCCGCGCTCGAGACCGATCTGGGGCTGTTCACCGACACGGCCGTGCCGACGATCGTGCTCACCACGGCCGAGGCCCCCGCGGACCGGCGGGCGGCGCTGCGCGAGGCGGGCGGGGACGTCGTCGAGCTCCCGGACCTGGAGCCGGCCACGATCCTGGGCGAGCTGGAGCGGCGGGGGCTGCGGCGGGTGCTCTGCGAGGGCGGGCCCGGGCTGCACGGCGACCTCGTGGCCGCGGGGGCGGTCGACGAGCTCTGTCTCACCCTCTCCCCGCTCCTCGCGGCGGGCGACGCGGGCCGGATCGCGCGCTCCGCCGGGGGCCACGACCCCGAGAGGATGGGGCTCGACCAGGTCCTCGAGTCCGACGGGACCCTCCTGCTGCGCTACCGCAACGGTGCCTGATGGTCTGCTCCGCACGCTCCGCATCCGTGCCCATGGTCTGCTCCGCACGCTCCGCATCCGTGCCCATGGTCTGCTCCGCACGCTCCGCATCCGCCGATCGGGTGAACGTCCGTGAGGCACGGCGGGGTCGGAGCGTCGGATCATGTGTACGGCGCCGGCGATCCGGCGCACGCGAGCTCCGAGGAGTACCCATGACCAGCAGCACCCCCGTCTCCACCTCCGCCGCGGCCACCACGACGGCGGCCACCGCCACCGGCACCGCGGGCAGCCCGGCCCGGCTCGCGGAGGAGACCACGCAGGGCAAGACCACCATCGCGGCCTCGGTCGTGCAGAAGATCGCAGGCATCGCGGCCCGCGAGATCTCCGGTGTGCACTCGATGGGCGGCGGCATCTCCCGCACCTTCGGCGCCATCCGCGAGCGGATCCCCGGCGGCGGCACCGGCGCGTCGAACATCGCGGGCGTGCAGGTCGAGGTCGGCGAGAAGCAGGCCGCCGTGGACCTGGACATCGTCGTCGAGTACGGCGCGTCCATCGTGGACCTGGCCCGCGCCGTGCGGCGCAACGTGATCACCGCCGTCGAGCGGATGACCGGGCTCGAGGTGATCGAGGTCAACATCGCCGTCAACGACATCCACCTGCCGGAGGAGGACGACCAGCCCACCCCGTCCCCGGCCGCGGTCCCGGCACCCTCGCGCGTCGAGTGAGCACTCCCTCCGACGACGACCTCGCCCGCACCCTGGTCGACGTGGTGACCGCGGACCCCGCGGTCGCCCGGCTGGACGCGGGCCTCTACGGGGCCGTCGCCACCCTGCTGCCCGGCGGGCGGCTGGTCGGGGTCCGGGTGGACCCCGACCCGGCCCGGCCCGTCGAGGTCGCGGTGGTGCTGTACCTGGGCGCGCCCATCCCCACGGTGGTCGCGGGCCTGCGGGCTCGGCTCGCCCGGGTGCTGGGCGACCGGCCGGTGGACCTCACGGTGGCCGACGTCGTCGCCGGACCGGTCGACGTCCAGGTGGAGATCTGAGTGACCCCCGAGGAGCGTGCGGAGTTCCGGGCCTTCGTCCGCGAACACCACCCGGACCGTGGTGGGGACCCCGAGGTCTTCGCCAGGGGTCTCGCACGGCTCCGCGCCTCCTCCCCCACCCCCCGGGAGGACGACCGGCGGTACGACGCCCCGGTCTCCTTCGTCGACCTGCCACCCCTGCCGGTCCGGATCGTCCTCGCGGCGGTCCGGACGGCGCGCCGCCGGGCACGCACCCGCGTCGACCGGCCCCATCCGTAGTTCCTGAGTAGTGGAGTGACCATGACTGCCACCCAGACCGGCCTGCTGGCCGGGCTCCTGTTGGGCCTCGCAGCCGCCTTCGGCGGGTTCGTCGCCTTCGTGATCGTGCTCGTCCTGGGCGCGCTCGGACTCGCCGTCGGCCGGTTCCTCGACGGGCAGCTCGACCTGTCCGGCGTCCTCGGCCGGGCCCGGGACAAGTGATCCCGCCCGCTCCGGCGTCGCGGTCGGCCGCCGAGGTCGCCCGGCCCGCCTGGGCGCCCGACGCCGACGACCGCGGCGCGCTGGACGTCGATCCCGTCGTGCTGCGCAAGATCGTGGAGTACGTCAGCGACCAGACCCCGGGGACCCTGCACCGCGAGCGCCGGGTCGCCGGGCTCGACGTCGGCGACGCGGGCCCGCGGGCCCGGGTCAGCGCGACCGTCGGCGAGAACCCGTCGGTCGACGTCCGCCTCGACCTCACCTGCGCCTATCCCACCCCGGTGCGGACCACGGTCGCCGCGGTGAAGGAGCGGATCACCACGGAGCTGGACCGGCTCGCCGGGTACCAGGTCCGCTCGCTCGCCGTCACCGTCTCCGGGCTCCGCCCTCCCACCGGGCCGGTCAAGCCCAGAATCCAGTAGGGAGACCGCCGTGCGCGTGTTGCTCCGCACCCTCTCGCCGCTGCTGGGGCTGGCCCTGGCCGCGGCCGGGGTGCTGCTCGTGATCGAGGTCGTGGCCGCCTGGGTGCGCCCCGGTGCCACCTCCGGCCTGGTCGTGCCCTGGCCGTCCTGGCAGGCCGCGCTCAGCGACCTCACCTGGTCGGACGGCCCCGTGCTGGTCGTGTCGGTCTGCGTGGGCGTGCTCGGGCTGCTCCTGCTGCTCGTCGCGCTGCTGGCCCGCCGCCACGACGTGGCGCTGACCTCCCCCACCCCCGCGATGACCGTGGCCACCACGCCGCGGGTGCTCGCCCGGATCGTCGGCAGGCACGTCCGGGAGTCCGACGACGTCGCCGCCGCCACCGTGTCCGCCTCGGCCCGCAAGGTCGTCGTCCGGGCGGAGGGCTGGCCCGAGTCCGACGGCGGGACCGGCTCGCTGCGCACCGACGTCCGCGCCCGCACCGAGGAGCTGCTGAGCACGCTGCCGCTCGCCCGCACCCCCCGCCTCGCCGTGACCACCCGCGGCCGGAAGGACCCCCGATGACCGCCCTCGAGACCGCGGCCCCGCCGAAGCGGGTCGTGCGGCGTTCCCGCAAGGCCGTCGCCCGCTCGGCGTTCGGCGACCGCAGCAGGCTGGCGCTGCTGGGACTCGTGCTGCTCGCCGCGGGCACCCTCGCGGCGCTGCTCGGCGCAGGCGTCTTCGGCAGCGGCCGGGCCGACCGTCCGCTGCTGGACCCGATGATCGTCGAAGCGCTGCGCGCGCAGCCGCTGCTCTGGCGGTGGGTCGCGATCGGGGTCGGCGTGGTGCTGGTCGTCGTCGGGCTCGTGTGGGCGGCGCGCTCGCTGCGCCCCGAACGCCGCCCCGACCTGCTGCTCGAGACCGCCCAGGACACGACGCTGCTGGTCACCGCAACCGCGGCCGCCGAGGCGGTCGCCGACCGGGCCGCCGAGCTGCCCGGGGTGTCCCGCGCCCGCGGCCGGATGGTGGGCAGGGACGACGATCCCGCCCTCCGGCTGACCGTGTGGCTCACCGACGAGGCGGACGTGGTCGCCGTCTGCCGGGCACTGGACGAGGAGATCGTCACCGAGGCCCGGGAGGCCCTGGGGGTGGCCCACCTGCCGGTCGCGGTGCGGCTGGAGCTGGACTCGGCCACCCACAGGCCCCGCGTGGCCTGAGAACCCTGTGCGCCCGCCCACGATCCCGTGGGTGGGCGGAGTCCCCACGGCCTAACCTCCACCCATGACGCTCTCCGGGAAGACCGCGCTGGTGACCGGTGCGGCCAGTGGGATCGGCGCGGCCATGGCGCGCAGGCTGGCCTCCGACGGGGCGAAGGTCTACGCCGTCGACGTGTCCGAGGCCGTGCACGAGCTGGCCGCCGATGTGCCCGGGGTCGAGGGCCTGACCTGCGATCTCACCGACCTCGCCGCCGTGGACGCGCTGCCGGGCGACGTGGACGTGCTCGTCAACAACGCGGGCCGCCAGCACGTCTCGCCCCTCGAGGACTTCGATCCGGCGCTGTTCCACCAGATCCTCACGATCATGCTCGAGGCGCCGTTCCGGCTGGTCCGACGGGTGCTGCCGCACATGTACGCGCAGGGGTGGGGGCGGATCGTCAACGTCTCCAGCGCGCACGGGCTGCGCGCCTCGCCGTTCAAGTCCGCCTACGTCTCCGCCAAGCACGGGCTCGAGGGACTGTCCAAGGTCACCGCGCTGGAGGGCGCCGCGCACGGGGTGACCAGCAACTGCGTCAACCCCGCGTACGTCCGGACACCGCTGGTGGAGAAGCAGATCGCCGACCAGGCCCGCACCCACGGCATCGGCGAGGACGAGGTCATCGAGAAGATCATGCTCACCCCCGTCGCGGTGAAGCGCCTGATCGAGCCCGCGGAGGTCGCGGAGTTCGCCTCCGTGCTCTGGGGACCGGCGTCGGCGTCGATCACCGGGGTCTCGCTGGTGCAGGACGGCGGCTGGACGGCCCACTAGGTCTTCACCCGGCGTCGGTCAGACTGTGCGGGTGGGGGTGTTCTGGCGGTCCGTCGTGCTCGGGGTGGTCGGCGTGCTCGTGCTCGCAGGCTGCGCGCTCGGGCCGTCCCAGCGCCCGCCGGTCGCCGTGCGCGGGGCCGCGGCCGCCGCCCCCGCGACCAGCGCGGCCGCCGCGCCCGCCGACCCGAACGCACTGCCCGCACCGGAGCCGCAGAACCCGCTGATCGAGTACTCGGACTGCACCGCGGACACCCTGGAGACCGTGGGGGCCGCCGGGTTCCCCGTCCCCGCGGGCCGGGTGCTGTCCGCGAGCTGCGGTCAGCTGGAGGTCGACAGCGACCCGCTGCGCCCGGCCGCCCGGACCACCCGGATCGGTGTGCTGCGGGTCTCCGCGGCGGACGCGCCGCGCAACCGGCCCGCGCTCGTCGTCGTCGGGGACAGTGCGGCGGGAGGCTCCGCGCGCCTCGCCGCCCGGCTCGCCACCCTGGTGTCCGACCCGGTGCTGGCGACCTACCAGCTCGTGGGGCTCGACCGGCGCGGGTCCGGTGCGGACCTGCTCGACTGCGCACCGCCGGAGTCCCGCACCGCCCTCACCGACACCCCGCCCGCGGCGGACGCCGTGATGCTGGACGGGGTCCTGGAGGACGCCCGCGCGGTCGTCCAGGACTGCTACCTGTTGCTGGACAGCGACATCGGGACCTACCGCACCGCCGCGACCGCCGCGGACCTGGAGACCCTGCGCACGCAGCTGCGGGTGACCCGGCTGAACGTCCTGGGCCTCGGCGACGGCGCCACCGCGGCGGCCGAGTGGGCGGCCGCGCACCCGCGCTCGGTCGGACGGCTGGTGCTGGACTCCCCCGTCGACCTCGCCTCCGCCGAGCCGGACCGCACCGAGGCCCGGACGGCCGCGGTGGAGGCCACGTTCGACGCCTTCGCCGCCGCCTGCCTCGCCCGGGGGAACTGCCCACTCGGTCCCGATCCGCGCGGGGCGGTCACCGCCGTCGTCGGGGGGTTGGGGCAGCGGCCGCTGGCGTCCGCCGACGGGGACCGGCTCACCGCGGGCGGGGCGCTGGCCGCGGTGCGCGCCGGGCTGCCCGAACCCGCGCGCTGGCCCGCGCTCGCGGCGGGGCTGGCCGCGGCGGGGGCGGGCGACCCGTCCGGGCTGATCACCTTCCTGGCCTCCGTGCTGGGGCCGGGCGGGACCTTCGACGGCGCGCTGGCCACCGCCTGCAACGACTCCGCCCAGCGCCTCGCGCCCCCGCAGGTGGCCCAGCTCGCCCAGCGCTGGGGCACGCGGTACCCGCTGTTCGGGGCCGCGGCGGCGCACGGCCTGCTGTCGTGCGGGCCCTGGCCCACCGCGCCGAGCGATCCGCCGATCGTGGCGCTGCCGCCCGAGACCCCGCCGGTGCTGGTGCTGGGCACGGCCGCGGACCCGCGCGCCCCGCTCACGGGTGCGCAGCGGGTCGCGCAGCTGTTGGGCCGCAGCGCCTTCGTCTCGTGGCAGGGGGCGGGCCAGGGCGCCTACCCCCGCAACGCCTGCGTCATCGCGCTGGTGGAGCAGACGGTGATCGGCGGCACCCTCCCGCGGGACGGCACCGTCTGCCCCGCGTGAGCCGACCGCCCGGGGCCCGGGCGGTCAGGCGGTGTCCGCGCCGATGAAGCCCTTCTCGACCATCCAGTCGCGGGCGACGATGCCGGGGTCCTCGCCGTCGACGTCCACCCGCTTGCCGAGCTCGATCATCTCCTTGTTGTTCAGCGCCTGCGCCACCGGCTGCACGACCTGCTCGATCTCCGGGTGCAGGCGGGCGAAGTCCTCGCGCAGCACCACCGAGATGTTGTACTGCGGGAAGAACTTCTTGTCGTCCTCGAGCACCCGCAGGTTCAGCCCGGCGATGCGGCCGTCCGTCGTGAAGATCTCGCCGAAGTTGCAGGTGCCGTTGGCGACGCCGGCGTAGATCGCGCCGGTGCCGAAGGTCTTCACGTCCGTCGTCGGGAAGCCGTAGGTCTTCTGGACCCCGGGCAGGCCGTCCTGACGGCTGGCGAACTCGGTCTCCACACAGAACACGGCCTGGTCGGGGTTCTGCAGCAGGAACCGCGTCATGTCCGAGGTCGTCTTCAGGCCGTGCTGTTGCGCGTAGGCCTCGGTGACGCCGAACGCGTAGGTGTTGTTCAGCTCCGAGTAGGGCAGCCAGCGGATCCCGTTCTGGGCCAGGTCCTCGTCCCGCACCGCCTCGTACTGGCCCTTCTCGTCCGGGATCGGGTCCGTGTGCCCGAGGTAGTTGATCCAGCCCGTGCCGGAGTACTCCCAGGTCAGGTCGATGTCCCCGGTCTTGAGGGCCAGGCGGGAGTTCGACGAGCCCTGGATGTTCGTGAGGTCCCGGACGTCCGCCCCCGCCGCGGACAGGGCCAGCTCGGCCATGTATCCGACGAGGATCTGCTCGGTGAAGTCCTTGGACCCCACCGTGATCGTGACACCCTCCAGCCCCGGGACGGGCGTGATCGAGCCGGGGGTGACGGTGAACGGGACGGCCGTGTTCGTCGAGAGGCCGCAGCCGGCGAGCAGGAGGGCGCCGGCGAGCAGCGCGGCGGCGAGCCGTGCCGAGGATCGGCTCACCATGCTCCGCCCCCGCCTCATCACTCGGCTCCCTTGGGGGCGAGCCACACCTCGGCCATGCCGCCGAGCCAGTCGACCAGCAGCGCCAACCCGATCGCCAGCACCGCTCCGACGTACATCACCGAGTTGAGCTGCAGCTTGTAACCGGTGTCGATCAGCTCGCCGAGCCCGCCGCCGTTGACGAAGAACGCCAATGTCGCGGTCCCGACCGCCAGCACCAGCGCCGTGCGCAGACCCGCCAGGATGAGCGGCACGGCGAGCGGCAGCTCCACCCGGAACAGCACGCCCGCGGCCGACATCCCGATGCCGCGGCCCGCGTCGATCAGCGACCTGTCGACCTGCTGGATGCCGACCATCGTGTTCCGCAGGACCGGCAGCAGCGTGTAGAAGATCAGCGGGATCGCCACGGCCCACAGGCCCTCGATGCCCGACCACAGGAAGAACAGCACGATCACGCCGAGCGCGGGCGCGGCCTGGCCGACGTTGGCGATGGCCAGGAAGACCGGGCTGAGCCACTTGAGCCCGGGCCGGGTCAGCGCGACGCCCAACGGCACCGCGATCGCCACCACCAGCACGCTCACCACCAGCGTGATCAGGATGTGCTGACCGGTGAGGGTCAGGATCGTCGGCAGGTTGAGGGTCTCCTGCTCGTTGGCGTTGAGGTTGCCGGACAGCACCCAGATGAGCACCGCCGCGACGATCACGACCACCGCGATGGGCTGGATGAACAGCCGGAGCCGGTCCGACCGGCGCGCGACGCTCGGGCGCTCCTGGACCGACCGGGTCCCGCTGACGCCCGCGAGGCCCTCCGCGACGGCCGTCATTCGGCGTGCTCCTCACGGACGGAGGCGATCACGCCCGTCACCGTGCCGATGTCGATGGTGCCCAGCAGCTCACCGCGCTGCCCGGTGACGACGGCGCGGCCGCCCTCGGTGAGGATCGCCTCGAGCGCGTCCTGCAGCGTCGACGCGGTGGACACCGAGTCCCCGACGGGCTTGCCGACGGTCGCCAGGTCCTGCCGTCCCGCCAGCTCGCGGATGTGCACCCACCGCTGCGGGCGGTTGCGCGCGTCGAGCACCAGCGCGAAGACCCGGCCCGACTTCTCCAGCTTCTCCGCGACGGCCGCGGGCCGCTCGTGGTCGCCGACCGCGAGCACCTCGTCGGTGTCGTACTCGACGTCCCGGACCCGCATCAGGGTGAGCTGCTTGAGGCTCGCGCCCGCGCCCACGAAACCGGCGACGGTGTCGTTGGCCGGGTTGGCGAGGATGGCGTCGGGGGTGTCGTACTGCTGGATGGACGACCGGTCCCCCAGCACGGCGATCTTGTCGCCGAGCTTCACAGCCTCGTCGAAGTCGTGGGTGACGAACACGATCGTCTTGCCCAGCTCGGACTGCAGGCGGAGCAGCTCGTCCTGCAGGTTGCCGCGGGTGATGGGGTCGACGGCGCCGAAGGGCTCGTCCATGAGCAGCACCGGCGGGTCCGCGGCGAGCGCCCGGGCCACCCCGACGCGCTGCTGCTGGCCGCCGGAGAGCTGGCGCGGCAGCCGGTGGGCGAAGGTGCCCGGGTCCAGGCCGACGAGGTCCATCATCTCCTCGACGCGGGCGTCGATCCGCTTCCTGTCCCACTTGAGCAGCCCGGGGACCACGGCGATGTTCTGCGCGACGGTGTAGTGCGGGAACAGGCCCGCCTGCTGGATCGCGTAGCCGATACCCCGGCGGAGCTCGTCCGGGTCCAGCTTGAGGGCGTCCTCGCCGCCGATGGTGATCACGCCGGAGGTCGGCTCGACCATCCGGTTGATCATCCGCATCGTCGTCGTCTTGCCGCAGCCGGACGGGCCGACGAACACCACGACCTTCCCCGCGGGGATGGTCATCGTGAACTCCTCGACCGCCGGGGCGGCGGTGTTCGGGTACTTCTTCGTCACCCGCTCGAGCTGGATCTCGGCGCCGGAGACGCTCTGTCCGGTGGGCTGGGAGATGGTCTCAGTCACGGATCCCCCTCGGGACGGTCAGACGGGAGATCAGCACGAAGATCCCGTCGAGGATCAGGGCCAGAATGACCACACCGAGGGTCCCGGCGAGCGCCTGGTTGAGCGAGTTGGCCGACCCGGCGCGGGTCAGGCCGGAGAAGACCTCGGAGCCGAGCCCGAAGCCCTTGGCGTAGGCGGCGATGACGGCGATGCCCATCAGCATCTGGGCCGACACCCGCATCCCCGTGAGGATCGCGGGCCAGGCCAGCCGCAGCTCGACGCGGGTCAGCACACCGGCGCGGCTCATCCCGATGCCCTTCGCGGCGTCGGAGACGGCCGGATCGACCCCGGCCAGCCCGACGATGGTGTTCCGCACGATCGGGAGCAGGCCGTAGAGGGTCAGCGCGATCACGCTGGGGGTCACCCCCAGTCCGACGATCGGGATCAGCAGACCCAGCAGGGCGAACGACGGGATCGTCAGGATCGTGCTGGACAGGGCCGTGGCGATGGCCGATCCCGCCGAGCTGCGGTAGACCAGGATCCCGACGCCCACCCCGATGATCGCGGCCAGGATGGTGCACTGCACGACCCCGCTGACGTGCAGCCATGCCTGCAGGGACAACCGGTCCCACCGTTCGGCGACGTACTGCCAGAGGCTCACCCTCGACCTCCTTCCCACCCGAACGCCCGCCGCGGATGGCTGAGCGGTTCGGGCGACCCTACGGGGGGTCGCAGCCCACCGCCCGCTCTACGGACGATCTCCCGCTCAGTCCTGGCTCCGCGCCCGGCTGGGCTGAACGCGCATCGGCTCGCCCGGCATCTTCGGGGTGCCGAGGGTCGAAACACTGTGCCTACCTGCGAGAACGCAGCTCCCGAGGAACCGTCTGTGCGCTGGTTATCAGGCGAATACAGGCGGCCCCGGAGGCATAGGAGGTGCCCCCGGGGCCCGGACGGAATCGAGGTCCGCCCATGTCCATCCTGCACCACGACTACCGACCCCGCGGGCGTATCGTCGCCCGCCGCCCCGGTGTCGACCCTGACGTCCTGCTGTCGTGCCCGCAGTGCGCCGCGGTGGTCGTCGAGGGCGACCAGCCGGTGCACGACGCGCACCACGAGCTGATCAACCGGACGCTTCGCGTCCTGACCGGGGAGGCGTGATGATGATCGACCACGACTCACCGCTGTGGCCGCGCGCTTGGGCCGCCCACCGCTGCTACGGGTGGCGGGGTGAGGTCCACCTGCGCCCGGCGGGGATCGAGCGCATGGCCGAGGGTTCACTCGGCCTGACCCCGGCGCAGCTCACGGCGCTCGCGGAGTTGGAGAACAGCCTCGACGTGAGCGAGAGCAGAGCGTCAGACTGACCCCGTTCACGGGCTGGACAGGCCCCGGAACGACCGAGACCCCCGACCGCCGGACAGGCGGATCGGGGGTCTCTTCGTTGTCCAGCAGTGCCCGTCAGCTCGGGGTCGGTACCGCGCTGGGATCAGAGACGTACTTGCGGAGAGCCACCATGTCGACGTGTCCGCGGTCCAGCTCCGGAAGCATGGCTCCGATGGCGTCGTAAGTGCTCCCCGGCACGGCGTCGGCCGCCACGGCGCGGTAGTCATGAAGGGCGTCGATCACGTTGCGGATGCTCCCCACGGCGACGTCCAGAGCGGCGACGAAGGCGAGGCGGTGTTCCTCGGTCGGATCCTGCTTCCATCGGGTGCCCGCATTGGTCGCGTCGAGGGCAATGTCGCGGTGCGCGAGATCGAGCCGCGTGAACTTCTCCTCGGCGGCTGCCAGCCGCGCGTTCGGAATGGACATGCCGCGGAGCCTACGAAGGGTCACCGACGAGTTCCGTCGACACCCTTCGGAGGGTAACCCTGAGTCGGTCCCACGCGGCGGATCGGATGATCTACAGGAACTCTCCGCGGCCATCGAGCAGCCACGCGCGGAACGCCTCGATAGCGGCGCCGAGCGCGGCTTCCGCCTCGGCAGTGTCCGTCTCGGACAAGCCGTGGGCGGCCAGGGCCTCGCGCTCGGCGTGAGCGCGCCCCTGCCAGCCCCCGTAGCCGGGGTGCTCGGCGTACCACTCGGTGCGGGCGAGATTCACCGCGGCGAGCCGGTCGCGGACCCGGGGGTCCGGGTCGAACTGTGCCGTCACGCCCTCGCCGGTGCGGCCTGCGAGGACCACGAACAGCGGGAGAGCGTCGGCGACGTCGCCGGGCTCGTCCGGCTCGCCGTCGAGCCACTCGATCATCCGCTCATACCCCAGCGGGCGTTGGCCGCCTTGCGGGCGTGCTCCGCCCGGTGCCGCTGCTCCGGAGTCTGCGGGCCGTTCTGCGTCGCCTTGGGCGGCGTCGTGAGCAGCGCCGTCAGCCTCGCGACCGCGAGCTGAGTCGCCCGCAGCTCCGCGACGGCTGGGTGTACCCGAGGCTGGCCCATGCTTCCTCGGGTCATCGTGCCTTCCGCCTCGATCACCTCGGCCAGCCGGTCAGCGAGGTCCAACGCGCGGCACAGCTCTAGCGCGATCTCCTCCGCCAGCGGGTTCAGCCGCGCCCTCGTGTGCAGCGTGGTCCACATCGCGGCGCCGCGCTTGCCCAGTCCCTCGGGGACCTCGGCGTTACTCTGCGTCATCAGCCCTCCTCGGGCCCTAGGTGAAAATCATGATCAGAATGCATGCCCGGTCTCGGAGCCCTCCCCAGCGGTCCCGCGCGAGGCTCGGAGGGGGTACCCCCCACCCCTCATGATCCACTGGCGTGGGGCGAGGTGACGCTGAGTAGCGGCCAACGGTGGTCGTTCCACGCGACCTGTAGCGCTGGCCGAGGCGTGCGCGATGATCAGAGCGTGATGCGCTTCGTACGACGTTGTGTGCTCGGTGTCCTGCTGGTCCCGCTCGCCCTGTCCGCCTGTGGTGGTACCTCGTCTTCGTATTCAGAGGGGTACACAGACGGCGCCTCACCTGCCGCGACAGCGCAAGCACCCGAGGCGTTGACCACGCAAGAGGCTGCGTTCGTGACGCAGGCTCGTGCGATCGCACCGCGCATCGTGGGGGATGACGAACGGCTGGCCGCTCGTGCGTCGAACACGTGCTCGTCGCTCACCGATGGGAAGTCGGACAGTCAGATCACGGACGTCGCCGTCGAGCGGTTCAGCTCGGGGTCGTATCAGGTCACCCGCACCGAGGCCGAGCAGCTCGTCGAGGCTGCTCGAACCACGGTGTGTGCGGCCGGGTGATCAGGTGTCGCCGGGGCGGTCCTGGCTCACGACCCGGACCTCGTAGTGGGTACCCGTGTCGCTGCTGGTCGTGACCGCCAGCACGGGCAGCCGCTTGCCGATGATCCACGCGTCGTCGGACGCGGTGACGACCACGGTGCCGTCCACGCGCACCGGGTCGTTCGCGCTGGCCTGGGCCCACGGTAGTTCCACGACCAGCTCACCGACTATCAGCTCACGCTCACCGGAGTCGGGGTCTCGGTACGCGCTGCCGGGCTGCTTGACCCGGCAGCGGCCTTCGTAGACCACGGCCTCATCCGGGGTCGTGTACTCCCCGGTGGCGGGGTCGAACACCGGGTCTCCGCCTGGGCGGAGGATGCGGCAGGTGGACCGCATGAGCTGCTCACGCTGCCGTCGCGCTCGGCGGAGGATGCTGTCGACGGTCATGGCTTGACCTCCGCGGCGTTGGCTTCGCGGCAGTGCCGCATTCCGGACCAAGTGGCGAGCTGGGCGGTGAGGGTCACTCCGCCTTCCCACGGGCAGGTCTGGCAGACGGCGCGGTACTGCTCCCCACCGCTGCGGTAGCGCTGGGCAGCGGTCCTGCCGACCGGGATGACCGGCAGGACCGTGAACGGGTGCTCCGCCATCATGGACGGCCGTGCGCGGCCTCGTGGGCCTCGCGGGCGATGGCCTTTCGGTAGGTCTCGCCCTGCTGGTCGTAGGACAGCGGACGACCGTTCGCGTCGACCCTGGGTCGCTTGTCCAGCTCCGACATGATCGAGGCGTGCACGGCGTTGCGGTGAGCGGCGACGTCGCCCGCGATAGACAGTTCCATGATCAGGATCCGATCTTCTCGGCGAGCGCAGCGAGCGCGCGGGCGACGATCTCGGTCGGGACGTCCCGCATGTGGGCGTGCTGCCCGACGGTCCCGATGCCGAGGGGGACGATGCCGGGGACGACCTCGGCCGGGTGGATGGTCGGCTCGTCGAGCGCGGGCATGCCCGCCGTCCGCACCCACTCGAAGGTCGAGCGGCGGGTCAGTTCGGCGGCCACCGCCTCACGGATCGAGGTCACCGCCTCGGTGGCCTTCGTCGTGATCACCGCGGCGGCGGCCTTGCGGTTCTCGTCCTCGGTCGCCTCCAGCGCGTGCTGGTGGGCGATGCGCAGTTCGTCGACGGCCCCGGCTGCCTCGGCGAGCGCGGCGGCGTAGGCGGCTGCCTCGCGGTTGGCCTTCTCGCGGTCGGCGGCGAGCTTCGGGACCGCGGTCGCAGCGGGGATGGGCTTGCCCTCGGTGGCTGCCTTCGCCGCTGCCTCACGGTCGGCGCGTTCGGCCATCGCGTCGGCGGACTGGTCGGCGAGGTTGCGCGCTGTGCTGTCGGCCAGGACCGCCTTCGCGAACAGCTCGTCGTGCTTGGCCAGCGCCTCGGCGATGTCGGCGGGCAGCTCGGTCGGGCGACGGCGCTGCGGCGGGTACGTGGTGGTGATCATGATCAGTCCTTTGTGGTGTCCCGCTCGGCCTTCGCGAACGGTGGAGTGGGGCCCCGGGGAGCGCGCGTGGAAGGCGGCACGGCGCTCTCCCGGGGGGATCGAGGGTCGGTCAGAGACCGGCGCCGCCGATTGCGAACTCAGTGCGCTGGTTGAACATGTCGACGTCGACCGCGGAGTCGAAGTGGTTCTCGTTGTCGATATTGACCGTCTTGCCGAGTAGGCCGTCGTTCGCGGCCTGCACGAGCCCGCGCTGTACGGCGGCTGCGAGGTCGCCGTCACGCCGTCCCTGGACGGGACGGGGACGCGCGAGGGTGTCGACCAGCGTCTCGAACGACCGGGTCTGCCGGGGGTCGAGGACGCGCTCCGCCTTGCCCGAGAGATTGGTCGCGGACATGCCGTGCCCGAGCACACCGCCGCGGTCGGCAACGAAGTGGTACCGCTCGTTGAACATGCGGTGCCCGGCGCCGACCGGCCCACCGACGCGGAAGCCGACGCCCCCGGCGGACTCGACGTTCACGCCGTTGATCGTCGCGGCCATGTGGCCCGGGTTGCCGCGGAACGACCCGATGTTGATCCCGGGACCGAATCCACGCTGGACGCCCGGCCAGGGCATCGAGCCGGTGCCGCCACGACGGCGGTAGGGGTTGAGTCCCTGGGCGACGTTGAGCAGCGCGGCGACCGCGCCCGAGCAGTCGTAGCCAGCGGGGCCACTGCCACCCCAGATGTATGGACGTCCGATCTGAGTCCGGGCCCAGGCCAACGCTCCGGCGGCCCCCGCTCCGCCGCCCCAGTTGCCCGCGTCGCCCGCGGCGGCCTGGGCCGCCTGGTAGCTCTTGATCCGCTCGGTGATCCTCGGCGCCATCTGCTCGGCGAGGCGTCCGGCGACGCTGCCGTGCAGGTCGGTGGCGATCCGCGGGTACGGGATCGTGCCTGCCTGGAACACTCCGCCGCTGCGGAACGCTGCGGCGTCACCGCGGCGTCCCTCGCCCGCGCGGACCCGGTATGCGTCGAGCACGCGAGCGGCGGCCGAGGTGCCGCCGGTGCGGGCGGCCCGGTTGATGGCGTCCACTCCGGCGATCCCGAGCGCACGGGTCGCCTCGGGACGGAGGATGGCCTCCCCTCCGGACAGGTGCAGTGCGCCCGCCGTCGGTGACCAGAAGTGGTGATCATCAACCCCGGGCGACCAGCCAGGCAGCACGCCGCCAGCGGCGCGCGTGACGCCGCCGCCGCCGATACGGGGGTCGATGTTGCGCACCACGCCGGAGCCGTCGGTCCAGGTGATGGTCCCGACCTTCCCCTCGCCCGTGACGGTGAAGTTGCCGTCCGGCAGGGTGCTCACCCGGTCGGCGAGGTTGATCAGCTCGGTGCGGAGCGGGTCCTTCGTTCGTGCCGCGAGCTCCAGGTACGTGTCCCGCTGAGCTCGTGCGGAGGCTGCCGCGCCGTCGGAGCGCCCGGCCGCCGTGGCGTCGGCCTCGGCCTTCTGACCGGCAGCCTCGGCGGCTCGCACCGCTGCCTCTCGCACCGAGAGGATGGCGTCGCGGCCTTCGAGCGATGATGCGCTGTGCGTGCGGAGGGTTTCGGTCGCGCGGGCGACGGCCTGGTCGTACGTGAGCTTCGCGCGCTGCGCCGCCATGTCGGCCGACACAGCGCCGTTCATCACGTCGTTCTGGTAGGTGACCGAGGCGGTCATGCGGTCCACGCCGTCGCGCGCCATGATCTGCGCGATCTCGACCTCGCGGGTAGCCGTCTGGTAGCGGCCGAGAGCGCCGACCGCCGCGTCGCTGGTGGCGCCGTGGCGTGCGACCTCACGCGTGTAGTCCTGCTGGGCGAGGTAGGCCTGTGCGGTAGCTCGCGTAACGGGATCGGTGGCCCACGTCTGAGCGAGGATCTTGCTGGTGACGTTGGCGACCGCCTCGGCGTGCTTGTCCGCCTCGCGGGCCCCGCTCGTCTCGGCCTCGATCTTGTCCAGCAGGGCGTCCCGGGACTCGCCGGAGGCCTCGCTCCGCTTGCGCTCGGCTGCCGTCCACTCGTCGATGGCACCGATCCATGCGGACTGCCGGTTCTGGAGCTGAGTCTGCTCCTCGCGGACCGCGTCCTCGAAGGTCTTCGAGCCCGCCACGACCGAGGTCGCGAGGTCGTCGGCCTTGGACTTCATCCTGTCGTACGCGGTTGCGCCGATCGCCAGCGCGGCCACCGCGCCGACCACGGCGGGATGGATACCGGCGAGGGCGCCGACAACGCCCCTCGTGCCCTTCTCCGCGCCGTTCGCGGCCTTCCCGATCCCGGTCAGCGCGGCGACCGCGGGCGCCGCGGAGACGGCGGTCAGGCCCTTGATCGCCAGGTTCACGGCTCCGAGCGTGGCGACCAGCGCCATCAGCGGAGTCCCGACCGGGCTGTTGGCGATCGCCGCGAGAACGTCGGCCAGGGTGCGGAGGATCGCCAGGGTCGGCCCCCCGAGCGGGGCTGCCGCCTCGGCCACCTCGATCAGCGCGCCCGCGATGGCGCCGATCGTCGCGAGCACCTGCGGGCCCATCTCCCGGCTGTAGGTGACGAACTCGCGGAACCCTCGGGTGTCGTCGAGCGTCTCGGCCCACCGAGCGAACCGATCGGTCATGCCGTCGAGCCCCGAAATCATGTCGCGGGCCAGCGGGTTGAACGCCATCTGGAGACCTGCGAAGCCGCGGGCGATGTTCCCGACCGAGGATCCCAGGTCGTCGATCGTGGCGCGGGCGTTCGCGCGCAGGAACGCGAAGTACCGGTTCCACGTGGGGTCGTCGAGCGCCGTCGCGCCCCGGTCGACCAGGTCACCGAGGGCGTCGGCCACCTCGTTGATCAGCGGGCCGACCGTCGGGGCCAGGGCCTTGAGCTGTCGCAGGCCGCGCTCCACACCCGGGAGCATCGCGTCCTGTGCGCCGTGCCGGAGGCGTTCCAGCGCCGGGTCCATCTCGCGGTTCCAGAACGTGACGAACGCGCGACCACTCGCAGACAGCTCGTCCAACGCGGCCTTCGCGGCCTTCGCGTTGGCCTTGGTCGGGTCCTCGGCGGCCTTCTGAGTCTTCTCGATCGCGTCGCCGATCCCAGTCAGAGCCAAAGCGGCCACACCCACTCCGGCCACCACGGTGCCCGCGGTCGCCCCGAGGGCACCGAGCGCGCCGACCCCGACCGCCGAGGCGGCCACCGCGGCCGGACCGAGTGCCGTGATGCTGGAAGCCAGCACGCGGATGTCACGCCCGGCGGTGTCGGTGTCGATCCGGGCCTGTGCCGTGGCGGTGGTCCGGTCGAACTTCGCGAGCCTGCGTTCGAGCTGCTCGATCTTCGCGGTTGCGGCCTTGTCGCCGGTTACGCCGATCTTGCCCTCGGCCTTCGTGCGATCGAACCGCTCGGCCTTGTTGCGCAGCTTGTCGGTGGCGTCCGCGGCCCGCTCGGCACCTCGCACGTAGTCGCGCGAGTCCATCTTGAGCTTCGTGTTGATGGTCCTATCGGCCACGGTTCACCACCCGACCCGCCCGACGGTCGATGCCGTCGTGCGATGACCGGCGGACCGGGAGGATCGCAACCTCGTCGAGGTCGATCACCATGCCGTCGTCGTCGAGGCGCACGAGCCCGACGGCGACCGCGGCGCGCACCTCCTCGAGTGGAAGGGCGAGGGCTCGAGCGGCGTGCTCGATCGAGCACGGGCTCGAGGTCTCGAGAGTGCGACGGATGACCGGCGACGGTGGCCGGTCGTCGAGGCAGGGGATGCGCATGAGTGGTGCTCCGTGATGTTCGTGGCGGTGGCGGTTACGTGCGAGCGGTGATCGGTTTCGTTGCCGTGCTGGGTCGTGCTGGTCGGTCAGGCTGGGTCGGGCACTTGAGCGGCGGCGCGTCGTCGAGCGCGCCATCCGCGGGTGTAGTGCCGCTGGTACTCGCGGTTCGCGATCGTGCAGTGCGCACACCGGCAGCGATGGCCGACGTAGTGCGAGCGGGTGCCGTGCGGCAGCTCGGCCGAGGGCTGGATCATGAGGGGGTCCCGGGAGTCGCGAGGGGATGGGGGCGCGGTGGCGGGCCCGGGGCGCGACCTCGGCGGTGGTGGCCCGCCGGGGGGAGAGGTCCCGGCGGGCCGAGGGCCGCCACAGCCGCGCATCGTCGGGGAGGAACCCGACTAGTTGACATGTTACTAGCGACCATTGACATGTCGTCAGGTCGCGTGCTAATAGGCTAGCTGTGCCGCGTGCACGAGCCCGCGGTGACGGGCTCGGCGAACAGGTCCAGCGACCGGCCGTCGCTGATCGAGATGCCGCCGCCGGCGGGCGAGCCGGGGACGGTCGTGATCATGAACCACGTCACCGCGCAACGCTCAGCCCACGCATCCGGCGTCCCCCAGCCCGCACGGCGCGCCACGGTGCCGGGGTCGGTGGCGGCCTCCAGGACGGCCAAGCGCCGCTCCACGAGCCAGCGCCAGGCATCCCGGGGGTCGTCGGCAGAGCCCACCTCCCGCACGGCCGCCCATCGGTCGCGGGAGTAGCGCCGCGGGTCGCCGGTGGCGTGCTCGTCGGCGACCAGGTGCCAGTGATCCACCCCGGCTGCGCGCCAGCGGCCGGGGTCGTCGAGCACGAGGCCGGGGACCTCGGTGGGGATGTAGGTGGTGGTCGTCGTCACGCGCGGATGGTGCCGCGAGGCACCGACAGTTCCGGGGTGCCAGCTAAGCGGCCCGGCCAGCCCACGGGGCCCCGCCAGGGAAGATGGCCTCGATCACGAGGCGAACGTCGCCGCCGTGCGGGTGTAGCTCCACGAGGTGTGTGCGGCTGACCGTGCCGTTCTCGAACAGCGGGGCATAGAGCCACTCGCCATCCATCGCGTCGTCCACGTGGCGGACCTCGGCGCCGCCACGACGCCACACCCGCCACGTCGGCGTGCCGTCCTCCTCGCGGAACCAGAAGGGCTCAACCGGTGGTGCGAGCACCTGGCGGCTTTCGGGGGGTGCCGGGCGGCGCGCTGCACCAGCGGGCGCGCCGGGCCGGGGTCGGATCGGCCGGGGTGCTGTCGCGGCCGGATCGGATGCGGCCCCCGGCCTCGCGGCCGGCGACGCCGCACGCGGCTTGCCGGGGTAGTCGATATCGGCCGCTGACCGGGGCCGTCCATTCGGCGGCCCCGGGTTGGTGATCAGTCGCCGGGGTCGGGTCGGAGCCTTGGCCGAAATGATCATGTCGTCCTCCCCGTCGTCAGGGTCGGCCGGGCCCGCCCCGAGCGGGGCCCGGTCCGTACCCTCCGCTTCGTCGTTCACCCCGGCATCGCGCGCGTGCGCGCGTTCGGAACGTTCGATCGGTACCGACTCGGTGGTGCCTCGTCGGTACGACTCGTCGGTACGGGGTCCCAGTTCGGGACCCCCGAGGGTCCCACTTCGGGACCCCTCTGACGCTGAATCGGGACCCCCGACGTCTCGGATCGGGACCCCGGCATCCGACCCCGCAGGGGTCCCACTTCGGGACCCCCCGCGGTCGCGGAGTCGGGCGTGTATCGCCCTCTCCTGGGCTACGAGTCGGGCGTCGTCGAGCGCCACCGGTGGCACGGCGAGGAAGTACACCTTGCACCCGCCCCGGGTCGCGCCGGTCGGCGCGAGGAACCCGGCGTCCACTAGCTCACGCCGAGCTACCTTGACGTGGTTGATGCCCTTGCCGACCTCCACCGCGATTGTCTCGGCGGAGAGGAAGATCGTGGCGTCGCGGGAGTGCGAGCGCAGGTGGATCGCGACGGCGACCGCGAGCACACGTGCCCTCTGCGGGAACCTGCGAACCACCGCCCGCAACCACTCGTCACGCCATGCGAGCCCGTGATTCACGTCTGCCGCCTCTCGGCACGCCAGGCGATCTCCGGCTCCCTACACCAGTACCCCTCCGTGAACCACCGCGGGATGCTCAGGAAAAGCTCGTCACCCGACGACGCGAGGAGTCCGGCGTCGTCTC
This sequence comes from Pseudonocardia xishanensis, assembly GCF_039541715.1. Lineage (NCBI taxonomy): Bacteria > Bacillati > Actinomycetota > Actinomycetes > Pseudonocardiales > Pseudonocardiaceae > Pseudonocardia > Pseudonocardia xishanensis. The sequence goes on from NZ_BAABGT010000032.1 coordinate 26,451, forward strand.
GGAGCGACCGCAGGGCCGACCGGACCGCGGCGACCTGGACGCGCAGGCGGCGCGAGAGCGCGAGCTCGTCGAGCTTCACGCGGCCCGCGGCATCGGCCCCGGCGATGATCGCCCGCGCGGCCTCGATCGTGACCGCGGCCTCGGGGTGGCCGCGGTCGATGGCGAGGTTCGCGGCGTCGCGCCACGCGGTGTGAAGGGACCGCGCGGCGGCTCCCGGCCTGGTGATCATGGCGTCTCCTACCGTCAGTCGTCGGCGAGCAGGTCGCGCATGAACGCGGGCGCGACCATCGCGAGCAGCGGGCGGAGCGCGGCCTCCGGCGCGAGCTGCGCCAGCGCCTCGCCCGCGTCGGCGGCCGACACCGAGTTGTCAAACGGCCGGATGGCCGCGGTGATCGCCCGGTCGATGAGGATCATGGCCTCGGTGCGTGTGATCACGCCGCACCGCCGTCGCGACGCCTGCGGCGCGCCTGGGCGGAGCGCAGCGCCATCCGGGTCATGTGGGCGCGCCGGTAGTTCTCGACGGCGCGAGCCCGGTCCTGCGGGCTCATGACGCCGTCGGGGTCGACCCGGTCCTCGATCCGGCTGTCTCGTGCGGCGCGAGCTGCTGCGGTGGCTTCGGTCCGGTTCGGGCAGCGGGCCCATCGGGCGTGTGCGGCGGCGCGGGCCCGTAGGCTCCGCTCGGCCGGGGTGGAATCTGCTGGCATGCGTACAGCGTCCGAGGCCCCGGCGACGTGTCGTCACGCCGCGACACGTTCGCCTGACCAGCCGCAAGGCGTCTACGCAGGACGCGCCGCGGATTCGTGTCGCCCCCGGCGTGTCGCGCCACACGGCGACGCGCTGACAGCTACACCCGGTCGCCTCGGCGGAGCCGTTTGGCCGCCTCGCGGGCGCGCATGTCCGCGGCGGCCGACCCGTAGCGCTCCAGCATCGCATCCGACGACCACCCGGCAAGCCGCTTGAGGTCCCGTTCCTGGCCCCCGTTGAGGAGGAAGTCATGGGCGAAGGAGTGCCGGAACCGGTGCGGGTGAAGGTCAGGCACCCCGGCGGCCCTCCCCCGTACCGTCACCAGCTCACGCACCCCGTCCGGAGTGAGCGCGCCGCGCTCGCCGAGGAAGAACGCGTCGAGATGCGCCCACCGATGACGGCGGCGCTCACGCAGCCACCGGTCGAGCGCCCGCCCGGTGCGGGCGGCGAAGTACACCGGCCTGATCTTGCGGCCCTTGCCGAGGACCATCGCCATCTCGTGGTCGAGATCCACGTCGGCCACCGCGAGCCCGGTCAGCTCGGACACTCGGCACCCGGTGTCCAGCAGGAAGCGGATCACCGCCTCGTCGCGGCGCTCGTACCACCGGGTGCCCGCGCATGCCTTGAGCACCGCAGCGAGCTGATCATCGGTGAGGATCGGTACCGGCTTATCCGGCACCGCCGGCACGGCGAGGCCGTCCATCGGGTGCGCCGACAGCTCCCCCTCGGCCACCAACCACGTGCAGAACCGGTGCAGACCCTTCCATCGGGTCCGCACCGTGCCGGGGGCCTTGCCGGAGTCGACCAGCGCCGCGAGCCACTCACGGATGGCCACGCGGTTCAGCTCGTCGAGAGTGGCCGGTCTCCCCTGCTCGTCGAGCCACCGGGCGTAGAAGGTGACCGACTGCCCGTAGAGGCGGAGCGTCGAGTCACTCTTCCCCTCGGCGCGCAGATGCCGCCGGAAGCTGGACTCAAGATCGGAAAGTCGCTCGGCCACAGGTCTAGGTTATCGGGCGAGCATCCCTTATGCTAGACCGGCGCACAGCACCTCACGGGGCGTTGTCGCTGGTAGGACGCCGAGCCCGGCTCGGCTGGACCCGCATCGGCTCGCCGGGCATCTTCGGGTACTCGGGCGGGTAGGGCATCTCGCCCAGGCCGTCCTCCTCGTACCACTCCAGCGCGGTCCCGCAGCCGCCGCGCTCCGCGGTGTGCATCGCCGCGTGGGCGTCCCCCCGCTCGGCGAGCAGGCCGGGGACGGTGCGCAGGGTGAAGTCGTCCGGCTCGGCGCCCGCGAGATCGTCCCAGCTCAGCGGCATCGAGACGGTGGCGCGGGGCAGCCCGCGCACGGACCAGGCGCTGGCGATCGTGCGGTCCCGGGCGGCCTGGTTGAAGTCGAGGAACACGCGCTCGCCGCGCTCCTCCTTCCACCACGCGACCGTCGCCTTCTCCGGGATCCGGGCCGCCACCCGGCGCGCGATGGAGATCACCGCGCGGCGCACCTGGATGAAGTCCCACTCCGGGCGGATCGGCGCGAAGACGTGCAGCCCGCGCCCGCCCGAGGTCTTGGGCCACCCGGTCAGCCCGGCCTCGGTCAGCACCTCGCGCAGGACGCCCGCGACCGCCACCGCGTCGGCGAAGTCGGTGCCCGGCTGGGGGTCGAGGTCGATGCGGAGCTCGTCCGGGTGGTCGGTGTCCGGGCGGCGGACCGGCCACGGGTGGAAGTCCAGCGTGCCCATGTTGGCCGCCCATGCGATCGACGCGGGCTCGGTGGGGCAGAACGTGTCCGCGGTGCGGCCGCTGGGGAAGGTGACCTTCGCGGTTTCGATGAAGTCCGGGGCGCCCTTGGGCAGCCGCTTGGCGAAGAAGGGCTCGCCGTCCACCCCGTCCGGGTAGCGCTTGAGGTTGGTCGGCCGGTCCTTCAGCACCGCCAGCATCGGCGCGGAGACGGCGACGTAGTACTCCATCACCTCGCGCTTGGTGATCCCCGGCTCCGGGAAGACGACCTTGTCCGGGCTGGTCAGACGCACCTCGCGCCCGCCGACGTCCAGCAGGATGACCGACTTCGCCGCCATGGTCACCGAACCTACTACCCTCGGCCCCATGACCGAGGGCTGGACGCGTCGCTTCGACGACGATCTCGCAGGCCTCGATCCGGCGGACCCGGAGGCGCGGGCGTTCGCCCAGCACCTGGAGCGGATGCAGAAGGACCGGCCGTCGTTCACGGTCGAGGGGTACCTGGACGGCGTCTCCGACTTCGCCGAGTCGGCCACCCGCGCGCAGGGCGGGCGGTACTGGGCGGCGGTCCTGGTCGTCGTGTTGCTGCTGGTGGGCGTGGTGTGGGTGGTGGGGAACGCGCTGGTGATCATGGTCGGGGCATGGCTGTAGGCCGCCGCGCGTTGCACCCCACGGCAACCGATGCCGGGAAGGGTTAGCGTGAGCATCATGTCTTCATCAGTGGAGCCCGCCGCCAAGGTCGTCAAGAGCGACGAGGAGTGGCGGCAGCAGCTGACTCCGGCGGAGTACCAGGTCCTGCGGCAGGCGGGGACCGAGCGGCCGTTCGTCGGGGAGTACACCGACACGAAGACGGTCGGCGTCTACCACTGTCGGGCCTGCGGCGCGGAGCTGTTCAAGTCCGAGACCAAGTTCGAGTCGCACTGCGGCTGGCCGTCGTTCTACGCGCCGGAGGACGCCGCTGTGATCGAGAAGGTGGACACCTCACTCGGCATGCGCCGGGTCGAGGTGGTGTGCGCGAACTGCCACAGCCACCTCGGGCACGTGTTCGAGGGCGAGGGCTACCCCACGCCCACGGACCTGCGGTACTGCATCAACTCGATCTCGATGACGCTGGAGCCCGCGGAGTAGGCCCTACGGCAGTGTGGACACCAGGTCGCCGACCTGGACGCGGGGCCCCGTGTAGAAGGGGATCTCCTCGCGGACGTGTCGGCGGGCCTCGGTGCCGCGCAGGTGGCGCATGAGGTCGACGATCCGATGCAGCTCGTCCGCCTCGAACGCCAGGATCCACTCGTAGTCGCCGAGGGCGAAGGCGGGGACGGTGTTGGCGCGGACGTCCGGGTAGTCACGGGCCTCCTTGCCGTGGTCGGCGAGCATCGTCCGGCGCTCGTCGTCCGGCAGGAGGTACCACTCCAGCGACCGCACGAAGGGGTACACGCAGACGTACCGCTTCGGGTCCTCGCCCGCGAGGAACGCGGGGATGTGGCTCTTGTTGAACTCCGCGGGGCGGTGCAGCGCGACCTGGCTCCACACCGGCACGCTGGCGCGGCCGAGGGTGGTCTCGCGGCGGAGGTCGGCGTAGGCGGCCTGCAGGGCCTCCAGGTTGTCCGCGTGCCACCAGATCATGTAGTCCGCGTCCGCCCGGACACCCGCGAGGTCGTAGACCCCGCGCACCACGACACCCTTGCCCTGCAGCTGCTCCACGAACTCGGTCGCCTGCGTGGCCGCCGCGGCCCGGTCCTCCCCCAGCCTCCCGGGTTCCACCCGGAACACCGACCACATGGTGTAGCGGATCGTCGCGTTCAGCTCGGCGTAGTCGAGGCGGGCCATGGCATCCATGCTGCCACGCCCGACACCGCCCCCGACCGAGACCCACCCCACCCCCGCCCGCGAGTCCGACACCCCGCCGCGCGAGTCCCCCGTTTCCGCGCGCGAGTCCCCCACCTCCGACTCGCGAGTCCGACACGGGCCGATGCCCGGGTGCGGCGTTCGCCTCAGTCGGCGAGCAGGCCCGCCGCGATCCGGTCGGCCGCGGCGCGCGCGGTCTCGACGCAGGCGGGAACACCCACGCCGTGCAGGGCCGCGCCGACGAGCTCCAGCCCGGGCAGACCCGCCACCGCGGCCTCGATCGCCGCGACCCGCTCACCGTGGCCCACCGCGTACTGCGGCAGCCCGCCACCCCAACGCTGCACGTGCACCGCGACCGGCGCGGCCGCGATCCCGTGCAGAGTCTCGAGGTCCCGACGGGCGCGGGCGACGAGCTCGTCGTCGTCCACCTGCAGGGTCGCGGCCTCGCCGAACCTGCCCATCGACACGCGGAGCCGCAGCAGTCCGTCCGGCGAGACGTGCGCCCACTTGCTCGAGGAGTGCGTGGCCGCCTTGATCGCCAACGGCTCGTCCGCCGCGACGAGGACGCCCGAGGTGGCGGGCCCCGCGACTCCCTCGTACGCCAGTGCCACCACCACGGACGACGCGAGCTCGATCCCGCTCAGCGGTAGGGCGGCCGAGGTCCCGGCCAGCAGCCTCGCCGCCGCCGGTGCAGGCACGGCGAGCACCACGGCGTCGACGTCCAGCAGCTCGGGGGCGGTGGTCGGGCCGAGCAGCAGCCGCCACCCGGTCGCCGTCCGCTCCAGCCCCCGCACGGTCACCCCGAGCCGCAGCTCCGCCTTCGCCGCGGCGAGCAGCGCGTCGAGCAGGACGTGGTACCCCCCGCGCACCGCGCCGAACACCGGGCCCGCGACCGGGCCGGACACCCGGGGGCCGCCCGACCCCGTCCCGTCCTGTCCGACACGGGCGTCGGGGGTGGGGGACTCGCGCGCCGGAACCGGGGGACTCGCGGAGGGGTGGTGTCCGACCCGGGTGGTGGGGGTGGTGGCGGTGGTGGCCGCGGCGGTCAGGGACCCTGCGCCCTCGTCCAGGGCCCGGGCGAGGGTGGGGATGGTGGCCCTCAGGCCGAGGGAGTCGACCCGGCCCGCGTAGACGCCGCCCAGGAGGGGTTCGACCAGGCGCTCGGCGACCTCGTCGCCGAAGCGGGCCCGCAGGAGCCCGCCCAGGTTCGTGTCGGAGCCCCGCTCCCACACCAACGGGCGGTCGGGCTCCGCCGCGACGGCCGCGCGGGCCGAATCGGAGAGGACCGCGGACACGTCGGACCTCGCGGTCGGGACGCCCATGAGGGTCCCGGCGGGCATGCCGACCGTGCGGGCGCCCGCGCGGATCGTGGGCTTCGCGGCGGTGGGGTGCACGATCTCGGACGCGAGGCCCAGCTCGGTGAGCAGGGCCGGGACCTCGGGGCGGCGGGCGAGGAAGGCCTCGGCACCCACGTCGAACGGCTGTCCGGCGAGGTCGACGGTGTGCAGCACCCCGCCGACGCGGTCCCGCTGCTCCAGCAGGACGATCTCGGCGGCCGGGCCCAGCACGCTCCGCAGCCGGTGCGCGGCGGCGAGCCCGGAGACCCCCGCCCCGACCACGGCGACACGCATGCTCAGAGCGAGTGCACCAGCTCGACGGTCCGGGTGATCATGTCCGGGTCCGTGCCCGGCAGCACCCCGTGGCCGAGGTTGAACACGTGCGCGGGGGCGCGCCGTGCCTCGGCCGCGATCCGCCGGGTCTCGGCCTCGACCGAGGCGAAGTCCGCGAACAGCACGGCCGGGTCCAGGTTGCCCTGCACCGGCAGCCCGCCCGCGCGGTCCGACGCGACGTCCAGCGGGGTGCGCCAGTCGACACCGATGACGTCCGCCCCGGCCTCGGCCATGGCGCCGAGCAGCGAGCCCGTGCCCACGCCGAAGTGGAACCGCGGGACCTCGGTGATCCGGTCCAGCACCGACGCCGAGTGCGGCAGCACGAACCGCCGGTAGTCCCGCTCGGACAGCGCGCCCGCCCAGGAGTCGAACAGCTGCACCGCGTCCACCCCCGCGGCGATCTGCGCCTCGAGGAACGTGGCGGTGATCTGCGCGAGGTGCGCCATCAGCGCGTGCCAGACGTCCGGCGCGGAGTACATGAGCGCCTTGGTCCGCTCGTGGTTGCGGCTGGGGCCGCCCTCGATCAGATAGGACGCCAACGTGAACGGCGCGCCCGCGAACCCGATCAGCGGGGTCTCCCCCAGCTCGCGGACCAGCAGCCGCACCGCGTCCGTGACGTCCGACACCTGTGCCGCGGCCAGCGCGGGCAGGTTCGCCACGTCCCCCGCCGTGCGCACCGGGGAGGCCACGACGGGTCCCGTCCCCGACACGATGTCGACGCCGATACCCGCCGCGTACAGCGGGACGACGATGTCCGAGAACAGGATCGCCGCGTCCACCCCGTGCCTGCGGACCGGCTGCATCGTGATCTCGCACGTGAGCTCGGGGTCGAAGCAGGCCTGGAGCATGGAGGTGTCCGTGCGCAGCGCCCGGTACTCCGGCAGGGACCGCCCCGCCTGGCGCATGAACCACACCGGGAGGCGCGCGGGGCGCTCGCCCCGGGCCGCCGCGAGGAAGGGCGCGTCCGGCAGGGTCCGGCGGGCCAGAGCGGGGGTGTCGGCGGCGGGGTTCATCCGGGCCATTCTCCCACGTCCGGGCGACGGCACGCAGATCGACCCGATCGGAGCGCGGCGCGCCTGTCGCCGAGCCCCCGGCGCCCCACCTACAGTCCCGGCTCGTGCCAGATCCGTCCGTCCCGCCACCGGCGCCCGAGCCCTTCCGCAGTGCGGTCGCCGCGCTCGCCGCGCTGCGTCCCCGCCCCGAGCTGGTGGTGCGGCCGCTGGCGGCCCCGCCCCGGCTGGCCCCCTTCAGCTGGGCCATGAGCGTGGAGGCCGACATCGTCCACCGCGGGGACGGCACGGACGACCTCGACGAGCCGGACACCTCCGGCAGGCTGATCCTGCTCCACGACCCGGCGGGCCAGGAGGCGTGGGAGAGCACCTTCCGCTTCGTCTGCTTCGTCCAGGCGCGGCTGGAGTCCGAACAGCTGGGCGACGAGATGCTGCCCGTGGTCGCCTGGTCCTGGCTCACCGAGGCGCTCGGCGGCCTCGGGGCGGGGCACCGGGCGTTGGGCGGCACCGTGACCCAGACCTCGTCGGTCCGCTTCGGTGATCTGGCGGGCCCGGCGCGGGACGACGACGTCGAGCTGCGGGCCTCCTGGAGCCCGTCGCGCGAGACGGACGACATGGCCGCGCACGGCGCCGCGTTCCACCAGCTGGTGGCCACGGCCGCGGGGTTGCCCCCGGCGGGCGTGCCGAAGCTTGCGGAGCGAAGCAATGAGCGCCGAACGGTCGCAGAGAGTTTGCGACCGTGAACGCGCTGGTCACGAACCCGTGACGCAGCGTCGATCACCCGGATGGGGGCATCAGCGCCGACAACGCTGTAACTTTCCTCCGGAGAAGTTCGATCGGATACACGACGTTAGACCGCTTGGGGGGTACAGTTCCTCCACGACACCTCCTCGGGCGGGCGAGACACAACTCTCTGTCCGTCACCGGGGTGCCGGTGTTGGTCGGGGGGCAACGACCGACTCCAGGGAGGTAGTGACGTGGCCGTAGTAGGCCAGGGCACACCCTTGCGCGGCACTTCGGGTGCCGTGCTTCAGCCCGCGATGGTTCCTCATCCGCGGGAAGAGCAGTTCTCCGTGTTGGTCGTGGACGGCCACCCGCTCCTGCGGGAGGCCATCACCGCCCGCCTGCGCTCCATGGGCGCGGGCACGGTGCACGAGGCCGCGTCGGTGGCGGAGGCGAGGGCTCGGGCGCAGGCGAACGGGCCGTGCGACCTCGCGATCCTCGACCTCGGTCTGCCGGACGGCAGCGGCCTCGATCTCGTCACGGAGCTGCGCCAGCTCGGCTGGAACCGGCTCGTGGTGCTGGCCAGCTCGGACGACCCGTACGCGGTCCGATCGGCCTTCCAGGCGGGCGCTCAGGCCTACCTGCTGAAGTCCGCGTCGCCCGCCGTGGTGACCGACGGTGTCAAGCGGGTCCTCGACGGCGGCGTCTACGCCGACCCGACGGTGGCCCCGCTGCTCGCCACCGGCACCCGCGTCCCGGGGACGGACAACACCCCGCGTGAGCTGTCGGCGCGCGAGGTCGAGGTCCTGCAGCTGGTGGCGGACGGGCAGTCGAACAAGGAGATCGGCGAGGCGCTCAACCTCTCCGCGCTCACCGTCAAGAGCCACCTGTCCCGGATAGGGCGCAAGCTCGGCACCGGTGACCGGGCCCAGATGGTCGCGTTGGCCATGCGAGCGGGAGTCATCCGCTAGGTGAGCCGGCACGGCACGGGGGGCGGGCCGGATCCGCAGCACGACGATGCGGAGTCCGGCCCCTCCGCCGTGCCCTTGTTACGCCCCGCGGACGGTCTGCCCGAGGTCGTCGGGGACCGCGCGGGGCTGGACCGGACGGTCGCGGCGCTCGCCGCCGGGACCGGTCCGATCGCGGTCGACGCCGAGCGCGCCTCGGGCTTCCGCTACTCGCAGCGCGCCTACCTGGTGCAGCTGCGCCGCGCCGGGTCCGGGTCCGCGCTGGTCGACCCGGTCCCGTTGGGCGGGGACCTGTCCGGGCTGGCGGCCGCGATGGACGGGCCGGAGTGGGTGCTCCACGCCGCGTCCCAGGACCTGCCCTGTCTGGCCGAGGCGGGGCTGCGGCCCGCGTCGCTGTTCGACACGGAGCTGGCGGGGCGCCTGGCAGGCCTCCCCCGCGTCGGGCTGGGGCCGCTGACCGAGCGCATGCTCGGGCTCGCCCTGGAGAAGGGGCACGGCGCGGCGGACTGGTCCCGGCGCCCACTGCCCGAGGACTGGCTGGTGTACGCCGCGCTGGACGTCGAGGTGCTCGTCGAGCTCCGGGACGTACTGGCGGACCTGCTGGAGGAGCAGGGCAAGCTGGCGTGGGCCTACGAGGAGTTCGAGGCGGTCCGCACCGCCGGTCCCCCGCCGCCGCGTACCGATCCGTGGCGACGGACCTCCGGGATCCACAAGGTGCGCAGGCCCCGCGCGTTGGCCGCCGTCCGGGCACTGTGGGAGGCGCGGGACAGCCTCGCCGCCGAGCGGGACGTGGCCCCCGGGCGCGTCCTACCGGACGCCGCGATCATCGACGCGGCCACGACCAACCCCACGGACGTCCGGGCGCTCGCGCAGCTGCCGGTGTTCCGCGGGCGGGCCCAGCGCAGGCTGGAGTCCTACTGGTTCGCGGCGCTGCAGTCGGCGCAGGCGCTGCCGGACTCCGAGCTCCCCCGCGCCGTGGCCGCGACCGATGGCCCTCCCCCGGTCTCCCGCTGGGCGGACCGCGACCCGGCCGCGGCGGCCCGGCTCGCCGCCGCCCGGGCCGGACTGACCGAGCTCTCCGAACACTGGTCGATCCCGATGGAGAACCTGCTCCAGCCCGACCTCATGCGCCGACTCTGCTGGGCACCCCCGTCCGACGCGGACGTGGCCGGGTTCCTGAGCGCGGGCGGGGCCCGGAACTGGCAGATCGGCCTGACCACCCCGGTGCTCGAGAAGGCCCTGGCGGCGCGCCCGAGCTGAGGCACCCGCCCGGGCACGTGTCGTGCTCCCAGCGCGGCACGATCGCCGGAACCGTGCGCTCAGCGCTGCGACGACGACGCTGTGCGCACGAAACGTGCCCTCACCGGGGCGCTACTGGACGGCGCGCTCCCGCTTCACGGAGCGGGCGGTGCGGCGGAGGGTGGTGAGGCCGCCCCTGACCTTGCGCAGCGCCTCCACCTGCGTGGCCTTGTGCAGCTGGTAGCGCCAGGCCTCCGGGTGGTCGCCGCGGCGGTCCAGCAGGGTGTAGGCGAAGCGGATCGGGTCCTGGGTGTCCAGGTAGCGGTCCACCTCCTCGAACCAGGTCATGTTGCGCAGCGCCTGCGCCTGCACCCGGCCGACGTCGGCCCGGCGGACCGCGTCGTAGTCCCGCAGGGCGGCGGGCAGGTCGGCACCGAACAGCCGCACGGACTCCGCGAGCCGCACCGCGTCCTGCACCCCCAGGACCGTGCCGGAGCCGATGCCGAAGTGCGTGGTGTGCGCGGCGTCCCCGGCGAGCACGACGTTGTCCTGCACCCAGGTCTCGTTGCGGAGGTGGCGGAAGCGCAGCCACGGCTCCGCGGTGCCCGTGCCGCCCACAGCGCCCGGGGGGCGCAGCAGCGCCGCACCGTCCAGCGGGCCGGCGAAGATCTGCTCGAGGCGGCGGATGCCCGCGTCGACGTCCCCGTCCAGCCCGAGGCCCTGCCAGACCTCCGGCCCGCACTCGACGATGCACGTGCTGGTGCCGCCGGTCGACGGGTAGGCGTAGAACCAGATCCAGCCCGCGTCCGTGTGCTCGAAGGCGAAGGTGAAGCGCGGCAGGTACTTCTCGGTGCCGAGCCAGATGTACCGGTTGCGGCCGGTGGTGACCGACGTGCCGTACTCGCCGGCGCCCCGGATCCGGCTGCCCGCCCCGTCGGAGGCGATGACCAGGTCCGCCTCCGAGCCGATCCCCGCCGGGTCGTCGACGGGGGTCTCCCACGACAGCCGCACCCCCAGCTCGGCGGCGCGCGCCACCAGTACCTCCAGCAGCGCGGCGCGGCCCATCGAGAAGCCGTACTTGCCGCCGATGTGCACCGGCTCGCACCCGCCGATCCGGACGACCTGGTCGCGCCACAGGATGGCGGCGTCCCGGATCGCCCGGCCGGACTCGGGGTCGTGGCGGTAGAGGTCGTCCAGCAGGTCCTCGCCGAACGTGATGCCCCAGCCGTGCGTGGCCCCGGGAGCGTTGCGTTCCCTGACCTCGACCTCGAGGATCGGGTCGGCCCGCTTGAGCAGGACCGCCGCCGTCAGGCCCGCAGGCCCCCCGCCGATGCACAGGACCTTCCGCACGCGATCGCCTCCCGCACCCACGTCTGTAAGAACGACCCGGGAAGCGTAATGACACGTGTGTGGCTCATCGGAATCAGGTGGGGACGAGCGGCTCCCCGCGCCGCACGGCCCGCGCGGTCCGGCGCACCCGCGTCATCCCCTGCCGCACCCTGCGCAGGCCCGGGACCTGCGTCGCGAGGTGCACGCCGTAGCGCCAGGACTCGGAGTGGTCGCCGCGACGGTCCAGCAGGTCGTAGCCGAAACGCACCGGGTCGGCCTCCTCCAGCCGTTCGGGCAGGCCCTCGAACCAGGCCATGCTGCGGGCCGCGTCGAGCTGGATGCGGTCCACCTCCCGCCCGCGGACGGCGGCGTAGCCCGCCAGCGCGCCCGCCGGGTCGTCGTGGAACAGCGCGCGGGCCTCGGCGAGGCGGATCGCGTCCTGGATCGCCAGCGTGGTCCCGGAACCGATGGCGAAGTGCGTGGTGTGCGCCGCGTCCCCGACCAGCACGACGTTCCCGTCGACCCAGGACGACGTGCGCACGTGCCGGAACGTCTGCCACGGCGAGCCGGACCGGCCCGGCGGCAGCCGCAGCGGCCGCCCGTCGAGGTGCCGGGCGAAGATCCCGGCCAGCAGCTCCAGCCCCGCAGCGGTGTCGAGGGTGTCGAGCCCGAGGCCCGCCCAGGTCTCGGGGCTGCACTCGACGATGGACGTGCTGGTGCCGCCGCTGGACGGGTAGCCGTGGAACCAGATCCAGCCCGCGTCGGTGCGCTCGAACGCGAAGGTGAACGCCGCGAGCGGGTGGTCCGTGCCCAGCCAGGCGAAGCGGTTGCGCCCCGTGGTGACCGAGGTGTCGAAGGCACCCGCCGCCCGGATCCGGCTGCCCGCCCCGTCGGCGGCGACCACGATGTCGGCCTCGGAGCGCAGCGCGGCGAGGTCCGACGCGTCCGTCCCCCAGCCGATCCGCACGCCGACGGCCTCGGCGCGGGCGGAAAGGATCTCCAGCAGCCGCGCGCGGCCCATGCTGAACCCGTAGCGCCCGCCCAGGTGCACGGGCACGGCCGCGCCCACCCTGACGACCTGTCTGCTCCACACCGTCGCGGCCTCGCGCAGCAGCCTGCCGCCCTCCGGATCGTGCCGGTGCAGGTCGTCGAGCAGGTTCTCGCCGAAGACCACTCCCCAGCCGTGGGTCGCCGCGGGCGCGGTGCGCTCCCGGACCTCGACCTCGGCCGTCGGGTCGGCGCAGGCGGCCAGGATGGCGGTGTAGAGACCGGCGGGCCCGCCTCCCACACACAGCATCTTCACGGACTGCTCCTTCGCGTTCGCGCACCGTCGTTCTGTCCAACTGTGTCTACGTGTGTGACGGTTCGTCCGGTTCGATGAACACGAGGTATCGCCCGAGCGTGCGCCCGACGTCGACCGTTCGGTGTACGGATGACGGGACAGGGCCCCCAGACGGTGACCGGACGACTGCACTACCGTCGGCGCGGTCGCTGTTCGGGGGAGGCTCCAGCGGGGCCGCAGCAGGAGGAGGGCACGTGTTCGCACGGACGATCGCCGTCGTCGGGACCGGGTACGTGGGGCTCACCACCGGTGCGTGTCTCGCGTCGCTGGGGCACCGCGTGGTCTGCGCGGACATCGACCCGGCGAAGATCGAGGCGCTCTCCCGCGGCGAGATCGACATCCGCGAACCCGGGCTCGCCGAGCTGGTCGCCGAGGGCCTCGCGGCCGGGCGGCTGTCGTTCGTCCTGGGTGCGGCGCAGGCGCTGGCCGAGCTCGTGGACGAGGGCAGGCCCGTCGAGGTGATGTTCCTCTGCGTGCCGACGCCGATGGGCGTGGGCGGCGTGGCGGACCTGTCCGCCGTCGAGGCCGTCGTCGAGGAGGTCCGGGACGCCATGCCCGCCGGCTGCGTGGTGGTCAACAAATCCACCGTGCCGGTGGGGACCGCGGACCGCACCGCCGAGCTGCTCGGCCGGTCGGACGTGCAGGTGGCCAGCAACCCGGAGTTCCTGCGCGAGGGCTCCGCGGTGCACGACTTCCTCAACCCGGACCGGATCGTCGTCGGCTCGAACTCGTCGCCGGACGCCGCCGAGCGCGTCGCCGCGCTCTACGCCCGGCTCGGCGCCCCCACCGTGCTCACCGACGCCGCGAGCGCCGAGATGATCAAGTACGCGGCGAACTGCTTCCTCGCGATGAAGCTCTCCTACGTCAACGCCCTCGCCGAGCTGTGCGAGCGGGTGGACGCGGACGTCGCGGACGTCACCGAGGGCATGGGCTACGACCGACGGATCGGCCAGGCGTTCCTCTCCCCCGGCCCCGGCTGGGGCGGGTCCTGCCTGCCCAAGGACACCCACGCGCTGCTGCAGGTCGCGGACTCGGCGGACTTCGAGTTCCGGCTGGTCCGCGCGTCGATCGACACCAACACCCGGCAGTTCCGGCGGATGGTCGACAAGGTGCGCCTCGCCGTCACCGGCTCGCGCAACGGGTCGCTGTCGAAGGTGCGGCTGGCGCTGTTCGGGCTGACCTTCAAAGCCGGCACGGACGACCTGCGGGACTCCCCCGCCCTCGGCGTCGCCGCGCTGCTGCGCCAGGCCGGTGCCGAGCTCGTCGGGTTCGACCCGGGGCTGCCGGTGGGCTCCGCCGCCGCGAGCAGGCTGGACCCCCACCTGCTCACCCTGACCGACGACCCGTACGAGGCCGCCGCGGGCGCCGAGGCGGTCGTCGTGCTGACCGAGTGGCCGGAGTTCCGCAAGCTGGACTGGGCCCGGGTCGCCGACGCGACGAAGGGCGCCACCGTCGTGGACACGCGCAACCTGTTGGATCCGGCCGTCGTCCGGCGCGCGGGTCTGACCTGGACCGGCGTCGGCAGACCGACGATCGAGGCCGCATCGCGGTGACCACGCGGATCGCCTCGCTCCGCAGGGAGCTGTCCCTCCCGCTGTTCCGCAACACCTACGCGTTGATGCTGAACACCCTGCTCAACTCCGGGTTCGGGCTGGTGTACTGGGTCGTCGCGGCGCGCGCGTACCCCGAGGCGGAGGTGGGCCGCGGCAACGCGCTCACGTCGCTGATGCTGCTGGTCTCGATCCTGACCCAGCTCAACGTGGGCCAGGCGCTGGTCCGCTTCCTGCCGCGCGCGGGCACCGGCTCGTCCCGTCTGGTGTCGTCCGCCTACGGGATCTCGACGGGCTTCGGGCTGCTCGGGGCGAGCGGGGTCGCGGCGTACTGCCACCTGTTCCGGCCGGAGGGCGATCCGCTGCACATGTCGTGGGGCTTCGGGCTGTGGTTCGTCGTCTCGACCGTGCTGTGGTCGTTGTTCACCCTGCAGGACTCGGTGCTCACCGGGCTGCGCGAGTCGATGTGGATCCCCCTGGAGAACGGGGTCTACGGCGTGGTCAAGCTCGTCGTGCTGCTCGCGGTGGCGCAGACCTCGGTGTCCGACGGTGTGTTCACCTCGTGGACGCTCCCGGTCGTCGGCTTGATCGTCCCGGTCGCCCTGCTCGTGTTCCGCAGGCTGCTGCCCCGCCACGTCGCCGCCACCCGGGACGTGGAGGAACCGGTCGACCGCCGGGCGGTCTCGCGCTACGTGGCGGGTGACTACGCGGGCCAGGTGTTCGGCCAGGCCGGCTCGTCGTTCCTGCCGGTGTTGGTCGTGGCGCTGCTCGGGCCCGCGAGCGGAGCGTGGTTCCTCCCCGCCCAGACCGTGTTCGTGGCCATCAACCTGCTCACGCTGAGCATCACGTCCTCGCTGGTGGCCGAGGCCGCCCGGGACCCGGACCACGCCCACCTGCACGCCCGGGCCATCATCCGCAGGCTGGCGGTGACGGTCCTGCCCGCCGCCCTGGTGCTCGGCCTGGCCGCCCCCTGGGTGCTGCAGCTCTACGGGGACGCGTACCGCGCGAACGCCACGCTGCTGCTGCAGCTGTTCATGATCTCGATCCTGCCGCGCGTGGTGGTGGCGCTGTTCATGACGCTCAACCGGCTGCGCAACCGCACCTGGGTCCTGGCCACGCTGCAGCTCGTGCAGGCGGCCGCCCTGATCGGCGGGGTCGCCGCGCTGCACGGCACGCTCGGGCTCGACGCGGTGGGGTGGACGACCCTCGGCGTCGAGCTCCTGCTGGCCCTGGTGGTGCTCGGGCCGGTGATCCGCTGGCTGCGCGGGACCGGTCAGCCCGCCTGAGCCGGGCGCACGAACCGCTCGGGGACCGGCGTACCGGTCCGCCACATCTCCCCCAGCGCGAGATCGAACTCCCGCGGCTGCAGACGCACCAGCCCACCGCCCGGGTTATGCGTGATCTCTCCGAAGTAGATGCGACCGTCCACGTTGTACAGGTCGATTCGCACGAAGTCGAAATCCTTGCTCAGCGCCCGCGCGACGTCCTGCATCTCGGTGTAGTTCGCCGGTTGCGGCGGAAGGTCGTCCGCGAATGCGAATCGACCGCTCACCGCAAACTCACGCCATTCCGGCGTGAGCATCGTGGACGTGTGGCCGGCGAAACGGTCCTGGTCCACCACGACCATGCCGGGCTCGCCGCCGAACATGAAGAACTTGTAGTCGGTCGGCGGCGCGCCGTCCCCGATGAACTCCTCGATCACCGCGCGTGGCCGCAGCCCCCGATAGGGGGACTCGCGCCAGCCGTGGCGGTAGAAGTCCGTCCGCAGCCAGCGGCGGACCGTCTCGCGGATCGCGGCCCGGTCCGCGACGGCCGGGTCAGGCAGCAGCACAGTCATGTCGCAGCCGTGCGTCCCCTTGATCACGCACGGCCCCGGCAGCGCATCGAAGTCCAGGTCAGCGGCATCGGTCAGCAGCGCGTGCAGCGGGATGAGGTAGCGCTCGCCCACCTTCTCCGCGACGTAGGAGCGCACGTCGTACTTGTCCGACGTGCGGTGCACCAGCTCGCTCTGCGGGCCGAGGTTCTTCGCCGCCAGGAGCTGCGACCAGGTCCGCGGGCGACGCAGCGTGGTCAGCTCACCCTGGAAGATCGCGTGCTTGGCGAGCGCGAAGGGCCGATCGGGCAGGAACCGCAGACGACGTGCGAACAACACTCGGGCATCGATCGTCATCCTGCGACGATAGCGTGGCCGTATCCGGTTCTCGGTCGCAGTACCCGGTACGACCGTGCGTGACACCAATTCCGCCGCAATTCACCCACACACGCACATTTCCGTGTTTCCGCGCGGGTCGTCGCGCGGATCATGCAGCCCATTGCTAGTGTTTCGTCCGTGTCCAGGGAACCCGCAGTGGTGTCCGTCATCACCCCTGCGTACAACGTTGCGCCATGGATCGGGCAGGCCATCGACTCGGTCCGCACGCAGACCGAGGGGCGCTTCGAGTACGTGGTGGTCGACGACGGGTCGACGGACGACACCGCCGACATCGTCCGGGCCCGCGCCGCGGTGGACCCCCGGATCCGGATGATCTCCTCGCAGAACGCAGGCTCGGGCGCGGCCCGCAACCTCGGCATCACCGACACCACCTCGCCGTACATCGCGTTCCTCGACGGGGACGACCGCTGGCACCCCGATTTCCTCCGCAGGCTGCTGCACACCTTCACCCGCACGACCGCGCCCGTGGGCGCGGCGTTCTGCCACACCCGTGTGATGCTGGAGAGCGGCCGGGTGGTGGGGCCGCGCTGGCAGCCCGCAGGCCCCTGCGACATGGACCGGTTCCTGGCCGAGAACAACCCCACGCACAACGGCAGCTCGCTGGTCATCCGGCGCAGCTGCTTCGACGAGGTGGGCGTCTTCGACACCACCATCACCAGCGCCGTCGACCTCGAGATGTGGCTGCGGATCGGCGCCTGGTCCTCGACCCCGCTGTTCTGGGGCGTCCGCCGCTACCTGGTGGACATGCGGTTGATGCGCACCGGCAGCATCAGCGCCAACCGCGGCGCGCGGTACGAGTCGCTGGACAAGCTGCTCACCGAGTACGCACCGCTGATGTCCCGGCTGCCCGCAGGCCTGGCGTACGTCCAGCCCGCCGTGTTCGCCTTCCGGGACGGGTTCGACGAGATCGCCGAGCGGTGGGCCGAGACCGCCCTCGCCGCGGGCAGCGCCCGACTGGCCCGCAGCCGCTGGGGACAGGCGCTCCTGGCCTGGCACCGGGCGGGCCCCACGGGTCGCACCCGCATGCGCCAGGCGCGCGAGACCACGCGGGCGGGCGTCTACGGCAGCGTGGCGAAGCTCCTCCCCACCACCTGACCCCCCGCGGGCGGGAGGGTGACGGTCACGGTCAGCCCCCCGCCGGGAATCGGTTCGGCCGCCACCTCGCCGCCGTGGGCCGCCACGATCGCTCGCACGATCGACAGCCCCAGTCCCGACCCCGGGGTCGCTCCCGTGCGGGGCACCGGACCCCGCCGGAAGGGCTCGAACAGCTCGTCCACCTTCTCCGGGTCGACCTCGGCGCCGCTCGAGGAGATCCGCAGCTCGCCGGGCGCGGTGGAGACCTCCACCCAGCCGCCCTCGACGTTGTGCCGCACGGCGTTCTCCAGCAGGTTGCCCGCCACCCGCTCCAGCAACGCCGGATCCCCGACGACCGGCGCGGCCGTCCCGGTGCACCGCACCCGCAGCGCCCGGCCCGCCGCCTCCGCCGCGGTGACCCGGACGGCGTGCTCCGCCGCCTCCCGCAGGTCGACCGGGCGCGGGTCGGGCAGCCCGCCCAGGCTCTCGGTCCGGGCCAGGAACAGCAGGCCTGCCACCAGGTCGTCCGCCCGCCGGGTGGCGTCCCGGACCACCCCGCCCATCCGCCGCAGCTCCCCGACGTCCGCACCCGGGTCGGCCAGGGTCACGTCCACCTCGGTCCGCAGCACGGCCAGCGGGGTGCGCAGCTCGTGGCTGGCGTTGGCGACGAACCGGCGCTGCACCTCGAAGGCCCGCTGCAGCCGGTCGAGCATCGCGTCGAAGACCGCGGCCAGCTCGGCCAGCTCCCCACGGGCCGCGGGCAGGTCGAGGCGTTGGTCCAGGGACTCGGCGGACAACCGCCGCGCCGTCGCGGTGATCGAGTGCAGCGGCGCGAGCACCCGCCCGACGAGTACCCAGCTCACCAACCCGGCCGCCGCCACGACCAGCGGGAACGCGATCAACCCTGCTCGCAGCAGCTCCGCCCGCGCGGCGTGGCGGACGGCCGAGGTGACCTGCTCGGCGGGGACGTCCAGGTCCCCGACCCGCACCAGCGTGCCCGCAGGCAGGGTGGGCACCGACGAGGCGACCCCGCCCACCAGCAGCCAGCCCAGCCACAGCAGCAGCGCGCTGACCAGGGCGACCAGCGCGGTACCCAGGAGGGTCAGCTGCCAGCGCAGCGAGAGCCTGCGCATCCCTATCCGGCCGCGGGCACCCGGTACCCCGCTCCGACGACGGTCTCGATCACCCCGGGCTCACCGAGCTTCTTGCGCAGCGTCATCACCGTCACCCGGACGGTCGTGGTGAAGGGGTCGGCGTTCTCGTCCCAGACCCGCTCCAGGAGCTCCTCGCTGGACACCACCGCGCCGCCCGCGCCCATCAGCACCTCGAGCACGCCGAACTCCTTGCGGGTCAGCTCGATCGGCGCGTCGGCCCGCTGCACCGTGCGGCGGGCCGGGTCCAGCGCCACGTCCCCGGCGCGCAGCAGCGGCGGGACCGCGGGTGAGGCCCGGCGGGCCAGCGCGCGCACCCGCGCAACGAGCTCGGGGAAGTCGAAGGGCTTGGCGAGGTAGTCGTCCGCGCCCCGGGACAGGCCGTCGACCTTGTCCTCCAGGGTGCCGCTCGCGGTCAGCATGATGACCCGGGTCGTGGCGCCGGACGCGACGATGTCCGCGCACAGCTCGTCCCCGGACATCCCGGGCAGGTCGCGGTCGAGGACCACGACGTCGTACCGGGTGATGGAGGACTTCTCCTGCCCGGAGGGCCCGTCGAACGCCAGGTCGACGGCCATGCCCTCGCGGCGCAGCCCGCGGGCGACCGCCTCGGCGAGCGGCGCCTCGTCCTCGACGACCAGGACGCGCATCAGCCGGCCTGCGACGGGGCGGGCTCCGAGACGCCGGTGCTCGCCCCGGCCACCCACTCGGTGACCCGGCGCGCGACGTCCTGCGCGGTCAGCCCGACGGTCGTCAGGACGTCCGCGCGCGAGCCGTGCTCGAGGAACTCCTGGGGCAGCGCCACGTCCCGCTGCGGCACGTCCACCTCCGCCGAGCGCAGCGTGTCCGCCAGCGCGGAGCCGAAGCCGCCGTGCCGCCCGGCGTCCGCGACCGTGACGACGAGCTGGTGCCTGCGCGCGAGGTCGACCAGCGCGGTCGGCACGGGCAGCACCCACCGGGGGTCGACCACGGTGACCGCGACCCCCTGCTGTGCCAACCGGTCCGCCGCTGCGAGGCCGAGCTCGCCGAACGCGCCGACGCACACCATGAGCACCGCGGCGTTCCGGTCCTCGCGCAGCAGGTCGACGCCCTGCTTGTCACTGCCCTGCACCCGGCGCACCGCGGGCACCGCGTCGATCACCGGGCCCTTCGGGAAGCGCAGCGCGGTGGGCCCGTCCTCGACCGCGACGGCCTCGGCGAGCTCCTCGCGCAGGGTCCCGGCGTCCCGCGGAGCGGCGACCCGGATGCCCGGCACGATCCCGAGCACGGACAGGTCCCACATGCCGTTGTGCGACGGCCCGTCGTTGCCGGTCACACCGGCCCGGTCCAGCACCAGCGTGACGGCCTCGCGGTGTAGCGCGACGTCCATCAGCAGCTGGTCGAAGGCCCGGTTGAGGAAGGTCGAGTAGAGCGCGACGACGGGGTGCATCCCGCCGCGCGCGAGCCCGGCCGCCGAGGTCAGCGCGTGCTGCTCGGCGATCCCGACGTCGATGCAGCGCTCGGGGAACTCGGCCTGGAACTTCGCCAGCCCGGTCGGGCCGAGCATGGCGGCGGTCATCGCGACGACGTCCGGCCGCTCCGCCCCGATCCGCACCAGCTCGTCCGCGAACACCGAGGTCCAGCCGGTGGTCTTGGGGCCGGTGGGCAGCCCGGTCTCCGGGTCGAAGGCGGACGGGCTGTGCATCTGCTCGGCCTCGTCGTTCTCCGCCGGGGCGTAGCCGTTGCCCTTGCGGGTCACCGCGTGCACGACCACGGGGCCGCCGAAGTGCCGGGCGCGCCGCAGCGCGGACTCCATGGCGGCGACGTCGTGCCCGTCCACCGGGCCGAAGTACTTCAGACCCAGGTCGGCGAAGAGCTCCTGCGGGCTGATCGCGTCCTTGATGCCCGCCTTGAGCGCGTGCAGCCCCGCGTACACCGCGGGCCCGACGACCGGGGTGCCGCGCAGCGTGCTCTTGCCCGCCTCCAGCAGCCGCTCGTACCCGGGCTGCAGGCGCAGGGTGGCCAGCCGGTCCGCGAGCCCGCCGATCGTGGGCGCGTAGGAGCGGCCGTTGTCGTTCACCACGATCACGACGTTGCGGTCCTTGCCCGCGGCGATGTTGTTCAGCGCCTCCCAGGCCATCCCGCCGGTGAGCGCGCCGTCCCCGATCACGGCGACGACGTGGCGCTGCTGGCCGGTCAGCGCGTAGGCCCGCGCCAGCCCGTCCGCCCAGGACAGGGACGACGACGCGTGGGACGACTCCACGTGGTCGTGCACGCTCTCGGAACGCGAGGGGTAGCCGGAGAGCCCGCCGGTCTTCTTGAGGTTCTCCCAGCCCACCTGCCGCCCGGTGAGCAGCTTGTGCACGTAGGCCTGGTGCCCGGTGTCCCAGATCAGCGTGTCCCGCGGCGAGTCGAAGACCCGGTGGACGGCGATCGTGAGCTCGATGACGCCGAGGTTGGGGCCGAGGTGCCCGCCGGTGCGGGACACGCACGCGACGAGGAAGTCCCGGATCTCCGTGGCCAGCGAGGCCAGCGCCGCGGGACCCAGGCGCTTGAGGTCCGCGGGTCCCCGGACCGACGACAGGACGGAGGGCGGCTGAACGGTCACGGTCCTCACTGTACGAGCGTCGGCCCCGGCGGGCGCGGAGGACACCGGAACGTCACGTGCCCAGCAGGTCCGCCAGGTGGGCGATCTCGTTGACGGTTCGCGGCTTGCGCACCCCGTCGCGGCGCGCGACGACCCGGGTGATCCCGGCGTAGTCCAGCGGGAACGGCAGCGCGCGGCCGATCCCGAGGACGTGCGCGAGGTAGGCGTTGATCACCCCGGCGTGGGCGAACACCGCCACGGTGTCCCGCCCGGAGTGCACGCCGACGATCGTCTCCATCGCGGCGACGACCCGGCCGGTGAAGGCGGGCGCGTCGACGTAGGACGGCAGGTCCCCCGCCACCATCCGCGCCCACTCGTCCGGCCGTTCGGCGGCGAGCAGCTCGGTGGGCAGGTAGCTCGCCTGGTCGGAGTCGAACTCGCAGAGGTCCGCGACGGCCCCCACGTCCAGCCCGCGGTCCCGGGCGAGCGGTTCGGCCGTCTGCCGCGCGCGGGCCATCGTGCTGGCGTAGATCGCGTCGACCGCATCGGCGGCCAGGGCGTCCACCACCCGTTCGGCCTGCCTGAGCCCGACGTCGGTGAGCCCCGGATCGGCCCGGATGTCCCCGTGGACCTTCTCGGGCAGCCCGTGCCGGACCAGGATCAGCCTCATGCGGGGACGTGCTCGCCGTGGCCCGCCGCGCGCAGGGCCCCGCGCAGCCGCTCGGCGATCGCGTCCTGCTCCGCGCCGTCCACCTCGCGGGCGGCGTTGCGGAAGTCGAACGCCGCCATGTCCCAGGCCGGGTAGACGTGCAGGTGCAGGTGCGGCACCTCGAACCCGGCGACCAGGAACGCCACCCGCGGCGGCTGCCACAGCTCGCGCACCACGAGGGCGATGTCGTGGGACACGGCCGTGAGGTGGGCCAGCAGCTCGGGCGAGGCGTCCACCCACTGGTCGACCTCCTCGCGCGGCACGACCAGCGTGTGACCGGGGCCCAGCGGGTTGATGGACAGGAACGCGACGCAGCGCTCGTCCGACCAGACGAACCGGCCCGGGATCTCGCCGTCGATGATCTTCGTGAACAGGGTGCTCATCACGCGGGACACTAGCCGGTCCGGGACGCACCGCCGATCCTCCGGCCCTAAGGTTCTCCCCATGCCCCGCACGATCGCCACGAACACCGACGTGGACCGCGAGGAGCTCCTGGAGTTCCTGCGGCCCCGCCACAAGGTCGTCCTGCTCACCACCCGACGGGACGGGTCCGTCGTCGGCTCCCCCGTGACCGCGGGGGTCGACGGGCAGGGCCGGATCGTGGTGGCCACCTACCCGGAGCGCGCCAAGGCCCGCAACGTGGCCCGGACCGGCACCGCGTCGGTCGTCGTGCTGTCGGACGAGTTCAACGGCCCGTGGGTGCACGTGGACGGGACGGCCGAGCTGATCACCCTGCCCGAGGCGGTCGAGCCGCTGGTGGACTACTTCCGCGCGATCTCCGGCGAGCACTCGGACTGGGCGGAGTACCGCCAGGCCATGGTCGACCAGGGCAAGGCGCTGATCCGCGTCACGCCCACCCGGTGGAGCCCCGTCGCGACCGGCGGGTTCCCCGCCCGGCTCGCCGACTGACCACCCGTTCCAGAACTGCAGAGATGGGGATCACCATGCGTCCGTGGCCGGGCAGCGCCTACCCGCTGGGGGCCAGCTACGACGGGGCGGGCACGAACTTCGCGCTGTTCTCCGAGGTCGCCACGAAGGTCGAGCTGTGCACCTTCGGCCCGCGGGACAAGGAGACGCGCTACCCGCTGACCGAGGTCGACGGGTTCGTGTGGCACTGCTACCTGCCCGGCGTCGAGCCCGGGCAGCGCTACGGCTACCGGGTGCACGGCCCGTACGACCCGGGGCAGGGCCTGCGGTGCAACCCGAACAAGCTCCTCGTCGACCCCTACACCAAGGCCCTCGACGGGCCGGTGAAGTGGGACGAGGCCGTGTTCGGCTACAACTTCGGCGACCCGCTCTCGCGCAACGACCGGGACTCGGCGGCGTTCGTGCCCAAGTCGGTGGTGGTCAACCCGTACTTCGACTGGGGCTCGGACCGTCCGCCCAAGATCCCGTACCACGAGACCGTGATCTACGAGGCGCACGTCCGCGGGCTCACCATCGCGCACCCGGAGATCCCCGAGGAGCTGCGCGGCACCTACGCGGGCCTCGCGCACCCGGTGATGATCGAGCACCTGCAGCGCCTCGGGGTGACCGCCGTGGAGCTCATGCCGGTGCACGAGTTCCTCAACGACCACCACCTGCAGGAGAAGGGTCTCTCCAACTACTGGGGCTACAACACCCTGGCCTTCCTCGCCCCGCACCACGCGTACACGATGCGCGGCAGCCGCCCCGGCTCGGCGGTGCAGGAGTTCAAGGCGATGGTCCGGGACCTGCACGAGGCGGGCATCGAGGTGATCCTCGACGTCGTCTACAACCACACGGCCGAGGGCTCGGACATGGGCCCCACGCTGTCCATGCGCGGGATCGACAACCACGCCTACTACCGGCTCGTCGAGGACGACCCGCGCTACTACATGGACTACACGGGCACCGGGAACTCGCTCAACGTCCGCAACCCGCACACCCTGCAGCTGATCATGGACTCGCTGCGGTACTGGGTCACGGAGATGCACGTCGACGGGTTCCGGTTCGACCTCGCGTCCACACTGGCCCGCGAGTTCTACGACGTGGACCGGCTCTCGGTGTTCTTCGACCTCGTGCAGCAGGACCCGGTGATCTCGCAGGTCAAGCTGATCGCCGAGCCCTGGGACGTCGGGCCCGGCGGGTACCAGGTCGGCAACTTCCCGCCCCTGTGGACGGAGTGGAACGGCAAGTACCGGGACACCGTGCGGGACTTCTGGCGCGGCGAGCCCGGCACCCTCGGCGAGTTCGCCTCGCGGCTCACCGGCAGCTCCGACCTCTACCAGGAGGACGGCCGCCGCCCGTACGCCTCGATCAACTTCGCCACCGCGCACGACGGGTTCACCCTCGCCGACCTGGTCTCCTACAACGACAAGCACAACGACGCCAACGGCGAGGGCGGCAACGACGGCGAGAGCCACAACCGCTCCTGGAACTGCGGCGTCGAGGGCCCCACGGACGACGAGTCGGTGCTGGAGCTGCGCGCCCGCCAGCAGCGCAACTTCCTCACCACGCTGATGCTGTCCCAGGGCGTGCCGATGCTGCTGCACGGAGACGAGCTGGGCCGCACCCAGGACGGCAACAACAACGTCTACTGCCAGGACAACGAGCTGGCCTGGGTGGACTGGTCGCTGCTGGGCAAGAACGCCGGTCTGGTCGGGTTCACCGCGGGCGTCGCGGCGCTGCGCCACGCCCACCCGGTGTTCCGCCGCCGCCGGTTCTTCCAGGGCCGCCCCATCGCGCCGCGGCGGCGGGACTCGCTCGCCGACATCGCCTGGTTCACCCCGGACGGCCAGGAGATGACCGAGGGCGACTGGGACTCCGGCTTCGGCAAGTGCGTGATCGCCTTCCTCAACGGCGAGGGCATCTCGGACATCGACCCCCGAGGCGAACGGGTGCGGGACGACTCGTTCCTGCTCGCCTTCAACGCACACTGGGAGGACATCGAGGTGAGGCTGCCGCACGCCGACTACGGCAAGGAGTGGGCGATCGTCGTCGACACGGCGGCGGGTGAGGTCACCACGCTGTCCTCGGCCCCGGGCGTGGTCGCGGCGGAACCGCCGATCGTGCGCGCCGCGGCGGCGCACGTCGTCCCGGCCCGGTCCCTGCTCGTGTTCCAGCGGACCGTCTGATGGCCGCGCTCCCGTCCTCGACCTACCGGATCCAGTTCTCGAAGGACCAGACCTTCCAGACCGGGGCCGAGCTCGTCGCGTACCTGGACCAGCTGGGCATCGGCACGCTCTACTCGTCCCCGCTACTGGAGTCCGGCGCCGGGTCGAACCACGGGTACGACGTCGTCAACCCCGGCTGGATCTCCGTCGAGCGCGGCGGGATCGAGGGTCTCGACGCCCTGCTCGCCCGGCTGCGCGAGGCCGGCATGACGCTGCTGATCGACATCGTGCCCAACCACGTGGGCGTCGACGTGCCGAAGGCGAACCCCTGGTGGTGGGACGTCCTGCGCAACGGCCGGGGCTCCCGCTGGGCCGGGCACTTCGACATCGACTGGTCGGCCGGGCCGCTGCTGCTGCCGATCCTGGACGCGGACGAGTCCTCGGCGCTGGAGCAGCTCTCGGTGCAGGAGGGTTCCGACGGGCCCGAGCTGCGGTACTACGAGCACGCCCTCCCGCTCGCGCCCGGCACCGGCGAGGGCACCCCGCAGGAGGTCCACGAGCGCCAGCACTACCGGCTGGTCTCGTGGAAGCGCGGCGCCGCGGAGCTGACCTACCGGCGGTTCTTCGACGTCTCCACGCTGGCCGCGGTGCGCGTCGAGCTCCCCGAGGTCTTCGACGACGCCCACCGCGAGGTGCTGCGGTGGGTGCACTCGCACCCGGAGATCGTCGGGCTGCGGGTGGACCACCCGGACGGCCTGTCCGATCCCGGCGGGTACGCCCGCAGGCTGCGGGCGGCGCTCGGCCCGGACAGGTGGCTGCTGGTCGAGAAGATCACGCACATCGGCGAGGAGCTGCCGGTCTCCTGGCCGGTGGACGGGACCTCGGGCTACGAGGCGCTGGCGGACGTGCAGGGCGTGTTCGTCGATCCCTCGGGCGCCGGGCTGCTGACGCAGTTCGCCGCCGAGCACACCGGGGTCAAGCAGTCCTCGCACACCGCCGAGTACGAGGGCAGGCGCGAGGTCGCGGACACGATCCTGGCCGCGGAGGTGCGGCGGATCGCCGCACTCGTCCCGGTGCCCGAGACGGCCCCCTCCACCGAGGAGGAGCCCGGCGAGGCCGCGAACCGCGTCCGGGACGCGGTGGCGGAGTTCCTCTGCGCCTTCCCGGTGTACCGCTCCTACCTGCCCGAGGGCAGGCACTCGCTGGACACGGCGATCTCGGTGGCCCGCACCCGGCGCCCGGACCTGGCCCCGGTGCTCGAGACGATCTACTCCGCGATGCTCGCCGAGCCGCGGGGGGAGCTCGCCACCCGGATCCAGCAGACCTCCGGGATGGTGATGGCGAAGGGTGTCGAGGACACCGCCTTCTACCGCTGGAACCGGTTCGTCGCGCTGAACGAGGTGGGTGGGGACCCGGGCCGGTTCGGTCTGTCCCCCACCGGTTTCCACGCCGCGCTGGCCGCCCGCGAGGCGGGCTCGCCGCGGACGATGACCACGCTGTCGACGCACGACACCAAGCGGTCCGAGGACGTCCGGGCGAGGCTGGCCGTGCTGGCCGAGATCCCCGGCGAGTGGACCGACCTGCTGCGGGACTGGGCCGCCCGCTACCCGCTGCCGGACCGCTCACTGGAGCTGCTGGCCTGGCAGTGCCTGGTCGGCGCGTGGCCCGCGGCCGCGGACCTGCCGTCCTTCCAGGAGCGGATGGTCTCGTACCTGGGCAAGGCGTCGAAGGAGGCCAAGCTCGTCACGTCCCACGTCGACGCGGTGCCCGAGGTGGACGCCGCCATCGCCGCCTGGCCCGGCCGGGTGCTCGGCGACGCGGCGCTCGTCGCGCAGGTCCAGGCCTTCGTCGACCGGATCGCGCAGCCCGGCTGGGCGAACTCGCTGGGCCAGAAGCTCCTGCAGCTCGCCGGACCGGGCGTCCCGGACGTCTACCAGGGCACCGAGCTGTTCGAGTACTCGCTGGTGGACCCGGACAACCGACGCCCGGTCGACTGGGACCTGCGGCGCGCCCTGCTGGCCCGGCTCGACGAGGGCTGGCTGCCGGAGGTCGACGCCGAGGGCGCCGCGAAGCTGCTGGTCACCACCACGGCCGCCCGGTTGCGCCGCTACCGCCCCGAGCTGTTCCACGGCTACCGCGAGGTCCCCGCGGAGGGCCCGGCCGCCGAGCACGCGGTCGCCTTCGCCCGCACGGACAAGCTCGTCGCGGTGGCCACGAGACTGCCCGTCGGGTTGGCCGCGAAGGGCGGCTGGGGCGACACGGTCCTCCCGCTCCCGGGCGGGGCCGAGGACTGGCACGACATCCTCACCGACACCCCGGTGGACGGCAGCGCCCCCGCCCTGGGCACCCTGCTGTCCCGCTACCCGGTCGCCCTCCTGGTCCGGCCCGCCTGATCACGACCCGGCCGGTTGGATCACATTGCGCAGCGTGTTGCGCATGACGCTGCTCACCGCTGGAACCTCTCGGTAGATCGTGACGTTGAACAGACTGATATCTCGATGATCGAGTCACAAGCGCGATATCGGGACGAACACGAGAGGAGTCCCGTGAGTGAGATCGCAGTACGACTGAGGGACGTCGTGGCCGCGTCGGACGCCTACCGGCAGACCACGGCCCGGCTCCTGGGTCTCGGCGTGCCCGAGACCACCATCCTGGTGCACCTGCTCCACGACGGGCCGCGCACGCCCACCGCGCTCGCCCGTCGGGTCGGGGTCACCCCGGCCAGCGCCACCGCCCAGCTCGACCGCCTCGAGCTCGCGGGTCACGTGGTGCGCCAGGCCAACCCGCGGGACCGGCGCAGCGTCCTGGTCACCCTGACCCCGCAGGGCCGCGCCCTGGTGTCGCGGATCTTCGCGGTGTTCAGCGCGGACGTCGCGCGCGGCACGGGGGACGCCGATCCCGCGACCGTCGCCGAGGTGGGTCGGATTCTGGACGGGGTGTCGCAGGAATTGGAACGGCGCGCCCACGACGACCGGGGCATGGCTCGCGACCTGGGACTTCATTCGTCGAACAGATAGTTCGGATACCGTAAATCTCGATTCAGCGACATTCTTCTCAGAATGCGGCTGAATGGCCGATTACGCGCCGGTTCGACTTTCCTAGAGTCGGCACCGCAACGCATACGGACCGGGGTATCCCCCCACCCCACCGGTGCTCCGTTGCCGGGATCGCCGGTCGCACTCGTGCCCCCCGACCGGCCGGCGGTCCCGACCGGTCTCCCCGCAGGACGTGACGTGACCGCCCCGAGCGGGCGCGTCGGCTCCGCTACCGGCAGGATTCACGACCGTGGCTGAGTACGCGGTGTGGGCACCGGAGAAGGACAGGCTCCGGGTCCTGGTGGACGGCGAGACCTACGCGATGCGGCGCGCGCCCGGGGGCTGGTGGCGCGCGGACGTCGAGGACAACGGACCCGGCTCGGCGTACGCCTTCCTGGTGGACGACGATCCCACCCCGCTGCCGGACCCGCGGTCGCTGTGGCAGCCGAGCGGCGTCCACTCGGCCTCGCGGCGCTACGACCAGGACGCCTTCTGGTGGACCGACCAGGCGTGGACGGGCCGCACCCTGGCCGGGAGCGTCCTCTACGAGTGCCACATCGGCACCTTCACCGCGGAGGGCACCTTCGACTCCGCGATCGAGAAGCTGGACCACCTGGTCGGGCTCGGCATCGACATGGTCGAGCTGCTCCCGGTCAACGCCGTCGACGGGCCTCGCAACTGGGGCTACGACGGCGTCGGCTGGTACGCGGTCACCGAGAACTACGGCGGGCCGGACGGGCTCAAGCGGTTCGTCGACGCCGCGCACGCCCGCGGGCTCGGCGTGGTGCTGGACGTCGTCTACAACCACCTGGGCCCCTCGGGCGCCTACCTGGACCGCTTCGCTCCGTACTTCGCGGGCGCCAACATCTGGGGGCCGTCGCTCAACCTGGACGGCGCGTGGTCGGACGAGGTGCGCCGGTTCGCCATCGACAACGCGCTGATGTGGCTGCGGGACTTCCACATCGACGGGCTGCGGATCGACGCCGTGCACGCGCTGCGGGACACCCGCGCCCAGCACGTCCTCGAGCAGCTGTCGATCGAGGTCACCGCGCTCGAGGCGCATGTCGGGCGGCCGCTGTCGCTGATCGCGGAGTCGGACCTGAACGACCCGCGCATGATCACGAGCCGGGACGGCGGCGGGCTCGGGATGACCGGGCAGTGGACCGACGACATCCACCACACCCTGCACTCCGTGCTGACCGGTGAGGGCCAGGGCTACTACTCGGACTTCGCCGAGGCCGATCTCGCGGGCCTCGCGCACGTGCTCACCCGCGGTTTCCTGCACGAGGGCACCTGGTCGAGCTTCCGCAAGCGGCTGCACGGGGCGCCGGTGGACACCACCCGGATCCCCGGCCACCGCTTCGTCACCTACCTGCAGAACCACGACCAGATCGGCAACCGCGCCACCGGGGACCGGCTCACCCAGACCCTCTCCCCCGGCATCCTGGCGTGCGGCGCGGCCATCCTGTTCACCTCGCCGTTCACCCCGATGCTGTTCATGGGCGAGGAGTGGGGCGCGCGCACGCCATGGCAGTTCTTCTCCTACTTCCCGGACCCCGGACTGCGGGAGGCCGTCCGCAAGGGCCGGACCGCGGAGTTCGCCGACCACGGCTGGGGCGCGGACGTGGAGGTACCGGACCCGAACGCCGAGTCCACGTTCCTCGACTCCAAGCTGGACTGGACCGAGCAGGAGCAGGAGCCGCACACCACCCTGCTGGCGATGTACAGGGAGCTCATCGGCCTGCGCAAGGCGTGGCCGGAGCTCTCCGACCCGTGGCTGGACGAGGTCGCCGTGGACGTCCATCCGGAGGCCCGCACGCTGGTGATCCACCGCGGCAGGCTCCGCGTGCTGGTGAACCTGGGACCCGAGGAGGTCGCCCTCGACCTGGCGGCGACGGTCACGAGGATCCTGCTGGCGAGCGAGCCCACGGCGAGCGAGGGCCCGAACATCACCCTGCCCGCCGAGTCCTTCGCCATCGCCGTGCTGGAGGACTGACCACCCGGTGGTGGTAGCCCGTTCGGGGCGCCGACCACCGGAGATCACCTTCTGCTCACCTGACCTTGCGAGAGTCCGTCCGGCCGCGGATCCGCGGCCGCTCCCCGGCTCCGTGCGAGGTCTCCGTTGGCGTCCGCGACGCTCCACGCCCCACCCGAGGCGCCGCCGCCCCCGTCCCGGCGGCGCCGTCGGTTCACCGCCCGTGACCGCAGGGACGCGCTGGTCTTCCTCGCCCTCGCGCTACCGAACCTGCTGCTCATCGCGGTGTTCACGTACCGGCCGCTGCTGGCGAACCTGTACTACTCCACGCTCGACTGGACCCTCGGCTCCCCGACGGCGCGGGCGGTCGGCCTGGACAACTACGTCCGCTTCCTCACCAGCCCCGGTGCCTGGGAGATCCTCCGCACCACCCTGGTGTTCACCGTGGTCACCGTCGGCGGCTCGATGGTGCTCGGCCTCGGGATCGCCCTCGCGCTGAACCGGCGGGTGCGCGGTGCCGGGATCGCCCGCGCCGCGGTGTTCTCGCCGTACGTGCTGTCCGGCGTGGGCGTCGGGCTCGTGTGGCTGTTCCTCTTCGACCCGACGATCGGCGTGCTCGGTGCGGTGCTGCGGGCCTTCGGCGGGAGCTCGCCGGACTGGTTCAACGACCCCACGCTCAGCCTGGTCATGCTCTGCGTGGTCTACGTCTGGAAGAACATGGGCTACGCCGCGGTGATCTACCTCGCCGGCCTGCAGACCGTCCCGCGGGACCTGCTCGAGGCCGCCGCGCTCGACGGCGCGGGTCCCTGGCGGACGTTCCGCAGCGTGGTCCTACCCCTGCTCTCCCCCACGACGTTCTTCCTGCTGATCACGAGCGTGCTCAACACGCTGCAGGCCTTCGACCTGATCCGGATCATGACACCGCTCGGCCGGGGCACCACCACGCTGATCTACGAGGCGTACCTGCAGGCCTTCGGCGGCTACAACCGCGCGGGCTACTCGGCGGCCGTCTCGACGGTCCTGTTCGTGCTGCTGGTGCTGTTCACCCTGCTGCAGCTGCGGTTCCTGGAGCGGAAGGTCCACTACCGGTGAACCGGGGATCCGGCGGCGTCGGACGCGCCGTCTCCGCCTACACCCCGATCCTGCTGGCCACCCTCGTCGTGGTGTTCCCACTGCTCTGGATGCTGCTGACGTCGATCAAGCCGAACCCGGAGATCATCACCCAGGTCCCGGCGTTCCTCCCGCGCCGGCCCACCCTGGAGCACTACGCCGAGGCGGCCGAACGCGTCCCGTTCGGGAGGCTGTTCCTCAACTCGACGATCGTCACGGTGGTCGGCGCCGCCCTCAAGGTCGCGCTGGCCATCGCCACCGCCTACGCGCTGGTGTTCGTCCGGTTCCCCGGCCGCAACGTCGTGTTCGCGCTGCTGCTGGTCACCCTCATGGTCCCGCCGCAGGTCGCCGTCCTGCCCAACTACCTGCTGGTCACCGGACTGGGCGGGGCCGACACCTACTGGGGCATCATCCTGCCCGGACTCGGCACCGCACGTTCCTGCTCCGCCAGCACTTCCGGACGCTCCCCGCGAGCATCCTCGAGGCCGCGGAGATGGACGGGGCCGGGCACTGGCGGCGGCTGGTCCGGATCGTGGTGCCGATCTCCGCGCCGACCATCGCCACCGTCGCGCTCGTGACCATCGTTTACGAGTGGAACGAGTACCTCTGGCCGCTGGTCATCACGTCGGACCCGGACATGATGGCTCCCCGTCGGCCTCACCCTGCTGTCCAACGTGGACAACAAGGCCGCGGCGTACGGCCAGCTCATGGCGGGCTCGGTGGCCGTGATCGTGCCCGTCCTCGTCGTCTTCGTCGCACTGCAGCGGCACATCATCGCCGGCCTCACCCAGGGCGCGGTCAAGGACTAGTGAAAGGCTCACGCATGAACTCGCTCGACCGACGCGGTTTCCTGAAGATCGCCTCGGCCGCGGGTGCGGCCGCGGCCCTCGCCGCCTGCGGCGGCCCCTCCACGAGCGGTGGCCCCGCCGCCGCGGCGACCGTCGACTACACCGGCGTGACCCCGGCGCCCGAGATCACCTGGTGGTCGTCCAACCCGGGTGGCTCGGAGCCCGTCTCCCGCGAGATCATCGAGGCGTTCCACCGGTCGCAGAGCGGGATCCGGGTGAACCTCGTGACCGCGGGCGCCCACTACGAGGAGATCGCCCAGCGCTTCCAGACCGCGCAGGCGGGCGGGGCCGGGAACCTGCCGGACATCGTCCTGCTGTCGGACGTGTGGTGGTTCCGCTACTACATGCAGCGCTCCATCGTCGATCTCACCCCGCTCACCGCGGCGCTGGGCTGGGACCTGAGCGACTACCGCCAGGGCCTGGTCGACGACTACAGCTACGACGGCAAGCTGTGGGCCATCCCGTGGGCCCGCTCGACCCCGCTCTTCTACTACAACAAGGCGCACTGGGCCGCCGCCGGGCTGCCGGACCGCGCCCCCGAGACCTGGGCGGAGTTCGCCGAGTGGGGCCCGCGCCTGCAGGCCGCGGGCACCGGCGTCCAGAAGGCCTTCCAGAACCCCGCGCTCGCGGACTACGCGGGCTGGTCCTTCCAGAACAACCTCTGGGGCGAGGGCGGCGGCTGGAGCTCGGACTGGACCGTCACCACGGACGCCGCGGGCTCGGTGAAGGCGCTGCAGCACCTGCAGGACGCCGTGTACACCGGCGGGTGGGCGGGCGTCGCCTCGACCGACGGCGTCACCGACCTCGGCGCCGGTGCCGTCAGCTCCACCATCGGCTCGACGGGCAGCCTGGTCACCCTGCTCAAGGCCGCGACGTTCGACGTCGGCGCGGGGTTCCTGCCGAAGGGCCCGGTCACGGGCCCGGTCTGCCCGACCGGCGGCGCGGGGGTCGGGATCCCGGCGGCGATCACCCCCGAGCGCCAGCTGGCGGCGGCCACGTTCATCCGGTTCCTCACCACGCCGGAGAACACCGTGAAGATGTCCGCGGCCACCGGGTACATGCCGGTCCGGACCTCGGCGGACATCTCCTCGCTGGTCGCGACCGCCCCGCAGCGCCAGGTCGCGATCGACCAGCTCACGGTCACCCGGGTGCAGGACCGCGCGCGGGTCTTCCTGCCCGGCGCCGACCAGGAGATCGCCAGGTCGGCGGCGAACATCCTGACCCAGCGCGCGGACGTCGCGACCGAGATGGGGACGCTCGAGAAGACGCTGGAGGGCATCTACACCACCGACGTCCAGCCCAACATCTGATGGCGACGGTCACGTTCGAGGGCGCGAGCCGCGTCTACCCGGGCGCCGACCGCCCGGCCGTCGACGCCCTCGACCTGGAGATCGGCGACGGGGAGTTCCTGGTGCTCGTCGGCCCGTCGGGGTGCGGGAAGTCGACCTCGCTGCGGATGCTCGCCGGGCTGGAGGACGTCGACGCAGGCGCCATCCGGATCGGCGAGCGGGACGTCACCGACGTGCGGCCGAAGGACCGGGACATCGCCATGGTGTTCCAGAACTACGCGCTCTACCCGCACATGTCGGTCGCGGAGAACATGGCGTTCGCGCTGTCCATCGCGGGCAGGCCGAAGTCCGAGATCCGCGAGCGGATCGCCGAGGCGGCTCGGATCCTGGACCTCACGGAGTACCTGGACCGCAAGCCCCGCGCGCTCTCCGGCGGGCAGCGGCAGCGGGTCGCGATGGGCCGGGCGATCGTGCGCGAGCCCAGCGTGTTCTGCATGGACGAACCGCTGTCCAACCTGGACGCCAAGCTGCGGGTGTCCACCCGGACGCAGATCGCCTCGCTGCAGCGGCGGCTGGGGGTGACCACCGTGTACGTCACGCACGACCAGGTCGAGGCGATGACCATGGGCGACCGGGTCGCGGTGCTCGACGGCGGGGCGTTGCAGCAGGTCGCGACCCCGCGGGAGCTCTACGACCGGCCCGCCAACGCCTTCGTGGCCGGGTTCATCGGCTCCCCCGCGATGACTCTCGCGACGCTGCCGGTGGAGGACGGGTGCGTGGCGTTCGGGGCCGCCTCGGTGCGGGCCCCCGGTGCGTCCGTGCTGCTCGGTGTGCGCCCGGAGGACCTGCGTCGGGTCCCGGTCGGCGAAGGGCTCGCTGTGGAGGTGGAGGTCGTCGAGGAGCTGGGGTCCGACGCGTTCCTCTACGGCTCCGCTCTGCTCGGGGCCGAGCGCCGGACCGTGACGGCCCGCACGGACCCGCGGAACCCGCCGTCCCGGGGCGAGGCCGTCCACCTCGCCCCGGACCCGGCGCGGGTGCACCTCTTCGACCCCGCGACGGGCCGCAGGCTCTGAACCGACGAGAGGCCCCTCGCCTGCGCGGCGAGGGGCCTCTCGGAGTCGGGGTCAGATCAGGCCGAGGCCCTTGACGGCCTCGCGCTCCTCGACCAGCTCGGCCACGGAGGCGTCGATCTTCCCGCGGGAGAAGGCGTCGATCTCCAGGCCCTGGACGATCTCGTACTTCCCGTTCCTCACCGTGACCGGGAAGGAGGAGATGATGCCCTCGGCCACGCCGTAGGACCCGTCCGACGGGATGGCCATCGAGGTCCAGTCGCCCTCGGCGGTGCCGTTCGTCCAGGTGTGGACGTGGTCGATCGCCGCGGAGGCCGCGGAGGCGGCCGACGACGCGCCCCGGGCCTCGATGATCGCCGCGCCACGCTTGGCGACGGTCGGGATGAAGGTGTCCTTCAGCCAGGCGTCCTCCACCTGCTCGGCGGCGATCTTGCCGCCGACCTCGGCGTGGTAGAGGTCCGGGTACTGGGTGGCGGAGTGGTTGCCCCAGATCGTCATCTTCTTGATCTCGGTCACCGGCACCGACAGCTTCTGCGACAGCTGCGCGAGGGCGCGGTTGTGGTCCAGGCGAGTCATGGCGGTGAAGCGCTCGGCCGGGACGTCCGGCGCCGCGGACTGGGCGATCAGCGCGTTGGTGTTCGCCGGGTTGCCGACGACCAGGACGCGGATGTCGTCCGCCGCGCCCGCGTTGATGGCCTTGCCCTGCGGGGCGAAGATGCCGCCGTTGGCCTCGAGCAGGTCGCCGCGCTCCATGCCCTTGGTGCGCGGGCGCGCACCGACGAGCAGGGCGACGTTGGCGCCGTCGAAGGCCTTGGTGGCGTCGTCGAAGATGTCGACGCCGGCGAGCAGCGGGAAGGCCCCGTCGCTCAGCTCCATCGCGGTACCCTCGGCCGCCTTGACGGCCTGGGGGATCTCCAGCAGGTTCAGCTTCACCGGGGTGTCGGACCCCAGGAGCTGCCCGGAGGCGATCCGGAAGAGCAGCGCGTAACCGATCTGGCCAGCGGCTCCGGTGACAGTGACGGTGACAGGTGTGGACACGCGGTGAGGCTATCCCCCTCGTTCGCCCTGCGCCGCGACGGGGATCACCGAGGTGGCGCAGGTCTCGCACCGGCTGCCTCGACGCCGCCGGGCACGCTCTAGGCTCGGCGGCGTGGCGAAGCAGGAGCGGGGCGCGGCACCCGAGACGGACGTCCCCTACTACCGCGCCCTCTTCGGGGCGTTGGGCTGGGGCGTCGTCGCCTTCGCGATCCTGGTGCTGTTCGGCCGCGGCGAGGGCGAGGCGGACACCACCCGGCTGCTGGTCCAGATCGGCTGGATCCTCATCGCCTGCGTGCTGGCCGCCTGGCCCACCTGGTATGCCGCCCGCCATCGCGGCTGGTCCGAGCTGTGGAAGCTGTTCCTGCTGGCCGCGCCCGCCTTCTGGGTGCTCCGCGCGCTCACGCTGATCCTGGACGCCCTGCTGTTCCGCTAGCCCGCGAACCGGGCGTGCTCGACCTTCAGGCACCGGTCCATCACGACGGCGAGCCCCGCGGCCTCGGCACGGACGGCGAGGTCCTCCGCCCAGAGCCCGACCTGCAGCCACCAGGTCCGCACGCCGCCGAGGGCGAGCACGTCGTCCAGCACCGCGGGGAGGTCCTCCCGACGGCGGAAGGTGTCGACCAGGTCCGGGACGCCGGGGCAGTCCGCCAGGGTCGGGTAGGCGGGTCGGCCCAGGACCGAGTCGGCGCGGGGGTTGACGAACCAGACCTCGTAGTCGGTCGCGGTGAGCAGGTAGCGCGCCACGCCGTGCGACGGCCGGGCGGGGTTCGGCGAGGCGCCCACCACCGCGACGGTGCGGGTCTCCCGCAGGATCCGCCGCCGCTCGACCGGACCCGGGTTCCGCCACGCGGACGGGTCCTCCCGCAGGCTGCTCTCCGGGCTCATCGCTCGCCCGCCGAGCGCGGGAACCGCACCAGACCCTCCTGCATGGTGCTCGCGACCAGCACGCCCTCGCGGGTGAAGAACCGGCCCTGCGCCAGGCCGCGGCCGCCCGAGGCCGCCGGGCTCCAGCACTCGTAGAGCAGCCACTCGTCCGCGCGGAAGGGCTCGTGGAACCACATCGCGTGGTCCAGGCTCGCCATCTGCACCTGGGTGGTCGCCAGGTCGTGGCGGGCGACGACCGACCCGAGCAGCGTGAGGTCGGACAGGTAGGTGAGCAGGCAGACGTGGCGGACCGGGTCGTCCGGCAGCACCCCGTCCGCCTTCATCCACGCCCGCACGGGTTCCTCGGTGGCCAGCCGGTCCCGGGTCCAGACCGGCTCGTCCAGCAGTCGCACGTCCAGCGAGCGGGGCATCTGGGCCAGCCAGCCGCCGCCCCCGGTGAGCACCTGCGACCCGAGGTCCGGCAGGTCCTCCGGGGCGGGCACGCCCGCGGGCAGCGGGACGGTGTGCACCGGCCCGGACTGCGCCACCTGGAAGGACGCCGACAGCGCGAAGATCGCCTGGCCGTGCTGGATCGCCATCACCCGGCGCGTGGTGAACGAGCTGCCGTCCCGGACCCGCTCGACCTGGTACACGATCGGCCGGGTGGGGTCTCCCCCGCGCAGGAAGTAGGCGTGCAGCGAGTGCACGCTGCGGTCCCGCGCCACGGTCCGGGCCGCGGCGACCAACGCCTGCGCCGCGACCTGGCCGCCGAACACCCGCACCGGCGACGCGTCGGGGCTGGTGCCGCGGAAGAGGTCGACCTCCAGCTGCTCGAGGACGAGCAGGTCCATCAGCTCGTCCAGCACGGCCTGGCCGCGGGGGACGCCGTCGACGCTGAGTTCGGTCACGGCCGGGAGCCTAGGCGTGGTCCTCCTCGCCGAGGCGGTGGACGCGGATGAGGTTCGTCGAGCCGACGGTGGACGGGGGCGAGCCCGCCACGATCACGACGAGGTCCCCGGGCTGGAACCGGCCGATGGACAGCATCGCGTGGTCGACCTGGCGGACCATGGCGTCCGTCGAGTCCACCGCCTCGACCAGGAAGGTCTCGACGCCCCAGGTCATCGCGAGCTGGCTGCGCACGTCCGCGGCGGGGGTGAACGCCAGCAGCGGGAGCCGCGTGTGCAGCCGGGCGAGCCTGCGCACGGTGTCCCCGGACTGGGAGAACGCGACCAGCGCCCGCGCCGAGAGGCGCTCGCCGATGTCCCGGGCGGCGTAGGACAGCACGCCCCGCTTGGTCCGCGGCACGTGGTTGAGCGGCGGCACGTTCGTGGGCCCCGCCTCGACGGCCTCGATGATCGTGGCCATCGTGCGCACCGTCTTGATCGGGTAGCGGCCGACGCCGGTCTCCCCGGACAGCATCAGCGCGTCCGCGCCGTCCAGCACCGCGTTCGCGACGTCCGACGCCTCGGCGCGGGTCGGCCGCGAGTTGGTGATCATCGAGTCCAGCATCTGGGTCGCGACGATCACCGGCTTGGCGTTCTCCCGGGCGATCTGGATGGCCCGCTTCTGGACCAGCGGGACGTTCTCCAGCGGCAGCTCGACGCCGAGGTCGCCGCGGGCGACCATCACGCCGTCGAACGCCAGCACGATGGCCTCGAGGTTGTCGACGGCCTCCGGCTTCTCCAGCTTGGCGACGACCGGCAGCTTGACGCCGATCTTCTCCATGATCCGGTGCACGCCGTCGATGTCCGCCGGGCTGCGCACGAAGCTCAGCGCGATGATGTCCACCGACAGCTGGAGCGCGAACTCCAGGTCCGCGATGTCCTTCTCGCTCATCGCGGGCACCGAGACGTTCATCCCCGGCAGCGAGATGCCCTTGTTGTTGCTGACGGGGCCGCCCTCGGTGACCCGGCAGACGACGTCCGTCCCGTCCACCTCGACCACGCGGAGACCGACCTTGCCGTCGTCGACGAGCAGTCGGTCCCCGGCGCGCGCGTCCTGCGCGAGGCCCTTGTAGGTGGTGGAGACGCGGTCGTGGGTGCCCGCGCAGTCGTCCACGGTGATCCGCACCTCCTCACCGGTCTGCCACTCGGTGGGGCCGTCGGCGAAGGTGCCGAGGCGGATCTTGGGGCCCTGCAGGTCGGCCAGGATGCCGACGGCGCGGCCCTCGGCGTCCGCTGCGTCTCGGACCATCTGGAACACACGCTTGTGGTCGTCTCGCGTGCCGTGGCTGAAGTTCAGTCGCGCGACGTCCATCCCCGCCGCCACCAGCTCCCGGATACGGTCGGGTGTCGCGGTGGCCGGGCCGATGGTGCAGACGATCTTGGTGCGGCGAGTCACGGCGTCCAGCCTAGCGCGCTCTCTTTAACGATCAGGTTGGAGGAAGGCGAACAGTGGGTCGGCTGTGTTTCGGCGGTGCGGTGCTGGTCAGCCTGGTGGTCCTGTTCATGCCGGCCGACGGTGTGCCGTGGGCGCCCGCCGGGGTGGACAAGCTCGTCCATCTGGGCGTGTTCGCCCTCCTGGGTGCCACCGGTCGGTGGATCCGCATCCCGCCGCTGCCGCTCGTAGTGGCCCTGACGGCCTACGCGGTGCTCTCCGAGGTCCTGCAGGGCCTCCTGCCGATCGGCCGCAGCCCCGACGTGCTGGACGTCGTGGCGGACTGCGTGGGCGTCTCCCTCGGCATCCTGGCCCACGCCCTGCTGACCCGCGGGCCTACCGGCGGGGCTGCTCGCTAGGGCCAACGTGGTCCGCGAGCCACTCCGCGAGGGGGCGGCCTGCGCGCCAGACCTTCTGCACGCGGGTGAGGCAGGTGCGCTCGTGGAGGGCGTCGTCCGGGGGCCAGCGGCGGGAGACCATCAGGCCCTTGCGACGCAGCAGGTCCAGCCGCGGGTGCTCGGGGTCGGTGCCCTTGGGGCGGGTCTTGAGCTGCTCGCCGCCGACGGTCAGGCCTGCCTTCTCGGCCGTCTCCAGGATCGTCTCGAGTGCCGCGCCGCGGCGGTCGTCGTCCACGGCGGCGCGGAAGCGGGCGAGCTGGTCGGGGGCCATGCCGTAGTAGCCCGCGGCGGCCAGCAGGCCCTCGGGGCCGACCTGCACGTAGAACGGCGGAGCGAACCCGCCGCAGTGCGTCTTGTAGGGGGTCTTGTCCTTCGAGAACCGCACGTCCCGGTACGGCCGGAACACCTTCCCCGCGCCGAACTCCGGCTCCAGGTCGGCGAGCAGCGCGAGCATCGGCGCCTTGACGTGCTCCTCGTAGAGCGCGCGCTGGTCGGTCCAGTAGGCCTTGCTGTTGTCCGCGAGCAGGCCGTCGTAGAACTCGACGGCACCGTCTCCGAAGCCGGTGAAGCTCATGGACGGTCCGGGGTGTCGCCGTTCTCCTCGGCCCCGTCGGCCTCCTCGGGCGAGCGGTCCCCGACGGTCGCGGCGGCCCTGTCGTCCGCCGGTTCCGCCCCGGGCGGCTCCACCCCGGCCAGCACGAAGGCCTCGGGCGGCACCGTCTCGCGCGGCCCGCGCACGAACGCCACGTACGCGACCGCGGCCAGGAAGATCACCGCGGACACGACGACGTTGATCCGGATGTCGCCGAACACGCGGGTCGCGGGGTCGGTGCGCATGAGCTCGATGAAGAACCGGCCGAGCGTGTAGCCCGCCACGTACAGCGCGAAGACCCGGCCGCGGCCGAGCCGGAAGCGGCGGTCCGCCCACACGATCAGCGCGGCGACGGCCAGGTTCCAGATCAGCTCGTACAGGAACGTGGGGTGCACGACCGCGATCGGGTTCGCCGTGTCCACGGCGATGCCGCCCAGCGGGTCCGACGCCCCCGTGGACGGGTCCATCCGCTCGTAGATCTCCAGGCCCCACGGCAGCGTGGTCGGCCCGCCGTAGAGCTCCTGGTTGAAATAGTTGCCGAGCCGCCCGATCGCCTGCGCGGCGACGATCCCTGGGGCGACGGCGTCCGCGAAGAAGGGCAGCGGGATCCCGCGGCGGCGGCACCCGATCCACGCTCCGACGGCGCCGAGCGCGATGGCCCCCCAGATCCCGAGGCCGCCCTCCCAGATCTTCAGCGCCGCGACCGGGTCGCCGCCGGGGCCGAAGTAGGTCCGCCAGTCCGTGGCGAGGTGGTAGAGCCGTCCCCCGACGAGCCCGAACGGCACCGCCCACACGGCCACGTCCACCACCGTGCCCGCGGGCCCGCCGCGCGCGACGAACCGCTTCTCGCCCCACCAGATCGCCACGACGATGCCGGCGATGATGCACAGCGCGTACGCCCGCAGCGGGATCGGCCCGAGGTGCCAGACGCCCCGGTCGGGGCTGGGCAGGTAGGCCAGGAAGGCGGTGCTCACGCGCCCACCGTAGCGCGGCGCCACATCCCCACGGTCGGACGACCCCGGCACCGCCGCCGCACCACTTCGCCCCGCCCGCACGCCTGCGAGCGTGCGGCGTCCTCACCGATGCGGGCAGGGCAGAGGGGTGCGGGTGAAGCGCTCAGGCCGGGACGCCCGCCCGCGCCACACCCGCGGCCAGGTCCCGCGCCAGGGCGCGGACGCCCTCGGTGCCGCCCTGCTCCGCCGCCGTGACGAACGCCGAGCCCACGATCACCGCGTCGGCGAACGCCGCGATCTCCGCGGCCTGGTCGCCGTTGCGCACGCCCAGCCCGACCCCGATCGGGAGCGAGGTGTGCGGGCGGGTGCGGGCGACGATGTCCCCGGCCGCCGAGTTGACCGAGTCCCGCGCGCCCGTGACGCCCATGACCGAGGTGGCGTAGACGAACCCGCTGGAGGCGGCCGTGGTCGAGGCGATCCGCTCCTCGGTCGAGGACGGCGCGACCAGGAAGGTCCGGGCCAGCCCGTGCTTCTCCGACGCGGCCAGCCACTCGTCCGCCTCGTCCGGGATCAGGTCCGGGGTGATCATCCCGAGACCGCCCGCCGCGGCGAGGTCCGCGGCGAACCGCTCCACCCCGTACTTCATGACCGGGTTGAAATAGGTCATGACCACGCAGTTCCCGCCGGCCGCGGTGACCCGCGAGACCGTCTCGAACACGTCCCTGAGCCGGAACCCGTTCGTCAGTGCCTCGTCCGCGGCGGCCTGGATCGTGGGGCCGTCCATCACCGGGTCCGAGTACGGGACGCCGACCTCGAGCAGGTCGCAGCCGCCCTCACTCATCGCGGTCAGCAGCGCGACGCCCTCGTCCAGCGTCGGGTAGCCGGCGGGCAGGTACCCCACCAGCGCGCCCCGGCCCTCGGCCCGGCACCGCGCGAACACCTCGTCGACGCTCCGCGCCGCCGGTTCGCTCGCGAGCTCGCTCACGCCTGGATCCCCTCGGTCTCGCTGCCGGCGTCCGCGAAGGACCCCGCGGGCTCCTTGACCACGCCCTCGGCTATCGCGGTCCCGTCCGCGGACTCCGCCGACTCGTCCGAGCCGATCATGCCGAACCACTTCGCGGCGGTGTCGACGTCCTTGTCCCCGCGCCCGGACAGGTTGACCAGGATGACCGCGTCCGGCCCGAGCTCCTTGCCCAGCCGCAGCGCACCGGCCACGGCGTGCGCGGACTCGATCGCCGGGATGATCCCCTCGGTGCGGCAGAGCAGCGCGAACGCGTCCATCGCCTCGGCGTCCGTCACCGGCTGGTACTCGGCGCGGCCGATGTCCTTGAGCAGCGAGTGCTCCGGCCCGACGCCCGGGTAGTCCAGGCCCGCGGAGATCGAGTACGACTCGGCGGTCTGCCCGTCCTCGTCCTGCAGCAGGTAGCTCATGGCGCCGTGCAGGGCGCCGGGCGAGCCCGCGGACAGGGTGGCGCCGTGCCGACCGGTCTCGACGCCGTCCCCGCCGGGCTCGAATCCGACGAGCCGGACGCCCGGGTCGTCCAGGAAGGCGTGGAAGATCCCGATGGCGTTCGACCCGCCGCCGACGCAGGCGGCGATCGCGGTGGGCAGCCGACCGGTGCGCTCCAGCACCTGCTCGCGCGCCTCCAGCCCGATGATCCGGTGGAAGTCCCGCACGAGCTGCGGGAACGGGTGCGGGCCCGCCACCGTGCCCAGCAGGTAGTGGGTGGAGTCGACGTTCGTGACCCAGTCCCGGAGCGCCTCGTTGATCGCGTCCTTCAGCGTGCGCGACCCGGTCTTCACCGGGATCACGGTGGCACCGAGCAGCCGCATGCGGGCCACGTTGAGCGCCTGCCGACGGGTGTCGACCTCGCCCATGTAGACCACGCACTCGAGGTCCAGCAGCGCGCACGCGGTCGCGGTGGCGACGCCGTGCTGGCCCGCCCCGGTCTCGGCGATGACCCGCTTCTTGCCCATCCGCTTGGTGAGCAGCGCCTGGCCCAGCACGTTGTTGATCTTGTGCGAGCCGGTGTGGTTGAGGTCCTCGCGCTTGAGCAGGATCCGCGCGCCGCCCGCGTGCTGCGACAGCTTCGGGACGTCCGTGAGCGGCGAGGGCCGCCCGGTGTAGTCCCGGTGCAGCCGGTCGAGCTCGTTCAGGAACTCCGGGTCGTGGCGGGCCTTCTCGTAGGCCGCCTCGAGCTCGTCGAGCGCGGCGACCAGGGCCTCGGGCACCCATCGGCCCCCGTAGCGGCCGAAGTGGCCGCGCTCGTCGGGTTCATGTCCCGAAGGGGTCTCGATGCCCTGACTCGCCTGAACGCTCACCGCACCATTCTGGAGCACGACGGATGGAAGCCCGCAGCCACCAGGGCCCGCACGGCGGCGCCGGGGTCCCCGCTGGTCACCAGGCCCTCGCCGACGAGCACCGCGTCGGCGCCCCAGCCGGCGTAGGTCAGCAGGTCACCGGGCCCGCGGACGCCGGACTCGGCGACCCGCAGCACGTCGTTCGGCAGGCCGGGCGCCATCCGCCCGAACACGCCGCGGTCCACCTCGAGGGTGTGCAGGTTCCGCGCGTTGACGCCGATGAGCCGGGCCCCGGCCTCCAGCGCGCGGTCCGCCTCCTCCTCGTGGTGCACCTCGACCAGGGCGGTCATCCCGAGGGACTCCACCCGATCCAGCAGCGACTCGAGGACGTTCTGCTCCAACGCCGCGACGATCAGCAGCACGAGGTCCGCGCCGTACGCCCGGGCCTCGTGGACCTGGTACGGCGTGACGATGAAGTCCTTGCGCAGGACGCAGACGTCCACGGCGGCGCGCACGGCCGCCAGGTCGTCCAGCGAGCCGCCGAACCGGCGCTGCTCGGTGAGCACCGAGATCACCCGCGCGCCGTTGTCGGCGTAGGCCTTCGCCAGCACGGCGGGATCCGGGATCTGCGCCAGCGCGCCCTTCGACGGGCTGCGCCGCTTCACCTCGGCGATCACCCCGACGCCCGGCTCCTTCATGGTGGCCATGACGTCCTTCGGCGGGGCCGCCGCCGCGGCCCGCCGCTTGATCTCCGCGAAGTCCACCGCGGCCTCCCGGACCGCGAGATCCTCGCGCACTCCGTCCACGATGGAGTCGAGCACACTCTCGCCCACGGGGCGCACTCCCCTTCGGTGCCGTTGGTCGGGGTCGCCGGCTCCCCCTCCGGATCCGGGCCTACCAGGCGTCTCCCGCACTCTAATCAGCCCGTTCCGGGCGGGAGAACGCACCCTCGGTCGTCGGGTCGACG
Organism: Pseudonocardia xishanensis; assembly: GCF_039541715.1. Lineage (NCBI taxonomy): Bacteria > Bacillati > Actinomycetota > Actinomycetes > Pseudonocardiales > Pseudonocardiaceae > Pseudonocardia > Pseudonocardia xishanensis. The sequence goes on from NZ_BAABGT010000032.1 coordinate 70,207, forward strand.
CCGGAGTCCAGCTCGTCCCACGCGGTGCGTTCGGGGTCCCGGGGGCGCCCGGCCCCAGGGGCGTCGTACTTCGCGCCCATCCGCGGCAGTCGCCGGTCCGCCACGGCCAGGACCACTCCGCCCACCGCCACGAGCAGCCCGCCGACGAGGGCCAGCAGGGGCGCCGCGGTGGTGCTCACCGTGGCGCCGGGGACCGCAGCCGCCCCGCCCGCCGCGCTGCCGACGAGGCCGGGCAGCTCCGCCGCGGACGGCGGGTCCAGCCAGGACACCAGCGCGACGACCAGGCCGCCGAGCCCGGCCGCGGCCACGAGCACGCCGAGGATCCGCCGGGCCACCCCGGCGAGCGCGACCGCCGCGGCGACCCCGGCCACCGCGACCACCGCCAGGCCGACGAGCACGGGCGCGACCTGCGCGCCGGTCACGGCCAGCGGGACGTCCCCGACCGCGCCGTGCCCCGTCACGGCGACCCGAGTCGAGGCCCAGTCCAGCCGGGTCGCGCCCCACAGCCCGCCCGCGCCGAGCAGCAGCGCGAGGGCGACGACGCCGAACAGCCCGCCCCGCGTCACGGGCGCCTCAGCGTGGCCGCGGTGGCCACCGCCGACAGCACCGCCCGCGCCTTGTTCAGGCACTCCGTGTCCTCGGCCTCCGGGTCGGAGTCCGCGACGATCCCGCCGCCCGCCTGCACGTACGCCCGCCCGTCCCGCACCAGCGCGGTCCGGATGGCGATGGCGGTGTCGGCGTTGCCCGCGAAGTCCAGGTAGCCCACGATGCCGCCGTAGAGGCCGCGCCGGGTGGGCTCCAGCTCGTCGATCACCTGCATGGCGCGGACCTTGGGGGCACCGGACAGGGTGCCCGCCGGGAAGCAGGACAACACCGCGTCGACGGCGTTGCGGTCCGCGCGCAGCCGCCCGGTGACCGTCGAGACCAGGTGCATGACGTGGCTGTACCGCTCCACGGAGAAGAAGTTGCGCACCTTCACCGTGCCCGGCTCGCAGACCCGGCCGAGGTCGTTGCGCCCCAGGTCGACGAGCATGACGTGCTCGGAGCGCTCCTTCTCGTCGTGCCGCAGGTCCTTCTCCAGCAGCTCGTCCTCCTCGTCCGTGGCCCCGCGCCAGCGCGTCCCCGCGATCGGGTGCGTGGTCGCCTGCCCGTCGACGACGGTGACGAGCGCCTCCGGGCTGGACCCGACGATCGTGAAGGGCGTGCCGCCGGACTCGTCGGAGAGGGTGAGCAGGTACATGTACGGGCTGGGGTTGGTGGTGCGCAGCACGCGGTAGACGTCCAGCGGGTCGGCGGCGCAGTCCATCTCGAAGCGCTGCGAGACCACGATCTGGAAGCACTCCCCCGCCCGGATCTGCTCCTTGGCGATCTCCACCGCGGCGAAGTGCTCGGCCCTCGTGCGCTTGCGCTCGAACCGCGGGGCCGCGGAGCTGTAGACCGCGACCGTCGACGGCGAGGGGGCCGCCAGCTCCGCGGTCATCCGGTCCAGCCGGGCGACGGCGTCGTCGTAGGCCTCGTCGACGCGCTCGTCCGAGGCGTCCCAGTTGATCGCGTTGGCGATCAGCAGGATCGCGCCCTCGTGGTGGTCGACGGCGGCGATGTCCGTGGCCAGCAGCAGGACGAGCTCGGGGATCCGCAGGTCGTCCACCGGAGGGTTCTCGGCGGAGCCGATCCGCTCGATCCGCCGGACGATGTCGTAGCCCATGTACCCGACGAGCCCGCCGGTCAGCGGCGGCATCCCGGGCAGCTGCTCGCTGCGCAGCTCCTCGACGACCGCGCGGACGGCGGCGAGCACGTCGCCCTCCGTCGGCAGGTGGTCCGGGACCTCGCCGGTCCAGCGGATCTCCCCGTCGACGGTGGTCAGCGTGGCGGCCGACCGGGCGCCGACGAAGGACCAGCGCGACCAGGACCGGCCGTTCTCCGCGGACTCGAACAGGAAGGTCCCGGTGCGGGCCACTCCGCTGTCGGTGCAGAGCTTGCGGTACACCCCGACGGGGGTCTCGTCGTCCGCCAGGAGCCGCCGGGTCACCGGGATGACCCGGTGGTTCTCGGCGAGCGCGCGGAACTCCTCGCGGGTCGGGGTGACCGCCCCGAGCTGGGCCGTCTGCGGTGCCGACGGGGAGGCGGACGGTGCGGAGGTGCCGGCGGTCATGGGTCCATTCTCCCGCGCGGCGCCGAGCGGGTGAAGATGGGGCCGTGAGCGAACCCTCGGCACGGAGTGGCTCCGAGCCCGAGCCCCGCCGCCGCGGCAGGCGCACGTCCGGCGAGGACACCCGGGCCGCGCTGCTCGCCGCGGCGCGCGCGGAGTTCACCGAACGCGGCTTCGAGGGCGCCACGGTCCGCCGGATCGCCGAGCGCGCCAGCGTCGACCCGGCCATGGTCAACCACTGGTTCGGGGGCAAGGAGGCGCTGTTCACGGCCACCCTCGAGCTCCCCGTCGATCCCGGCCCGCTCGTCCGGGCGGCCGCCGACGGGGACCCCGCGACCCTCGGTGAGCGGATCGTCGCGCTGTTCCTGCAGGTCTGGGACGTCGGACCGGGCGGGGGCCCGATGATCGCCCTGCTGCGCAGCGTCGCAGCGCACCCCTCGGCGGTGCGGATGATCCGGGAGTTCGTCAGCAGGACGATCCTGCGGCCCTTCGTGACGCCGGTCGCCCCGGACCGGGCGGACGAGCGGGCCGCGCTCGTGGCCTCGCAGATGCTGGGGCTCGGCATGATCCGGTACGTCGTGCAGCTGGAGCCGCTGGCCTCGGCGGACCACACCACGATCGTCGCGCTGATCGGACCGACCGTGCAGCGCTACCTCACCGGGCCGCTCCCGGAGGTGCGCGGGCGGGATCAGGGACCCACGAGGCCGGACTCGTAGGCGGCGACGACGGCCCGGGTCCGGTCCCGCGACCCGTCTTGGCCGGCAGGTTCCCGACACGGGTCTCGACGGGCCTGCCGCGTCCGGTGCCCAGCGACCGGGTGGCCGGGTTCCCGCGCCGACCGCATGATGGGGAACGTGGTGGTCATGGACAGGGTCTCGGCACTCCGGGCGCGGCTCGGGGCCGACGTCTTCCAGAAGGTCGCGGGGGACGAGGGGCCGAGCAGGCGCGAGCGGATCCACGCGGCCCCCGGCCCGCGGTGGTTCGCCGAGGACCGGCCCATCCGCGTGGTGCACGGGGACGCGTCGATGTTCGTCGGCGGGTTGCGGGCGCTGCTGTTGCAGTCCCTGCATCCGTTGGCGATGGCCGGGGTCGCGGGGCACTCCGGGTTCCGCGGCGACCCGTGGGGCAGGCTCGCGCGCACCAGCTACTTCCTGGCCAGCACGACGTTCGGCCCGGACGCCGAGGCCCGCGCGACCATCGACCGGATCAAGTCGGTGCACGAGCGCGTCCGCGGTGTCGCCCCGGACGGCCGCCCCTACTCGGCCGGCGACCCGCACCTGCTGGAGTGGGTGCACATCGCGGAGATCGACAGCTTCCTGCGGGCCCACCAGCGCTACGGCTCCCACCCGCTCGACCAGGAGGGTCGCGACGGGTACGTCGCCGACACCGCCCGCGTCGCCCGCGAGCTGGGCGTGCTCGACCCGCCGGAGACGGAGGCCGAGCTGGCCGCGCGGATCGAGCGGTTCCGCCCCGAGCTGGCAGGCACCGCGGAGGCGCGGTCGGCGGCGCGGTTCCTGCTGCTGAACCCGCCCCTGGCCCTGGTCGCCCGCGCCCCCTACGCGCTGCTGGCCGCCGCGGCGGTCGGGCTGCTGCCGAAGTGGGCGCGCAGCCCCCTCCGCCTGCCCTACCTCCCGCTCGTCGAGGCGACCTTCGTGCGGGGCGCGGGCCAGGCCGTGACCAGCGGCATCCGCTGGGTCATGGCCGGCTGACTAGAACAGCGAGTCGGCGTCGAAGCAGGTGCGGTCGCCGGTGTGGCAGGCCGCCCCCTCCTGGTCCACCAGGACCAGCAGGGTGTCCCCGTCGCAGTCCAGCCGGACGTCGTGGACGTACTGGGTGTGCCCGGACGTCTCGCCCTTGACCCAGTACTCCTGCCTGCTCCGCGACCAGTACGTGCCCCTGCGGGTGGTCAGGGTGCGGTGCAGGGCCTCGTCGTCCATCCAGGCGACCATCAGGACGTCCTTGCTGGCCACGTCCTGCACGACGGCGCAGACGAGCCCGTCCGCGTCCCGCTTGAGCATGGCGGCGATGGCCGGATCCAGCGCCGAGCTCTCCACCCGGGTCACCTGACCTCCACGTGGTCCGCGCGCAGCACGTCCTTGACCTCACCGATCCGCAGCTGTCCGAAGTGGAAGACGCTGGCCGCGAGCACCGCGTCCGCCCCCGCCCGGACCGCGGGCGGGAAGTGCTCCAGCGCCCCCGCGCCGCCGGACGCGATGACCGGCACGTCCACGACCCGGCGCACCTTCTCGATCAGCTCGAGGTCGAACCCGGCGCGGGTGCCGTCCGCGTCCATCGAGTTCAGCAGGATCTCCCCGACGCCCAGCTCCTGGCCGCGCGCCGCCCACTCGACGGCGTCGATCCCGGTGCCGGTGCGCCCACCGTGGGTGGTGACCTCGAACCCCGAGCTCGTCGCCGGGCCGTCCACCACGCGCCGCGCGTCGACGGACAGCACGATGCACTGCGACCCGAACCGCCGCGCCATCTCGCCCAGCAGCTCCGGCCGCGCGATCGCCGCGGTGTTGACCGACACCTTGTCCGCGCCGGCCCGCAGCATCCGGTCGACGTCGTCCGGCGTGCGGATGCCGCCCCCGACCGTCAGGGGGATGAAGACCTGCTCGGCGGTGCGGCGGACGACGTCGATCATCGTCTCCCGCTCCCCCGACGACGCCGTGACGTCCAGGAACGTGAGCTCGTCCGCGCCCTCGGCGTCGTAGACCGCGGCCATCTCGACCGGGTCCCCGGCGTCTCGCAGCTCCTGGAAGTTGACGCCCTTGACCACCCGCCCGGCGTCCACGTCCAGGCAGGGGATCACCCGCACCGCGACGCCCACTAGCGGACCGCCGCGAGCGCCTCGGGCAGCGTGAAGCGACCCGCGTAGAGCGCCTTCCCGACGATCGACCCCTCGATCACGCCGGTCTCGGCCAGCGCGACCAGGTCCTTCAGCTCCGAGATCCCGCCGGAGGCGACCACCGGTGCCGGGGTCTTCGCGGCGACCTGCGTGAGCAGCTCGACGTTCGGGCCGGTCAGCGTCCCGTCCCGCGAGACGTCCGTGACGATGTAGCGCGAGACACCGTCGCGGTCCATCCGCGCGAGGGTCTCCCAGAGGTCACCGCCGTCCTGCGTCCAGCCGCGGGCGGCCAGCCGGTGCGCCCCATCCTTGATCTTGACGTCCAGCCCGACGGCGATCTTCTCCCCGTGCTCCGCGCACACCTTCGCGCACCACTCGGGGTTCTCCAGGGCGGCGGTGCCGAGGTTGACCCGCGCACAGCCGGTGGCCAGGGCGCGGGCGAGCGACTCGTCGTCCCGGATGCCGCCGGACAGCTCGACCTCGACGTCCAGCTCCCCCACCACGGCGGCGAGCAGCTCGGCGTTCGAGCCCTTGCCGAACGCGGCGTCCAGGTCGACGAGGTGGATCCACTCCGCGCCGTCCTCCTGCCACCTCAGCGCGGCGTCTCGCGGCGCGCCGTAGGAGGTCTCGGTTCCGGCCTCGCCCTGGACCAGGCGCACGGCCCGGCCATCGGCGACGTCCACAGCGGGGAGAAGCGTGAAACTCACCGCACGAGCCTACCCAGCGCCCCCGGTCGACACGACGACCGGCACCGGCGACGGCGGCTGTCGCTCACCACCCGGCGCTCCACTGAGGAGTACGTGGCTAGTCTCCGCAGGTGGCCACCTCCCGCACGCGCGCGCGTGACGCCGACCGCGACGCCCTGTGCCGTGCCCTCGACAAGGCCTTCGAGGAGGGGCAGCTGGACGGCGCCGAGCACCGCGAGCGCACGGCGTCGGCGCTGCGGGCGCGCACGCTGGGCGAGCTGCGCGGCCTCATCGACGACCTGCAGCTCGCGGAGGCCCCGCGGCTCTCCGAGCCCGCACCGCCGCGCGCGCCGCGCCGCGGCTCGGCCCGCTGGGTCGGGCTCGTGGTGTCACTCGCCCTGCTGGGCGGCGGGTTCGTGGTCGGGCGGATCTCCGCGCCCTCGGGGCCGACGGCGACGAACGAGCAGGTGGCGCAGGACGGCGGCCCGGTCGCGGACGTCGCGCCGACGGTGGTGCGGCTGGAGGGGCTGCACACACCGGAGGGCTTCGCCCGGTTCGTCGCGGACGTGCGGGCGCGGCTCGGCACCACGGTCGTCTCGGACGCCACGATCTACCCCGGCTACGCCGTGTTCACGACCCCGCTCGCCGGGAACGCGGGCCGCGAGGAGCGCTGGTACTACCGCGGCGGCGTCGAGGGGCCGGACGACCCGGGCACCCGCGACCGGGACAAGGCGCTGGTCGACCTCGCCCTGTTCAGCCCCGAGATCCTGATGCCGCTCGTCGCGGGCGCCCCGCAGAGCGTGCAGGTGCCGGACGGGGTGGTCAGCCACCTGATCGTCGAGGACGAGGGCAGCGGGCCGCAGGTGCGCATCTACTCGGGCAACGAGGTGGGCGAGTCCGGTTACCTGGAGGTCCGCCCGGACGGCACGACCATCACCATCCGCCCGTTCGAGCCGAGCTGAGCCGCGCGGTCTGCCGGTGCCCGGCCCCGGCACCGCCGACGGGGCATCGGCGCGCGGACGGGCAGCGGAAGGGCGAGTTCGCCCGCCGCTGATCAGACGGGGTCCGTACCGGGGGGCGCGGGTTCGGTGTCGGTCTCCGGTCCGGCGGCGTTCCCGCGGGCCTTCGCCACGAGGAAGCCCACCGCGACCACGACCACCACCAGGATCAGCAGCACCCAGCCCCACCAGGGCAGACCCAGCAGCAGCGACACGATCACGCCCGCGACCGCGGCACCGACCGCGCCGCCGAGGGTGCTCGCGGTCGAGGTCCGCCTGCGGGCGGTGGTGCGGCGTCGGGTGGTGGTGCGGCGCCGGGTGGTGGTGCGCGCGGTGGTCCTCCGCTCGGCAGGCGTGCGCTTCCTCGCCGCGGCGGGCTTGCGCGCCGCGGGCCGGGGCTCGCTCACCCCACCACGTCCCGCAGCCAGTTCTGCAGCACCTGCGCCCCGGCGTCCCCGGACTTCTCCGGGTGGAACTGGGTCGCGGACAGCGCCCCGTTCTCGACGGCGGCGACGAAGTCCTCACCGTGGTGCGCCCAGGTCACCAGCGGCGGCCGGATCGCGTGGGACTCCTCGAGCTCCCAGCGCCGCACCCCGAAGGAGTGCACGAAGTAGAAGCGGGTGTCGGCGTCCAGCCCGTTGAACAGGGTGGAGCCCGCGGGGGCCGCGACGGTGTTCCAGCCCATGTGCGGCAACACGTCCGCCTTGATCCGCTCGACGGTGCCCGGCCACTCGCCGCAGCCGTCCGCCTCGACGCCGAACTCCACGCCGCGCTCGAACAGCACCTGCATCCCGACGCAGATGCCCAGCACGGGGCGCCCGCCCGCGAGCCTGCGCCCGATGATCTGCGGCCCGCGGACCGCGTTCAGCCCCTCCATGCAGTGCGCGAACGCGCCGACACCCGGGACCACCAGACCATCCGCCTCGCACGCCTCGTCGAAGTCCGGGGTGACGGTGACGTCCGCCCCCACCCGACGCAGCGCGCGTTCGGCAGAGCGGAGGTTCCCCGACCCGTAGTCCAGCACGACGATTCGCGACACACCCCCAGCCTACCGACCAGCACCTCCGGTGCTCGTGGCACCGCAATCCTCGTGCGCCGCCGGCGGGTCGCAGGATGGGCGCGGGCCAGCCGCTGGATGCTGTACAGCGTCGCGCGTCTGCCGTTCGGCCGGAGGTTCCCGGCGAATACGCCGCCCACGGTGGCGAGCAGCTCGGCGGTGCCGCGCCGGTCCCGCGCCCCACCGGCCGACCATCGAGCTCATGCCGAACCACACCAGCCGGCCGCAGGGACGCAACGCCCGCCAGGACGTCCGCACGGTGCCACCGACCCCGTCGTAAGCGCTGTCGACCCCGCGGCCGCCGGTGAGCTCCCGGCACCGCGCGAGGACGTCCTCGTGCTCGAAGACGATCAGTGTGGCGCCGTGGGCCTGGACGTGCTCACTCCCGCTCGCGCGGTCGGTGCCGAGCACCCGGATGCCGAGCTCGCGGGCGAGCTGCAGGAACACCCTCCCCGGCCGACGACGGACGCGGTGCCGCCCGGACCAGCACCGCGCTTCGCCGCTCGAGCCCGGCCGGCTGTCGCCCCGCCGAGCAGGGCCCTCCGACCCCCGAGCGACCGCCGAGCATCGAGCTCACGCAGGACGTGAGCCCCGAGACACCGCCGGCACGTCGATCTCGACGTGTCCCGGCACCGCGAAGGCGGCTAGAGCGCGCCCTTGGTGCTCGGGATCCCCGTGATCCGGGTGTCCGGCTCGGTCGCGGCGCGCAGGGCGCGGGCGACGGCCTTGAACTCGGCCTCGGTGATGTGGTGCGGGTCCCGGCCGTCCAGGACGCGGACGTGCAGGGCGAGGTGGCCGTGGAAGGCCAGGGACTCGAAGACGTGCCGGTTGAGCACCGTGGGGTAGTGCCCGCCGACCACGAAGCCCTGCATGACCTCGGGCTCGCCGGTGTGCACGGTGTACGGGCGGCCGCTCACGTCCACGACGGCCTGGGCCAGCGCCTCGTCCATCGGGATCCAGGAGTCGCCGAAGCGACGGATGCCCTTCTTGTCCCCCAGCGCCTGGCGCAGCGCCTGGCCCAGCACGATCGCGGTGTCCTCGACGGTGTGGTGGGCGTCCAGCTCGACGTCCCCCTCCGCGGCCACGGTGAGGTCGAAGGCGCCGTGCTTGCCGAAGGCGTCCAGCATGTGGTCGAAGAACGGGACGCCGGTGGACACCGACACCTGCCCGGTCCCGTCCAGGTCGATCTCGACGACGACCTTCGACTCCTTGGTGACGCGCTCGACGCGGCCGACCCTGCTCATGAAAGCTCCGTCCTCGCGACGTTCTCGGCGGCCGCCAGGAACGCGTCGTTCTCCTCGGGGGTGCCGATCGTGACCCGCAGGTACCCGGGGATACCCACGTCCCGGATCAGGACACCGTGGTCCAGGTAGGCCCGCCAGGCACGCGGGGCGTCCGCGAAGCGGCCGTAGAGCACGAAGTTCGCGTCGCTGGTGACGCAGTGATGGCCCATGGCCTCCAGCGCGGGCACGACTCGGTCCCGCTCGGCGGCCAGCAGCGCGACCGACCCCAGGGTGGCGTCCGCGTGGCGCAGCGCGGCCCGCGCCGCGGCCTGGGTGAGCACCGACAGGTGGTACGGCAGCCGGACCAGCAGCAACGCCTCGACCACGGCAGGCGCCGCGGCCAGGTACCCGAGCCGCCCCCCGGCGAAGGCGAAGGCCTTGCTCATCGTGCGGGACACGATCAGCTTGTGCCCGTGGGTGGCCAGCAGCGTGGTCGCCGACGGGTGCGACGAGAACTCGGCGTACGCCTCGTCCACCACGACGATCCCGGGAGCCGCGTCGATCAGCAGGGCGAGGTCCGCCGGGTCCAGGGACTGGCCGGTGGGGTTGTTGGGGCTGGTCAGGAACGTGACGTCCGGGGCGCGCTCCTTGAGCAGCAGCTGCGCGGCGTCCACGTCCACGGAGAAGTCCGCGGTGCGCGGGATCTCCAGCCAGTCCGTCTGCGTGCCCGAGGAGATGATCGGGTGCATCGAGTAGCTGGGCACGAACCCCAGCGCGGTGCGGCCCGGGCCGCCGAAGGCCTGCAGGACCTGCTGCAGGATCTCGTTCGACCCGTTGGCGGCCCAGAGGTTCTCGACGCCGAGCGGCACACCGGTCTGGCGGGTGAGGTACGCCGCGAGCTCGGTGCGCAGGGCGACCGCGTCCCGGTCCGGGTAGCGGTGCAGCTCCCGCGCCGCCTCCTCGCAGCCGGCCGCGACGTCCGCCACCAGCTCGGGCGGCGGCGGGTACGGGTTCTCGTTGGTGTTGAGCCGGACCGGCACGTCCAGCTGCGGCGCCCCGTACGGGCTCCTGCCGCGCAGCGACTCCCGGAGCGGGAGGTCCTCCAGCCCGACCTCGTTCACCGGGGGGACCCCGTCCCGAACCGAGCCGTGACCGCCTGCCCGTGGGCGGGCAGGTCCTCCGCGGTGGCCAGCGTGACCACCTGGTCCGCCACCTCGCGCAGCGCCTCCTCGGTGTACTCCACGACGTGGACGCCGCGCAGGAACGTGGCCGTGGACAGCCCGCCGGAGTGCCGCGCGCAACCGCCCGTGGGCAGCACGTGGTTCGAGCCCGCGCAGTAGTCCCCCAGCGAGACCGGCGCGTAGGGGCCGATGAAGATCGCGCCCGCGTTCCGCACCCGGGCGCCGACGGCCCGCGCGTCCGCGGTCTGGATCTCCAGGTGCTCGGCGGCGTAGGCGTCCACCACCGCGATCCCGTCCGCGGTGTCCCCCACCAGGATCGTGGCGGACTGGGGGCCGGAGAGCGCGGTGCGGACCCGCTCGGTGTGCTTGGTGGCCGCGACCTGGCGCTCCAGCTCGCCGTCCACCGCGTCCGCCAGCTCCGGCGACGTGGTGACCAGCACCGACGCCGCGTTCGGGTCGTGCTCGGCCTGCGAGATCAGGTCCGCCGCGACGTGCACCGGGTCCGCCCCGCCGTCCGCCAGGATCGCGATCTCGGTGGTGCCCGCCTCGGCGTCGATCCCGACCAGGCCGCGCAGCATGCGCTTGGCGGCGGTGAGGTAGATGTTGCCGGGCCCGGTGACCATGTCGACGGGCTCCAGGTCGGCGCCGTCCGTGTCGGTCCCGCCGTAGGCCAGCAGCGCGACGCACTGCGCCCCGCCCACCGCCCACACCTCGTCCACTCCGAGCAGCGCCGCGGCGGCCAGGATCGTGGGGTGCGGCAACCCGCCGAACTCGGCCTGCGGCGGGGAGGCCACCACCAGCGACTCGACCCCCGCGGCCTGCGCGGGCACCACGTTCATGATCACCGACGACGGGTACACCGCCAGCCCGCCCGGCGCGTACAGCCCGACCCGGCGGACCGGCACGAACCGCTCGGTGACGGTGCCGCCGGGCACCACCTGCGTGACGACGTCCGCCCGGCGCTGCTCCTCGTGGACCTTGCGGGCCCGCGCGATCGAGGTCTCCAGCGCCACCCGCACCGCGGGGTCGAGGTTCGCCAGCGCCTTCTCGATCTCGGCGACGGGCACCCGCACGGACGCGGGCCGCACCCGGTCGAACCGCTCGGTGGCCTCCAGCGCCGCCTCGACGCCCCTGTCCCGCACCGCGTGCACGATCGGCCGCACGGTCTCCAGTGCCGCGTCGACGTCCACCTCCGCGCGGGGCAGCATCCCGCGCAGCACGGCAGGTCGCGGCAGGGGGTCGGCACGCAGGTCGAGGCGCCTGAGGATCGGGCTGGGCATGACCCCAGGGTACGGGGCACCCCGCCCCGCGCCGCACCGTGGCGGGCTCAGGAGGCCGAGTTGTCCACAGGTGCGCCGAGGACGGCGGCCAGCAGCCCCGGGAAGCGCTCCTCCATGTCGTCGCGGCGCACGGAGATGATCCGCGACCGGCCCTCCGCGACCGTCCGGGTCAGCCCGGACTCCCGCAGCACCTTGTAGTGGTGCGACAGCGTGGGCGCGCTGAGCCCGCTCGCCACGCTGCGGTCCAGCGTCGCGCAGTCCCGCGGGCCGTCCGACCGGTGGAGCGCGCCCATCAGCGCGCGGCGGGTCGGGTCGGCGAGCGCGGAGAGCACGGCCGTGAGCTCGATCGACTCCACGGCGGGCTCGGGCAGCCGCTGTCCCATCCGACCTCCCCGGGAAACACTTTGACGAGAGTCGAACTGTATTCGTACCGTCTCCCCCGTGACACTTCGACAGCAGTCGAACAATCGGTTGACCCTGCAGCTGAGCCTGTGGTGGCGCTCCTGGTGTTCGGGGTGGCGTTCGTGGTGGGGAACCGGCTGGTGGGGTGGGCCACGGACCGGTTCGGCCCGGTCGCGGTGCAGGCGGTGGGGCTCGCGGGACTCCTCGCCCCCGCGGCGGCCGCGGTGGCCGCGGTCGCCCTCGGCGCCGTCGTCCTGACCCGGCGGGTGGACCGGACCGCAGTGATGGTCGGCCCCGCCTGAGAACATCCCCCGGTGCTCACGATCGACGCCGCCCAGCGGCGTGCGCGGCTGGTCGCCCGCCACCGCCTGACACCCGAGACCCGGACCGACGACCTCTCGGTGCTGGTCGACGACCTGGTCTGCCTGCACTCCACCGACCCCGTCTCGGTGTACCTGAGCGCGGCCGCGCGGATGGCGACCCCGGCGCTGGAGCCCCTCCACCGAGCGCTCTACGAGGACCGCACCCTGCTGCGCCACCACGCCATGCGCCGCACCCTGTGGGTCCTCGGCCCCGAGCACGCGCGGATCGCCCACCACGCCGCGACCGCGGACGTCGCCGCCGTGCAGCACCGGAACCTGATGAGGCAGCTCGCGGCCGGGGGGTACGCCGACCCGGAGGGCACCCTGCGGGACGCGCGGGCCGAGATCCACGACCTGCTGCGCGCCGAAGGCCCCCTGCCCGCCCGCGAGGTCGGCCTGCGGCTCCCCCACCTCACGACCCCCGTCCCCATCCAGGCCGCCGAGGTGCCCCTGCACTCGCGGGTGCTGCTGGTCATGGGGTTCGACGGCGAGGTCCTGCGCGCCCGCCCGACCGGCACCTGGATCAACGGCCAGTACCGCTGGGCCGCCGCCGACACATGGGTGCCCGGGGGACTCGGCGAGCCGCTGCCCAAGCGTGCGGCCGCGGCCGGGCTCGCCCGCGCCTACCTGCGCGCCTTCGGCCCCGCGACCCGCGAGGACCTCAAGTGGTGGGCGGGGTGGACCGTGGCGACCACGAAGGCCGCGCTCGCGGACGTCGGGGCCGTCGAGACCACCGCCGGCCTCGTCCTGCCGGACGACCTCGAGCCCGTCGAGCCCCGACCCTCCGTCGTCCTCCTCCCGGGCCTCGACCCGACGACCATGGGCTGGAAGCAGCGCGAGCACTACCTCGACCCGGCACTGGTTCCGCACCTGTTCGACCGCAACGGCAACGGCGGCCCGACGATCTGGGTGGACGGGGCGGTCGTCGGCGGCTGGGCGCAGCGCAAGGACGGGACGATCGCGCTCGGGCTGCTCGCGGACGTCGGATCCGAAGCGGCGCAGGAGATCGAGGCCGCCGCGCACCGGCTGGAGGCCCTGCTCGGCGACGTCCGGTTCACCGTCCGCTTCCCCGCGCCGATGCAGGCCGACCTCATCCGCCGGACACCCTCGCGATGACCACGGACTCGTGCCGGTCCGGCCGCGTGGCCACCCGCGCCCGTACCGCTCCGCGCGACGCGCAGGCGGCACAGACGCGGGAGACCGTGCTGCCGGCGCGCGGCAGCCCGTTGCGGCGCCTGGACCGAGGTCCCGGATAGCGTTCCCGGCATGAGCGACTGGTTCCTCGCACCGGAGTCCGACGCGGACGACCTCGTCGGCGGCGAGCGGTCCCTCGACGAGTGGCCGCACCTGTCGGTCCCCCTGCGCCGCAGCGAGCTGGCCGCGCTCTACACCGCGCTGACCGACGGCCCGGCGGACGACCCGAGGGCGCCCGCCGGGCTGCTCGCCGTCGAGGCGGAGGCCGGGCTGATCGTCACCCGGGTGCCCGCGGAGGCGGTCGAGGTGTTGGCCGAGCTGACCCCGCGCACCGCGGCGCCGGTCATGGCCCGCTGGTCCGAGGCCATAGCCCACGACGAGCCGGACGCGCTCGGGGAGATCCTCTCCGAGCTCGCCGCCTTCGCCCGGGACTCGACGACCGCGGGGCGCCCGATCCTGCAGCTCGCGGCGTACTGACCGCGCCTCACGGTCCGGCGGGGGGCCCGACCGGCTGGGACAGCAGGGCCGCGAGCACGGCGCCCGCGGAGGGGGCGGCGGCGATCTCCGCCGCCAGGACGCCCGCCGCGGCACGGAACGAGCGCTCGGCCAGCAGCCTGCCGAGTGCCGCGGCGACCGCGTCCGCGTCGGTCTCGGCGGGATCGAGGGCGAGTCCCGCGCCGGTGGGCAGCAGCGCGGCGACGTTCGCGGGCTGGTCGGTGCCCTGGGGCAGGCAGAGCTGGGGCAGGCCGTGGACGGCCGCGCCGAGCATCGTCCCCGCACCGCCGTGCGACACCACCGCCGCGCAGTGCGGCAGCACCCGCGCCTGGGGCAGGAACCGGGCGGCCCGGACGTGCGCCGGGAGCGGGCCGAGCCCGGCGGGGTCGACGTCCGGCCCCGTCGTCACGATCACGTTCACGGGCAGCCGCAGGCACCCGTCGAGTACTGCGCGGAAGACCTCGGGCGCCTGGTTGGTGACGGTGCCGAGCGTGACGTAGACGGTGTCCCGGTCCGGCAGCCCGGTGAGGTCGGGGGCCGGGCCGTCGAGCTCGCCCGCGGTGGCGCGCACCGGCCGGACGTCGGTGAACGGGGTCGGCTCGGGGCCGCGCAGCGCGGGCGGGCACGGCTCCAGGTACGGCGCGGCGAACACCGCGGGCACCGGGTCCGGCAGCCCCGCGGCCGCGATCGTCTCGCCGATCGCCCGGCCGAACTCCGCGGTGCCGGGGACCGTCGGGCCGTACCCGTGGGTGAGGTGCGGGATGCCGTGGGCCTGCGCGACCGTCGGACCGCCGAGCTCCAGGGTGTCGTGCACCACGAGATCGGGCCGCCAGTCCGCCAGCAACGCGGTGATGTCCCGCGCCCGGTCCACGGCCCCCGCTCCGAAGAAGTGACGGGCCGCGGCGAGTGGCTGCTCCGCGGGCGGGAGCCGGCCGATCGCCACCGGCACCCGGGCGTAGGACTCGGCCAGGGTCAGCCCGGACTGGTGCACCCGGACCCCCAGCCGCTCCGCGGTCGGGCCGAGGTCGGCGCCGGTGGACACCACCACCTCGACGCCCCGGGCCGTCGCCGCCCGGATCAGCGGCACCATCGGCAGCAGGTGCCCGAACCCGGGCCAGGAGCAGACGAGAAGTCGCATGGGGGACAGAGCATCCGCACGCGCCCGGGGATACCTACCCGAGCACCTCCGCGGCGAACGCCGCCGCCCGCTCCCGCAGGCCGGCCCGGCGCTCGTCGACCGACAGGCCCGGCGCGGGCCGCAGCGCCGCCGTCGCCTTCTCGACGCGGACGTGGTCGGCGCAGGCGAGATCGGCGCACACGTAGGTACCCACCGTGTCTCCCCCGCGACCGCGGGCACCCTTGCGGGCAGCGCTGAACAGCGCCGTCCCGCCGGGCCCGTGGGTCGTGCGGCACAACGCACACATCGCCGCGGATCCCACGGCGTTCGACGAGCTGCGCAGAGCGATCCCCACCGGCTCGCCGTCCGCGGGCACGAGCAGCACCGCGCGGTCGGGGGCCTTCGGGTCCCGCCACCCGACGACGTCCGCCAGTGCGTCCAGGTCCAGCTCGCGGACCTGCGGGGGCAGGGTCATCCGGGTGGCCTCGCCCTTGGAGCAGTTGGCCATGGCGCGACGGATCCGCACATCGGTACTCACGGCTCCCACGCTAGGCCGGCGCCACCACCCGTTTTCCCGGCGAGAGGAACCTCCACCTCGGCGTCAGAGGTCCAGGCCCAAGTCCAACGCTGTGACCGAGTGTGTGAGGGCGCCCACCGAGAGGAAGTCGACGCCCGTCTCGGCGTACTCGCGGGCGTTCGCCAGGACCAGGCCGCCGCTGCTCTCCAGCAGCGTGCCCGCGGATCCCCTGCGCCGCACGGCCTCCGCGGTCTGGGCGGGGGTGAAGTTGTCCAGCAGGACGAGCTCCGCGTGCAGCGCCAGCACCTCGTCCAGCTGGTCCAGCGAGTCCACCTCGACCTCGCACGGCAGGTCCGGGGCGTGGGCCCGCGCGGCCTCCAGCGCCGCCGTGACCGATCCCGCGGCGGCGACGTGGTTGTCCTTGATCAGGATCGCGTCCCCCAGCCCGAGCCGGTGGTTCACCCCGCCACCGCAGCGCACGGCGTACTTCTCCAGCAGCCGCAGACCCGGCAGCGTCTTGCGGGTGTCCCGGATCCGGGCGGGCGTCCCGGCGACGGCGTCCACCCACTCGGCGGTCGCCGTGGCGATCCCGGAGAGGTGGCAGAGCAGGTTCAGCGCGGTCCGTTCCGCGGTGAGCAGGGCGCGCACCGGAGCCTCGACGACGAGCGCGGGCTCCCCCGGGACGAGTCGGGACCCGTCCGACAGTGCGCTGACCAGCGTGTACCCGGGTACGACGAGGTCCAGGACCGCCCGGGCGACCGGGACTCCGGCCAGCACCCCGGCCTTGCGCGGGGTGAACGAGCCGACGGCCACGGCGTCCGCGGGTACGGTCGCCGCCGTGGTCGCGTCCGGGCCGTAGCGGAGGTCCTCGTCCAGCGCGGTCCGCACCACGCGGGCCAGGTCCTCGGGGTCCGGGACGCCGATCTCGGTCGCCCCGCCCACTCCCGCGGCGAGCGTCATGCGGCCACCGCCTGGGCCACGGCCGGGCGCCCGGCCTCGTCGAGGGTGATCACGAGGGACTCCTTCTGCCACACGTCGTCCCGCTCGGGGAAGTCCGTGCGGACGTGGCAGCCGCGCGTCTCGCGGCGGGTGCCCGCCGCGGCCAGCACGGCCTGCGCGATCAGGGTGAGTGCGGCGTCCTCGACGCCGGTGCGGTCCAGCGGGGTGGCGAGCAGCGTGGCGCTCTCGACCACGTCCGACGCCGTGGCCAGGCCGGTCGCGTCCCGCCCGATCGCGGCGAAGGCGCTCATGGCCCGCTGCACGATGCCGCGTTGCGCCACACCGACCGCGGGGGCCGGGACGACCAGCTCGGCACTGCGCGGCAGACCGCGGTCCTCGAGCACCGAGCGCACGGCCCGCTCGCCGGTGACCAGGCCCTCCAGCAGCGAGTTCGACGCCAGCCGGTTCGCCCCGTGCAGGCCCGTCCGGGCCACCTCGCCCGCGGCGTAGAGCCCGGGGACGGCGGTGCGCCCGTCCACCCCCGCGACCACGCCGCCGCACGCGTAGTGCGCCGCGGGGGTGACCGGGATCGGGTCGCGCACGGGGTCGATGCCCGCGGCGCGGCAGGAGGCGTAGACCGTGGGGAACCGCGCGGCGAACCCGTCCAGCCCGGTCGCGTCCAGGTACATGCAGTCCGCGCCGGTCTCCGCCATCCGACGGGTGATGGCGGCGGCCACGACGTCGCGCGGCGCGAGGTCCGCGAGCGGGTGCTGTCCGACCATGAACCGGGTGCCGGTGCGGTCCCGCAGCACGGCGCCCTCGCCGCGGACGGCCTCGGTGACCAGCGGACGGCGGCCGACCGCGGGTCCGGTGTAGAGGACGGTCGGGTGGAACTGCACGAACTCCAGGTCCGCCGCGGCGGCGCCCGCACGCAGGGCAAGGGCCACACCGTCCCCGGTCGACGTCGCCGGGTTGGTGGTGCTGGCGTAGAGCTGGCCGTAGCCGCCGCTGGCGAGGAGCACGGCAGGCGCGCGGAGCAGGCCGGGGCGGCCGCGGTCGTCCAGCACCTGGAGGCCGGCGACGGCGCCCGAGACGTCCCGCACCGCGTCGACGGCGACGTGCCCGGTCAGGATCGTCAGCGACCGCGCGGCCTCGACCAGGGCCCGCTCGATCTCCGCGCCCGTGGCGTCCCCGCCCGCGTGCACGACGCGGAAGGCCGAGTGCCCGCCCTCGCGGGTGCGGTCGAGCGTCGGCGAACCGTGCCGAGGGTCGACTCCACGGGCTCCGTCTCCGTCGAAGAGCGCGCCGCGGGCCCGGAGCCGCTGCACCGCAGCGGGTCCGGCCGCGATGATCTCCGCGACGGCGGCGGCGTCGTTCAGCCCGCCGCCCGCGGCGAGGGTGTCCGCGACGTGCGCCTCGATGCTGTCCCCGGCGATGTCACCGAGCACGACCGCGACGCCGCCCTGGGCCCAGCGGGTGCTGCCCTCGGCGACCCCGTCCTTGGTCACGACGACCACGCGCAGGCCCGCCTCGGCGGCGTCCAGCGCGGCGGTGAGCCCCGCGACGCCCGTGCCGACCACCACCAGGTCGGCGCCCGCCTCCCAGCGCGCGCTCACTCGCCACCCCCGGGCTGCCCGATCGCGATCATCCGCTCGACCGCGCGCCGCCCGCGCGCCGCCAGCTCCGGGTCCACGTGCACCTCGTCGGTGCCCTCGCGGACGCTGCGCAGCAGCGCCTCCGGCGTGATCATCTTCATGTAGGTGCAGCTCGCCCGGTCGTTCACGGCGCGGAAGTCGATCTCCGGGGCGGCCTTGCGGAGCTGGTGCAGCATCCCGATCTCGGTGGCGACGAGCACCGACTTGGCGTGCGTCTCCCGGGCGGCGTCGATCATCCCGCCCGTCGAGAGGATCTTGACCTTGTCCGCGGCGACGGCGCCCGAGCCCGCGAGGTAGAGCGCCGAGGTGGCGCAGCCGCACTCGGGGTGCACGAACAGGTCCGCCTCGGGGTCCTCCTCGGCGCGCTTGGTCAGCTCGGCGCCGTTGATGCCCGCATGGACGTGGCACTCCCCCGCCCAGACGTGCATGTTCTCCCGCCCGAGGGTCCGCCGGACGTGCGCACCGAGGAACTGGTCCGGCAGGAACAGCACCTCCTCGTCGTCCGGGATCGAGGCCACGACCTCCACCGCGTTCGACGACGTGCAGCAGATGTCGGTCTCCGCCTTCACCGCGGCGGTGGTGTTGACGTAGCTGACGACGACGGCGCCGGGGTGCTCGGCCTTCCACTCCACCAGCTGCTCGACGGTGATCGAGTCGGCGAGCGAGCAACCCGCCCGCTCGTCCGGGATCAGCACGGTCTTCTCCGGCGAGAGGATCTTCGCCGTCTCGGCCATGAAGTGGACGCCGCAGAAGACGATGGTGTCCGCCTCGACCTCGGCCGCGATGCGGGACAGCGCGAGGGAGTCGCCCACGAAGTCGGCGACGTCCTGGATCGCCGGGAGCTGGTAGTTGTGCGCCAGCAGCACCGCCCCGCGCTGCCGCGCGAGCTCGCGCACCTCGTCGGCCCAGCCGGGGAACGGCACGCCGGTTCCCTGCTGCAGGTCTGCCGTCACCGTCATCGCGTCCTCCTCGGTGTTTTCGCCTGTTGGTCGAAAACAGGTCGATCGTAGCACCGCGGGTCACCCGACGACACCGTTGACGTGACCCGGAACTCACCTGTACGTAACCTGCACGTCCGATTTCCGACGGTCCGCGACGCTCTACGATCGCCCCATGCCCGCCCCGACCGGTCACGAGGTGCTCGCGGCCGTCCTGCAGATCCGGGCGGGCACGCTGCAGGTCCTGCTGTGGCAGCGCGGGCGGGAGCCGGACCGCGGCCGCTGGGCGCTGCCGGGCGGGCGGCTCGGGGACACCGAGGACGTCGAGGAGTCCGTGCGCCGCCAGCTCGCCGAGAAGGTCGACGTCCGCGAGGTCGCCCACGTCGAGCAGCTCGGCGTGTTCAGCGCGCCGGACCGGGTCCCCGGCGCGCGGCTGGTCGCGACCTCGTTCCTGGGCCTGGTGCCGTCGGACGCCGACCCGGAGATCCCCGAGGACACCGCGTGGTATCCCGTCGACGATCTCCCCGCGACCGCGTTCGACCACGCCGAGATCGTCCGGGACGCGCGGGACCGCCTGCGCGCCAAGCTCTCCTACACGAACCTCGGCTTCGCGCTGGCGCCGCGGGAGTTCACGATCTCGGCGCTGCGCGAGCTCTACGCGGCCGCGCTCGGGCACCCGGTCTCGGCGACGAACCTGCAGCGCGTGCTGACCCGGCGCGGGGTGCTCGCCGCGACCGGCGAGACCGCGGCGCCGGGGCCCGCGGGTGGACGTCCGGCGGCGGTGTTCCGGTTCACCGAGCGCGCGTTGCGCGTCACGGACGCCTCCGCCGTCCTCCGGCCGCCGGGTGTGCGCGAGGGCGAGCGCGCCGAGCCCGCCGTCGGCGGCTGAGCCGGGGCGAAGTCGGCGGGCGGGTCGGAGCGGGGCCCCGTACCGTGACGGCGTGCCCGAGTCGATCCCCCTCTTCCCCCTGGGCACCGTGCTCATGCCCGGCGCGTCGCTGCCGCTGCACATCTTCGAGCCGCGCTACCGGCAGCTGACCGTCGACCTGGTGACGGGTGCGGTGCCGGGCAGGGAGTTCGGCGTGGTCGCGGTCCGGGAGGGGTTCGACCCGGACCGGCACGGCATCGACGCGCTCGCGCCGGTCGGGTGCACGGCCCGGCTGTTGGACGTGCGGCGGCTGCCGGACGGGCGCTACGACGTGGTCACCGAGGGAGCCCGCCGCTTCCGGCTGCTCGACCTGGACGACGAGTCGAAGTCCTACCTCTGCGGCACGGTCGACTGGCTGCCGGACACCTCGACCGTGGACGAGTCGGACCCGCTCACCCGCATGCTGGCGGGCTCCGCCCGGGTGGCGCACAAGGCCTACTGCGCCGCGGCGTGGAAGTCCGCGGACTGGACCGAGCCCGCGAAGGAGGTCGGACCCGCGGAGCTGGCGCACGTCCTGGCGAGCGACTGCCTGCTCCCGCTGGCCGACCGCCAGGCGCTGCTGGAGGAGCGGAACCCGCTGGAGCGCCTGCGGGTGATCCGCCGCTACCTCGCGCGCGAGCGGGGACTGCTGCAGACGCTGCACGCCGTCCCCACCCCGATGGCGGGCTACGTCGAGGACTTCGGGCCCAACTAGCTCCAGCCGAAGCGGCTCCGCAGCTCGTCCGCGACCCGGTCGAAGCGCCGCCTGTCCAGCACGGCACCCTCGCGGCGGATGTCGTGCTCGCCCACCTCGAGCACGCGGTCGAGGCGGATGAAGGACTCGCGGCCCTCGCGGTCCCACTCCCCCGCGCCGATCGCCACCCAGTCCGGGTCGCCGTCCCGCTTCTGCCGGCTGGACAGCATGAGCCCCAACAGGTCCCCGCCCCCGCGGCCGACCACCAACAGCGGACGGTCCTTGCCCTGGGAGGGGTCCTCCTCGAACGGCACCCAGGTCCAGACGATCTCGCCGGGGTCCGCCGCGCCGTCCATCTCGGGCGCGTAGACGATCTCGCGGGCGCGGTCCGCCGTCGGGGCCGTGCGCACACCGCCATGGTTCTCCGGCGCGGGCCGCGCGGGCTGGTCGTCCGCCTGCGAGAGCAGTGTCAGCCCGACGTCCACGGCCTGCTTCAGCAGGTTGCCCCAGTCCATGCGGCACACCCTGCCACGCCGGTCGTGGCCGAGCCCGCCCGACACCGGTGTGGCACGAGCGCCCTCGGGTGACGCTCGTGCCACCCGAGCGTCAGGCCCGGTCCTGCTCCTGCTGCTTCGCGACCTCGGCGCGCACCTGGTCCATGTCGACCTCGCGCACCTTGCCGATCAGCTCCTCCAGCGCCGGGGCGGGCAGGGCGCCCGGCTCGGCGTAGAGGACCACGCCGTCCCGTACCGCCATCAGCGTGGGGATCGACGAGATCCCGAACGCCTGCGCGAGCTCGGTCTGCGCCTCGGTGTCCACCTTGCCGAACGTGATGTCCGAATGGGTCTCCGCGGCGGCGTCGAACACGGGCGCGAACTGGCGGCAGGGTCCGCACCACGACGCCCAGAAGTCGACGAGGACGGTCCCACCGCCGCTCACGACCTCGTTGAAGTTGTCGGTCGTCAGTTCCACCGTTGCCATGGTCTCGTCAACTCCCCTCCGCGCCGAGATGTTCCGTCACCGCAGGGCGGCCGGGAGCTGCGCGAACGCCCGCTCGTGGGAGTGGAAGACGCGGTCGCGCTGGTCGTAGACGAGTACGCCCGCGGACTTGATGTCGTAGAACAGCCCCATGAGCTCGGCCTCGACGCCCATGTCCCGCAACCGGTCCAGCTGCATCGCCACGTTCACCATGGCCAGGCAGTCCGCCTGCGGGAACCCGTCCCGGGAGGCCGCCCGGCCCGCCGGGTGCCCCTGGATCCAGGCCTGCATCGTGGGCTCGCCGTTGCGCAGCCAGTCGTCGAGCGGGCCGCGGCCGCGCCCGCCGCTCAGCACCGCGTTCATCGCGCCGCAGCCGGAGTGCCCGCACACCGCGATCAGCGGCACGCGCAGCACCTCCTCGGCGTACTGCACGGCGGCCAGCGTGCCGGTGCCGGAGACGAAGTTGCCCACGTTCTGCACCGTGAACAGGTCCCCCGGGCCGCTCGAGGTGATCATGCTCGGCAGCACCCGGGAGTCCGCGCAGGTCAGCAGCAGGCCCGACGGGTTCTGCCCGGAGGCGAGCTCCGCCATCGTCGGGCGGACGTGCTCGGCGGTGTCGCGGTGGTAGGCGGTCAGCCCGGCCCGCATCCGGGCTCCCCCGGCCAGGTCCTCCGCGCGCCACTGCGACCAGGTGGCGAACCGGCCGTGCGGGGCGTCCCGGCGGGCCCTGGCCTGCTGCGGCTCGACGACCTCGACGTACCCCCCGCCCGCCCGGTGCCGCTTGGACCAGGTCTCGATGTGGTCGAACGCCGTGTGGTCCAGGTAGTCCACGACCAGGTCGACGCGGACGGGCTCACCCGCGGGCACCACCTGCAGGACCCGCGACAGCGACGGCACCGACAGGAAGCTGAGCGTCCCCTCGACCACGACCCGGCGCGGGGCGCCGTCGGCAGGCTCCTCCACGCGGACGCGGGCGCGCGCGGCCCGCCAGATCATCAGGACCGCGGCCAGCACCAGGCCGAGCGCGACACCCTCGAGCAGGTTGAGGAACACCACGCCGAGCACGGTCACGACGTACAGGGCCAGCTCGCCGTGCTTGCGCGCCACCCGGATGTCCGCGGGCTTGACCAGCTGCAACCCGACGACGACGAGCAGCCCGGAGAGCCCGGCGAGCGGGATCATCTCGATCGCGGAGACGAGCACGATGCCGAACAGGGCGATCCAGCAGCCGTGCAGGATCGTCGAGAGGCGGGACCGGGCGCCGACCCGGACGTTGGCCGAGCTCCGGACGATGACGCCGGTGATCGGCAGCCCGCCGAGCAGACCGGAGACCGCGTTGCCCGCGCCCTGGCCCAGCAGCTCGCGGTCGGCGTCGGTCCGGACGCTATCCCCGTCGCGGTCCTGCGCCATCCGGTCCGTCGCGACCGCGGACAGCAGGCTCTCCACGCTGGCGACCAGCGCGACCGTCAGCATCCCGCCGAGCACGCCCGCCCACAGGCCGGACTCGGGCAGCACGGGCAGCGCGATCGACTCGACCAGGTTGCCGGGCAGGTCGACCCGTGCGACGTCCGGCCACAGCAGCGCGAGCGCGGTCGCCGCGCCGACGGCGACGAGCGCGCCAGGGACCGCCTTCTGCGGGCCGGGGATCCGCGGCCAGACCAGCATGAGCCCGATCGCCGTGAGCCCGACGACCACGGCGTGGCCGTGCAGGTTCACGACCTGCGCCGGGAGCTCGAGGATGTTGTCCAGCGCGGCGGTCTGTGCGCTGCCGCCGAGCACCACGTGCAGCTGCGCGAGTGCGATCGTGATGCCGATGCCCGCGAGCATGCCGTGCACGATCGCAGGCGGGATGGCCTGGGTGAAGCGGGAGAGCCGGGTCAGCCCGAACAACACCTGCAGCAGGCCCGCGCCCACCGTGATCAGGCAGGTGACCTGCCAGCCGAACTGGTCGACGAGGCCGGCGACGATCACCGTCAGACCGGCGGCGGGCCCGCTGACCTGCAACGGCGACCCGCCGAGCAGGCCCGCCACGATCCCGCCGACGACGCCGGCGATGAGGCCGGCCATGATCGGCGCGTTCGAGGCGAGCGCGATGCCCAGGGAGAGCGGCACGGCCACCAGGAACACCACGAGCGAGGCGCCGAAGTCGGCACGCAGGGTGCGGGGATCGAAGCGGCGGGGCGGTCCGTGGGGCTTCTCACGGGCTCCCTCGGACGGGGAGCTCGAGGTCGTGTCCAGCACGCGGGGGTCCTCCGGTCAGTGGTCTGGCTGGGGGGCGCGACGCGCGGCGGTGCGGCCGTGCGGGGTGGTGCCCTGTCAGCAAACCGGACGAATGGGAGCGCTGGTTCCCGCCCGCTCGGTCCTGTACGTCCGGTTCGACTGAATCGATCACCCAGGGTGTCGGGAGGCCGTCGGGGCCGGCCGCCGACACCGGCGCGATCGAGTGACGCCGACACCGCCCGTCGTCGGCTCGCCGGAGGGCACCCCTTCCCGTTGCGACCATCGAGTGGATCATGGTGGTCGGCGCCACATCGCCACGACCGGGTGATGGCCGTGTGAACGGGCTGTTACCTGCGCGGCAGCTCGGGACGGTGCGCGGTGGCGACTATCCTGGTCCGACCATGACGGCCGAACTCTCGGGACCCGACTTCGACGCGGCGCACCCCGCCTTGTCCCGTCGGCGCGGGCTCGGCCAGACCAGCGCCCGGTCCCTGTTGCTGACCCTGCTCGGCGAGTGCGTCCTCCCCCGCGAGGAGCCGGTCTGGACCCAGGTGCTGATCGACGTCCTCAACGGGCTCGGCGTGGAGAACAAGTCCGCCCGGCAGGCCCTGGCCCGCACCGCCGCCGAGGGGCTGGTGACCTCCGACCGGGCGGGCAGGCGGGTCCGCTGGCGGCTCACCGACTCCGGCCGCACCCTGCTGTCGGACGGTGCCGAGCGGATCTACGGCTTCGGCAGGCCCGCCCCGGCGTGGGACGGGCGGTGGCTGGTGCTGCTCGTGTCGGTCCCGGAGACCCGGCGGCGGCTGCGGCACCGGCTGCGCACCCGGTTGGCCTGGGCCGGGCTCGGCTCCCCCGCCCCCGGCGTCTGGCTCACCCCGGACCCCGCCAAGGAGGCCGAGGTCGCGGACGTCGTCGCCGACCTCGAGCTCGACGCCGTGACCAGCAGCTTCGTCGGACCCTTCGGGGCGATCGGCGAGGAGGCCGAGGTCGTGCGGCAGGCCTGGGACCTCGCGGCCGTCGAGCAGGAGTACGAGGAGTTCCTCGCGGAGTTCGCCGACGCCGACCCGCGCACCCCCGCGGACGTCCTCACCCACCAGATCCTGCTGGTGCACGGCTGGCGCCGCTTCCCGTTCCTCGATCCGGAGCTCCCCGCCGAGCTGCTCCCGCAGGAGTGGGCGGGCACCCGCGCCGCCGCCCGCTTCACCGAGCTCCACGCCCGCTGGGCCGCCGCCGCCCAGGAGCACTGGGACACCCTGGTCCGCAGCACCCCCTGAGCCGCCGCCGTCAGGCCCGGTCGGCCGCCGCCTTCCCAGGACCATCCAGTCCACGCTGAACACGGACACCGCCGCCGCGACGAGCAAGGCCGCAGAGGAGGAGGACACCGCGGCCACCGCGCCGCCGGCCTGCGGGGCGACGACCCCGGCCACGTCGAACGCGATCTGGTGGAGCGCGATCGGGGTACCCGACCGGTGTGCTCCCCGGCCGCCGTGCGTTCGCCGTCATCGCTCAGAACTCACGGAGGGTCTCCCGGAGGGTGCCGCCGCCGTACTCGGTCCGGGTGAGCCCGCGCCGCTGCAGCGCGGGGACCAGGCCCTCGGTGATCTCGTCGACGAACCGGCGGGAGATGCTGCCGGTGATCAGGAAGCCGTCGCCGCCGACCTCCGCCATGACCTCGCCCATCTCGGCGGCCACCGAGTCCGGGGTGCCGACGAACCGGACGTTCTTCATCGACCAGCCCAGCGCCGCCTCACGCGGGGTCCGGCCCGCCCGCATGAAGTCCGCGAGCGTGCTGCGGTGGCCGTTGGTCGTCAGGTCGCCGAACTCCTCGTCCAGGCCCCAGGTCGACAGGTCGTTCTCGGTCAGCGCCGAGATGTGCCCGAGGCTCGACTCGATCCGGGCGTCGACGCCGGCGAGCATCCGCTGCCGCTTCGCCTCGGCCTGCGCGACGGTCCCGGCGAGCACGGGCTGCGTGATGAACATGATCTTCAGCTCGTCCGGGTCGCGGCCGTGGGCGACCATCCGGGCCCGGATGTCGTCCCGGAACGCCTTCATCGCCTCCACGGAGTGGGTCTCCGCGGTGAGCAGCGTGTCCGCGTAGCGGGCGGCGAAGTCGCGGCCCTTCGGCGAGCCGCCCGCCTGGCACAGCACCGGGTGCCGCTGCGGCGAGGAGAGCAGGTTCAGCGGCCCGCGGGAGCGGTGGAACCGACCCTCGAAGTCGATCGTGTGCACCTTCGTGTGGTCCACGTAGGTCCCGGTCGCCGCGTCCATGACCAGTGCGTCGGGTTCCCACGAGTCCCAGAGCCGCCGGGTGAGCTCGACGAACTCCCCCGCCCGCTCGTAGCGCAGGTCGTGCTCGGGCAGCTCGTCCATGCCGTAGTTCTGCGCGGCCCGGTCCTCGCTGGAGGTGACCATGTTCCAGCCGATCCGCCCGCCGCTCAGGTGATCGAGCGTGGAGAACCGGCGAGCGAGCAGCCACGGCGGGTAGAACGACGTCGAGCAGGTCGCGATGATCCCGATGTTCCGCGTGGCGTCGGCGAGCACCGGCGCGAGCATCATCGGGTCGTGCTTGGGTGCGTAGAGCCCGTACTTGAGGTCGACGCGCGAGGAGCCCTCGTAGGCGTCGGACACCATCGAGGAGTCCTCGAGCATCACGTAGTCGAAACAGGCCCGCTCGAGCGACCGGGTGAACTCGACGTGCGCCTCGCCGTCCGGCCAGGTGGCGCCCTCGGTGCCCGCGTACGGGGCGAGCCACGGCGGGTTGGAGAAGTTGGTGAACCAGCCCAGGTGGAACATGGTGCCGCCCTTCAGAAGGCCAGGAGGTTGTCCCGCAGGTGCGGGCCTGCGTACTCGGTGCGGGCCAGGCCCCGGCGCTGCGGCTCCGGCACCAGCCCGTCGACGATCTCGGCGATGTAGCGGCGGGTGAGCTGCCCGGAGCCGCTGTAGATCAGGAAGCCCCACCGTCCTCGGCCATGACCTCGGCCCTCTGCCCGGCGACGTCGTCGGGCGTCCCGACGAGCTCGAGCGACTCGGTCTGGTCGCCACCGCCGCCTCGCGCAGCGTCCTGCCCTGCGCGCGGTCGAGGAAGGTCTGCAGGAGCATCGGGAGGTCGACGCCGGCGCGGTCCAGCCGGCGGGCCGTGTCCACGTAGAAGTCGCCGCTCGCCCAGGACCGGCCCGCGTCCCCGGACCAGGGCTTGTTCCAGGCGGGGGGATGTAGTCGGTGAACCAGCCGAGATGGAGCATCAGCTCTCCTCCGTGCCGACGGTCGACTCCGCGAGCTCCGTCTCCTGCGGGGTCCGGCCACGCAGCGCCGACACGCAGACGGCGATCAGCGACAGGACCGCCAGCACGCCGATGGTCAGCGGGAAGGCGTCCGCGAACGCGTCCAGGTGGACCGGGTCGAAGCCCGCGACGTGGCCGGCGAGTGCCTCGGCCCGCAGCGCCTCGGGCAGGCCCGCGGTGAGCAGGACGAGCGCGACGGCCGAGCCGAGCAGCGCCGCCGAGTTGTCGATCATCACCCGGAAGCCGTTCGCCATCCCCCGCTCCCACGGCCGGACCCCGATGTTGATCACGGACGCGTTGGTGGTCTGGAAGATCCCGTTGCCGAGGCCCATCACGAACAGGGCCCCCGCGACCACGAGCCCGGAACCGCCCAGGGCGAACACGGTGGCCAGCAGCACCGCTCCGACGACGGCGATGAGCGCGCCCGCCGTGGCCAGCACCCTGGCCTCCATGTGCCCGGCCCAGCGCCCGGCCGTCGGACCGACCAGGATGTTGCCGCAGGCCTGCGCGGTGATGCAGAGCCCGGCCGACAGCGCCGTCAGCCCGTGCAGGCTCTGCAGGTACAGCGACACCAGCAGCGGTCCGGCGGACAATCCCAGGTTGAGCAGGGCCGTGGTGGCGTAGGCGGCCCCGCGGAAGCGGACCAGGACCAGCCGCAGGTCCAGGATCGGGTGCGCGACCCGCCGCTCGACCAGCACGAACGCCGTGATGCCGAGCACCGCGACCACCGCGGGCAGCAGGAACGACGGCGAGCCGACACCGTCGTCGACCCGGTTCACCGCGAGGACGATCCCGCCGATGCCGACGACCGAGAGCAGGGTGCCCGCGACGTCGGCGCCCGCCCGACCCAGCGTGACCGGCCGGGTGCGCCGCAGCGCGGCGGCCGACCAGAGCGTGCCCGCCAGCGCGAGCGGCACGGTGAGCGCGAAGACCGCCCGCCAGCCGAACGCCTCGGTGAGCAGTCCGCCGAGCAGTGGACCCAGCGCCACCGCCGAGGACATGATCGTGATGTTCCAGCCGATCCCTCGGGAGACGTGGTCGGCCGGGAACGCGTCGACCAGCAGCGCGGTGGTGTTGGTGATGACGGCCGCCGCCCCGATCCCCTGCACCGCCCGGAGCGCGATCACCGGCTCGGGGGCGGTGCAGAAGCAGATCGCGAGCGTCGCGGCCGTGACCAGGCCGAGCCCGCCGACGTACATCGTGCGCCTGCCCAGCACGTCGGACAGCCGACCCAGCGGGAGCATCGACACCGCCGTGACCAGCTGGTAGGCCAGCACGAACCAGTCCGCCTGACCCGGCCCGGCGCGCAGGTCGCCGACCATGTGCGGCAGGGCCAGCGGCACCATGCTGACGCTGGAGAAGGTGACCCACATACCCAGTCCGGTCACCGACAGCACGCGCCAGGCGTAGCGCAGGTCCGCAGGCGGGGTGTCCGGCGGGGTCGTGAGTGCCATCAGAACTCGAGCAGGTTCTCGCGCAGCGTCGAGCCCGCGTACCCGTCCCGCGTCAGGCCGCGCCTGCGCAGTGCCGCGCCCAGCCCGTCGGAGATCTCGCTGACGTACCGCCGGTTCAGCGAGCCCGAGATCAGGAACCCGTCGCCGCCGACTTCGTCCATGATCTCGCCCATCTGCCCGGCCACCGAGTCCGGCGTGCCGTACAGGTCGACCGACTTGCGGGTGTCCGACGTGGCGAACTCCCGCAGCGTCTTGCCCGCGGCCAGCTTCTTGAACAGCGCGAGCGAGCTCTGCGTGGCCTCGGTCTCGATGTCGGGGAACGGGGCGTCGAGGTCGAACTGCGCGAAGTCCAGGCCGGTCGCGTAGGACATCGAGGCCAGGTTGGCCTCCACCGAACCGGCCATGGCCTTCCGACCCCGCTCGAACCGGTCCCTCGCCTCGCCCTCGGTCTCGCCCAGCACCGGCGTGACGATGTAGAGGACCTTGCACTCCTTGGGGTCCCGGCCCGCAGCGATCATCAGCTCGCTGACCTCGTCGCGGTAGGCCTTCATGTCCTCGACCCCGTTGACCTGCGCGATGATCGTGTCGACGTTCCGGGCACCGAAGGCCCGGCCCGCCTTCGAGCCGCCTGCCTGGCACAGCGCGGGACGACCCTGCGGCGGGCGGGTCACGTTGAGCGGGCCGCGGCTGCGATACCACCGGCCCTCGAAGTCGATGGGGTGCACCTTCGACCCGTCGGCGAAGATCCCCCGCTCCTCGTCGAGCACCACGGCGTCGGGCTCCCAGGAGTCCCAGAGCCTGCGCACCAGGTCGATCCACTCGTCCGCCATCGCGTAGCGCTCGTCGTGGGCGAACAGCTCGTCGTACCCGAAGTTCTGCGCGGTCCGGGTGTTGTGGCTGGTCACGAGGTTGAGTCCGAACCGGCCGTCGGTGAGGTGGTCGATCGTGGCGGCGCTGCGGGCCGCCATGTAGGGCGGGTGGAAGGACGTCGTGACGGTGGCGAAGAACCCGATGTTGCGGGTGTGCTCGCCGAGGATCGGGATGAGCGCGAGCGGGTCCTGCTTCGGCGCGGAGCGGGCCGCCGCCAGCCACCAGTCGTGGTCGCCGCCGTAGGAGTCCGGGACGAACGCGCCGTCCTCGAACATCATGTAGTCGAACCCGGCACGCTCCAGCGCCCGCGCGGAGTCGACGTAGAGCTGCGGCTTGTTCCACTCCGTGCCGCCCGCGCCGGACCACATCTGGTTCCAGGACTGCACCTGGAAGGACAGGAACCATCCGAGGTGCAGCATCAGAACGCCAGCAGGTTGTCGCGGAGCAGCCGGTGCTCGAAGTGGTCGCGGATCAGGCCGCGCCTGCGCAGGGCCGGGGACAGACCGTCGGTGACCTCGGCGACGTAGCGCCGGTGCATCGGAGTGCCGACGATCAGGAACCCGTCTCCGCCCACCTCCTGCATGATCTCGTCCATCTGTGCGGCCACGGTGACCGGCGTGCCGCAGAGGTGGACCGCGTCCGTGGCGCTGTGCGCGAGGATGCGCTCGCGCAGCGTCTGGGTGCCGTCTCCCTTGAAGTTGGCGAAGCTGCTGCGGTGCCCGTTGGAGATCAGGTCGTCGGGCAGCGGCTCGTCGAGCGGGAACCGGGAGAGGTCGATGCTCGCCAGGTGCGAGCGGCCTGCGAGCAGGCCCTCGATGTTCGACTCCTTCGCCCGGTCGCGGCGGGCCAGCTTCTCCTCGGCCTCCGCGTCCGTCTCACCGAACACCGGCGAGACCAGGTACATCACCTTGATCGAGTCCGGGTCCCGACCGTGCTCGACGGCGCGCCGCCGGATGTCCTCGCGGTACGCCTTCATCTTCTCGACGCCGGGCGGGTTGGCGATGATCGCCTCGACGTACTTGGCGGCGAGGTCCTTGCCCTTCTCCGAGCCGCCCGCCTGCAGGAACACCGGCCGTCCCTGCGGCGACGGCGTCGTGTTGAGCGGGCCGCGCGAGGAGTAGAACTTGCCCTCGAAGTCCAGTGTGTGGACCTTGGTGTGGTCCGCGTAGACCCCCTTCTCGACGTCGGCGAGGACGGCGTCGGGCTCCCAGGAGTCCCAGAGCTTGCAGGCCAGCTCCACGAACTCGTCCGCCATCTCGTAGCGCAGGTCGTGCTCGGGCATGTCGAACCCGAAGTTCTTCGCCGCGTACGTGCTGGAGCCCGTGACGATGTTCCACCCGATCCGGCCCCGCGACACGTGGTCCAGGGTGGACATCATCCGGGCCACGGTGAACGGGTGGTAGAAGGTCGTGGTCAGGGTGGCCACGATCCCGACCTGGTCGGTGAACTGGGACAGGATCCCCGCGAGCACGGCCGGGTCCTGCTTCGGCGCCGCGCTGGCCGTCCGCAGGTAGTACTCGCTCGATCCCCGGTACGCGTTCGGGATCTGGACCGAGTCCTCCATCATCAGGAAGTCGAACCCACCGCGCTCGATCGACCGCGCCAGGTCGATGTACTGGTCCGGCATCATCCAGTCGGTGGCACCCGTGCCTGCCCACTCCTGGTTCCAGGCCTGCACGCCGAACCCGTTGCCCAGGAACCAGCCCAGGTGGAACATCCGCGAAGTCATCGCGCTACTCCTGTCAGAATTCGCGCAGGTGGTCCCGCAGCTGGGCCCCCGCGTACTCGGTGCGGACCAGGCCGCGACGTTGCAGCTCGGGGACCAGCCCCTCGGTGATCTCGTGGACGTACCGCCGGTTGGTCGGCCCCATGACCAGGAAGCCGTCGCCGCCCACGAACTCCATCGCCTCCTGGAGGGTGTCCGCGGCGGTCGCCGGGCTGCCGACGACCTCGATGGCCTCGGTGCGGTAGGCGGTGAACGCCTCCCGCAGGGTGCGGCCCGCCGCGAACCTCCGGAAGGTGGACAGGGTGCTCTGGTGTCCGTTGGTCGTCGCGTCGTCGGGCAGCGGGCGGTCGAGGTCGAACCTCGAGAAGTCGATCTCCATCGTGGCGGACCAGTTGACCATCTGGGCCTTGATCCCGGCCTCGACGTTCGCGTTCATGGCGGCCTGGATCTCGCGCGCCTCGTCGTCGGTGTCGGCGAGGATGGGCGAGATGATGTACATGACCTTGATGTCGTCCGGGTCCCGGCCCGCCTTCTCGGCCAGGTCCCGGATGTCGTCGCGGTAGCGCTTCATGTCCGCCAGGCCCTTGGGCAGGGACAGCAGCACGTCGGCGTTGCCCGCGGCGAACGCCTTGCCCGCCGGGGACCCGCCCGCCTGACAGATCACCGGGTGGCCCTGGGGCGGGCGGGGCAGGTTCAGCGGGCCGCGGCTGCGGTGCCAACGGCCCTCGAAGTGGATCGGGTGCACCTTCGTGTGGTCCACGTAGGTGTTCGACTCCTCGTCCATGACGACGGCGCCGTCCTCCCAGGAGTCCCACAGCTGCGTGACCAGGTCCACGTACTCGTGGGCGCGCTCGTAGCGCTCGTCGTGCGGCGGCAGGGCGTCCATGCCGAAGTTCTGCGCCGCCCGGTTCTCGCTGGAGGTCACGCAGTTCCAGCCGAACCGGCCGCCGGAGAGGTGGTCGATGGTCGCCGACATGCGCGCCAGCAGCCACGGCGGTACGAACGTGGACGACATCGTGGCGATCACGCCGATCCGCCGCGTCTCGCTGAGCAGCATCGACGCCAGCAGGGCCGGGTCGCCCTTGGGCGCGTAGCCGCCCTGCGCCAACGACGCCTCCGCCGTCCCCGCATAGGTGTCGGACACCATCAGCGAGTCCTCGAGCATGAGGAAGTCGAACCGGGCCCGCTCCAGGGCCTGCAGGAAGTCGACGTGCGAGTCGCCGTTCATCCAGTCCCGCTCCTCCGACCCGCTCCACGTCGAGCGCCAGTCGTGCGGGGTGAAGCTCTTGAACCAGGCGAGGTGGAACCGCTGGTCGACCGGGGTCGTCATCAGAACTCCAGCAGGTTGTCGCGGAAGTGCTCGTGCCCGTACCCGGTCCGCATCAGGCCGCGCTTCTGCAGAGCGGGCACCAGGCCGTCCGCGATCTCGCCGATGTAGCGGCGGTTGTGCGGCTGGTTCCAGATCAGGAAGCCGTCACCGCCGACCTCCTCCATCGCCTCGCCCATCTGGGCCGCGACCTCGTCCGGCGTGCCGATGAGCTCCATGGACTCGGTGCGGTAGGCCACGCAGGCCTCGCGCAGGGTCCGTCCGTTCGCCCACTTGCGGAAGTTCGCCAGGGTGCTCTGGTGGCCGTTGGTCTGCACGTCGTCCGGCAGCGGCTCGTCCAGGTCGAACGTCGAGAAGTCGATCTCCATGCTGCCCGACCAGCCGATCAGCTGGCCCTCCGGGTGCGCCCGGACGGCCGCGTCCTTCTGAGCCTTGCGGTCCAGCGCGTGCTGGTGGGTCTCGCCGAGGATGGGCGACACGACGTACATGACCTTCACCGAGTCGGGGTCCCGGCCCTCCGCGGCCGCACGGGCACGGATGTCGTCTCGGTACTCCTTCATCGCCGGGACGCCCTTGGGCAGCGCCATGACCATGTCCGCGTAGCGCGACGCGAACCGCCTGCCCGCCGGACTGCCGCCTGCCTGGGTGAGCACCGGGCGACCCTGCGGCGGGCGCAGTGTGTTGAGCGGGCCGCGGCTCCTGTAGTACTTGCCCACGAAGTCGATCGGCCGGACCTTGGTGTGGTCGACGTAGACCCCGCGCTCGCGGTCCATGACCAGCGCGTCGGCGTCCCAGGAGTCCCAGAGCCGGGTCACCAGGTCGACGTACTCGTCCGCGCGGGCGTAGCGCTCGTCGTGCGGGGGCAGGGCGTCCATACCGAAGTTCTTGGCCGCCAGGTCCTCCGACGAGGTCACGATGTTCCAGCCCACTCGGCCCCGGGAGAGGTGGTCCAACGTCGCGATGGACCGAGCGAGCATCCAGGGCGGGTAGAACGACGTCGACGCGGTGATCGAGATGCCGATCCGCTCGGTTGCCCGGGCCAGGATCGGGGCCAGCGCCATCGGGTCGCCCTTGGGCGCCCAGCCGCCCCGCTTGAGGGTGGCCTCGGAGCTGCCGCCGTAGGTGTCGGAGACCATCGACGAGTCCTCGAAGAGGATGAAGTCGAAGCAGGCCCGCTCGAGCGTGCGGACCTTGTCCACGTA
Organism: Pseudonocardia xishanensis; assembly: GCF_039541715.1. Classification (NCBI taxonomy): domain Bacteria; kingdom Bacillati; phylum Actinomycetota; class Actinomycetes; order Pseudonocardiales; family Pseudonocardiaceae; genus Pseudonocardia; species Pseudonocardia xishanensis. Next base: position 103,907 of record NZ_BAABGT010000032.1, read on the forward strand.
GAACCTGCCGTTCAGCCAGTCGGCGGCGTCCGTGCCGTCCCAGCCGCTGGTCCAGGTCGTGGGGATGAAGCTGCCGAACCACCCGAGGTGGAACATGTCGCTCATGAGTTCGCCTCGCCTCCGATGCTGACGGCCGAGTAGTCGATGCGCCGGTCGGTGCGCTGTGCGTAGCCGTGGACGTCGGCCCGCATGGAATAGGGCGACATGACGCGGGCCAGGAAGATGTTGGCGCCGCTGTTCACCAGCATGGTCTCGGCCTGGCTCCACAGCGGGCCCGCCTCCGGGCCGATGGCGTCGGTGGACGCGAGGCCCTGCTTCATCACCGCGGCGAAGGCGTCGTAGTCCGGGCCGGACCAGAACGAGGTGTTGCTGCCGCCGCCGACCTGGGTCAGCAGGTTCAGCTCGTACGGCGGGGACATGGTCACCGCGGAACCGGTGCTCATGCTCGCCTGCAGCCGTCCGGCCAGGCCGTCGGAGAACAGCTGCGCCGCGGGCACCTGGTTGATCGTGATGTCGAACCCCGCGTCCTTCGCCGCGGCGGCGAGCACCACGACCGAGTCCTGCACCGACGGCGACGCGTTGCTGACCGTCATCGTGAACGCGACCGGGGTGGTGATCCCCGCCTGCGCGAGCAGATCCTTGGCCTTGGCCGGGTCGTAGGTGTACTTCGGCAGCTTCGAGCCGTCGTAGTACGGCTGCTTGTCGTCGAGCAGGTGCTGGTAGGCGTACGCGCGGCCCTTGTAGACGTCGTCGATGATCCGGTCGTACGGCACCGCGTAGGCCAGTGCGCGGCGGACCAGCACGTTGTCGAACGGCGCCCGCCTCGTGTTGAGCGTGATGCTCTGGTAGAGGTTCGACGTGGCCGTCGGGGTGAAGATGTCGGGGTTGGACGCCAGATCGGCCTGGTCGGTGGGTCGGAGGTCCAGCGCCACGTCGGCGTCGCCCTGCACGAGCATGTTCGCGCGGGTCGCGGCGTCGGGCACCACCCGGCGGATCATCGTCTTGATCGGCAGCGGCCCGAACACGTAGTTCGGGTTCGCCACCATCACGATCTCCTGGTTCGGGGTGATGCTCTGCAGCATGTAGGGCCCGAACCCGGAGTTGCCGTTCAGCATGCTCGAGACGCCCCAGTTGATCGCGTACGGGTCGTCCGCCGAGGCGTGCTGAGTGAGGTACGTGCTGTCGTAGATCGAGCCGATGTTCTCGGCCAGGTTGCCCAGCAGGGTGAAGCCGTAGCCGGGCTGGTCGATCGTGAACGTCACCGTGTACTTGTCGACGGCGACGACCTGCTTGTCGACGTCGGTCAGCATCGGGGCGTAGTAGCCCGGCATGCCGCCGCCCTTCGACGAGAACTTGCGCTCGAAGGACCAGACCACGTCGGCCGAGGTGAGCTCGTTGCCCTGCTGGCTCTTGAGGCCCTGGCGGAGGTGGAAGGTGAAGACCTTCCCGTCCTGGCTCACGTCGTAGCTCTGCGCCAGGAACGGCTCGAAGTGGTAGAGGTCCTGGACCTGCACGTTCGCGCCCTGCTCGGCGATGTACGGCTTGCGGATCAGCTGGGCGTGGATGCTATTGGTCACCTCCTGGTTGTCCGTGCCGTTGGTGAAGCCGTAGTCGCGGACGACGTTGGAGGCCTGGTCGCCGGTGACCACGACGACGGTGTCCTTGGCGGCGCCGCCGGAGCCGGAGCCACCGGAGTCGGCGCAGCCTGCGGCCAGCAGGGAGAGGGCGACCACGGAGACGACGGTGCGCGCCAGACGACGTCCGAGGCGGGGTGGAGCGGACATGGGGCTTCCCTGGGGTGTGGAGGGCGGGTGCGGGCAGGGCGGAGCGACGGGCGGCGGCGCTGCCGCCCGGACGGAGTGCGTGGAGCGGGGGCTAGCTGGTGCGGTCGACCGTGAGCCGGTGGGTGAGGACCGAGGAGGCGGCCACGGTGACGCAGAGGGCGGCGGCGGGGAAGGCGGCGGACCACCACTTCCCGACCGCGGCGTCGCCCGCCCCGTGGGCGATCATCGAGCCCCACTCGGGCGTGGGCGGCGGCAGCCCGACACCGAGGAAGCCGAGCGAGGCGGTCAGCACGATGCTGATGCCGAGGATGACCGAGACGTTGAGCAGCGCCGGTCGGACCGAGTTCGGCAGCACGTGCCGCACGATCAGCCGCAGCTCGTGCCGGCCCGCCTGGCGGGCGGCGTCGAGGTAGGCGTCGCCGCGCACCCGGAGCACCTCGCTGCGGGTCAGCCGGGCCTGGATCGGCATCAGGATGACGGCCAACGCGACGATCATGGTCGGGGTGCTCGTGCCGAAGAACGACACCACGACCAGCCCGATGATCACCACCGGGATCGCCTGCAGGAGGTCGAGCAGCCGGGACACCCCCCGGGCGAGCACGCCGACCGGACCGCGTCGGGACTCGTTCATCCCGACGCCGAGCCCGACGGCGATGCCGAGCACGGTGGCCAGCAGGGTCGCCATCGCCGCGATGACGACGTCGATCCGGGTCCCGGCGAGCGTCCGGGAGAACACGTCCATGCCGGTCGAGTCGGTCCCGCCCCAGTGCTCGGCGCTCGGCGCGCGGGACGGGAGTCCGACGACGTCCGTCGGGTCGTACGGGGTCAGGAGCGGGCCGACCAGCGCAGCGAGGAGGACCAGCGCGAGGATGCCCGTCGCGATCCAGCTGCCCACCCCGAGCCGCCGCGTCCGGGGCGCGACCGGGTCGGCGGTCGTGGTCGGGGCCGCCTGCGGCGGCAGTGTGGTGGTCACGATCCACTCCCCTGCACTCCGGGCCTGCGTCGCGGGTCGAGTGCCATCGTCACGACGTCGGCGAGCAGAAAGACGATCATGGAGATCGCGGCGACCAGGACGAGGGTGCCCTGCAGGGCGGTGAAGTCCAGCCCGGCCACCGAGGTGACGGCGAAGGTGCCCAGACCGCCCAGGCCGAACAGCTGCTCGATGATCACCGTGCCGCCGAGCAGCGTGCCGAAGATGGTGCCGAAGACCGCGATGGTGGGCGGCAGCGCACGCCGGTAGATGCTCACGAGGACCGTCCGACGCGGGGCGCCGGTGGCGATCCGGAAGAGCGTGGAGCGGTCCTCGGCGGCCGGCGCGAGTGCGCCCAGCAGTTGCTTGAGCAGCAGCGGGGCCAGGGACGCCACCAGCACGACGATCGGGAGCAGGTAGTGACTCATGATCGACGAGGTCACCGCGAACCTCCCGGACAGGACCGAGTCCAGCAGCGGGAGGTGGGTGATCGGCTCCGGCTCGGTGAGCCCGGGCCGGGTCCGCCCGTTCGGCGCGGGCACGATCCGCAGCGTCGCGTAGAACACGAAGATCCCGATCACGCCGACCACGAAGTCCGGCACCGCGCCCGCCGCCTGCGAGTACCCGTTCACGATCCGCGCCCCGAGGCTGCGGGGCGCGACGACCACCGCCACCGACAGCAGCAGTGTGACGACCACCAGGATCGCGAAGGAGACCACGGCCAACTCCACCGTGCCGGGAAGGCGGGCCATGATCTCGTCGAACACCGGCCTGCCGTTGGCGATCGAGGCGCCGAGGTCGAGGCGCGCCAGCCCGGCGACGTAGCGGCCGAGCTGGGTCCAGATGCTGCCGTCCAGCCCGAGCTGCACGCGCACGGCCTCGTACGTCTCGGGGGTGGCGTCCGGGCCCGCGACGGCCCGGGCGGGATCGCCGGGGATCAGCCGGACCAGGAAGAACGCGATCAGCGCGAACACCAGGATGTGCACCGGCAGGACCAGCACGCGCATCACCCACCAGCGCTGGCGGCGCAGTGCGGCGAGGGCCGCGCCGGTCCCGACGCCGGTCCGGACGGCGGCCACCGCGGCGGTCACGACGCCACCGCCCGCGGCCGGGCGGTGCCCCGCGCGGCGCCGACCAGGAACCGGGTGTACTCGTGCTGCGGACGATCGATCAGGTCGTCGGTCGGGCCACGCTCGACGATCACCCCGTCCCGCATGACGATCAGCTCCTCGACCAGGTACGCGGTGGCCGGGATCCCGTGCGAGACGAAGAACAGCCCGGCGGCGTTGTCGGTCGCGTAGTCCTTCAGCAGGTTCAACACCGCGCCCTGGACCGATACGTCGAGGGCCGAGACGACCTCGTCGCACAGCAGCAACCGGGGGCGGACGACGAGGGCGCGGGCGATCGCGAACCGCTGCCGCTGCCCGCCGGAGACCTCGTGAGGACGCCGGTCGGCGAGGGCCGGGTTCACCTCCAGGGTGTCGAGCACCTCGTCCACCCGCTCGTCGGCGGCGGCCCGATCGAGGTCGCAGAGCACCATCGCCGGGGTGCGCACGGCGTCCCGCAGCGTGCGCAGCGGGTCGAACGACGAGCTGACGTCCTGGCTCACCAGCTGGACCGCGCGGCGGAAGTCCCGCCGCCCCGCCCGCGAGACGAGGTGGTTCGCCAGCGGGACGCCGTTGTAGTGCAGCTCGCCGCCGTCGGGGTGCTGCAGCCCGGAGAGCATCCGGGCGAGCGTCGACTTGCCCGAGCCCGACTCGCCGATCACCCCGATCGTGCGGTCCGACCCGATCGTCACGTCCACGGCGTCGACGGCGCGGTGCCGCGCGCGGTTCACCACGAACGTCTTGGTGAGGGCCGAGCCCGTGATCTGGACCAGCCCGCGCTCCCCCAGCGGGTCGGCGAGGGAGGTGTCCCTCCCGAGCAGCCTCATCGCCGGCCTCCTCACGCGACGCCCCGGCCTGCCAGTGCGGCGGTCTCGGTGCGCACGGAGTCCAGGGTCGGCAGCCGGTCCGCGTGCCGGGCGTCGAGGTCCGGGACGCACCGCAGCAGGCCCCGGGTGTAGTCGTGGGTCGCGGTCGCCTCGAGCTGCGCCGACGGGCCCTCGTCGACGATCGCGCCGCGGTACATCACGATCATCCGGTCGGAGAACTCCTGGCAGAGCCGGATGTCGTGGGACACGATCAGCAGCGAGGTCCCGGTCTCGGCGGCGAGGTCGCGCAGCAGCTCCATCACCGCCCGCGACAGCGAGGCGTCCAGCGCGCTGGTCGGCTCGTCCGCGATCAGTAGCCGGGGTCCGGCGGCGAGCGCCAGCGCGAGCATCGCCCGCTGCCGCATCCCCCCGGACAGTTCGTACGGGCGGCTGCGCAGCACCCGGCGGGTGTCGGTCAGCCCGACGCGGACCAGCCAGGACCGTGCGGCGTCGGTGGCCTCGGACCTCGAGCACCGCGTGGCGCTGCGGATCACGGCGCGCAGTTGGCTGCCGACCGACCAGACCGGGTCGAGCGAGGTCATCGCGTCCTGGAAGACCACCGCCATCCCCGGCGTACGGTGCGGGACCCCGGCGCCGCCTGCGCGGTCGAGCGCCGTTCCGGCGAAGCTCAGCGTCTCCGCGGTGACCCTCGCCGAGGCGGGGAGGAACCCGGCGACCGCCATCGCCAGCGACGTCTTGCCCGACCCGGACTCGCCGACCAGCGCGACCTGCTCCCCCGCCGCGACCCGCAGGGTGGCGTCGAGCACCGCCGCGGACTCGCCCGTGGCGCTCGGGTAGGTCACGGACAGGCCGCGGACGTCGAGGAGCGGCTCGGGGCCGCCGAGGCGCTTCGGGTCTTCTGTCACGTTCTCGTCCTTCTCGCGGGGGGCAGAGGCTGGGCGGGGAAATGCCGGGGTTCGAGTCCGGCCGGGCGTCGTCGGCGGGCGGTGAGGCGAAGCCTGCGGACGAGATGTTTCGCCGACAAGCACGCAGGGGGTAACCGCCTTGTTGCGCCGCCCCGGCCCCGGGCTCATCCGCAGGTCAGAAGGTTGCGCTCGACCGGAGCGGGCCGAACACCGCCGATAACGCCGTCATGATCGAGGTCACATAGGGCCTCCGCGGGGTCGCCGCTAGCCTCGAAAGAAGGCCGATCCGTCACCGTCCGTCGCCGGTACCCCTCGTCCCTCGCGGAGGTTTCACCCGTGGCCCATCCCGTCCCCGTGCGCAAGGACGACGACGAGGGCCGCCGTGCCTACCGGACGGCGCGCGGTCGGCGAGACCGTCCCGCGGACACCTCGTCCCGCCGGATCTACGAGCTCCTCCGGGCCAGCATCCGGGACGGGTCGATCGGGGCGGGCGAACAGCTGGACGAGCAGCGGCTCGTGCGGGCCTACAACGGCAGCCGCAACTCCGTACGCCGGGCGCTGCAGGCGCTGGCCGAGGAGGGTCTGCTCGACCGCACCCGGCGGATCGGCACCAGCCTGTCCCACACGATCGTGCCCATCGCCCCGACGGACGTCGGCCCGCGGGTCTACGAGGGGACCGCCCACGAGGGCAGGCTCTTCGTGGAGACGCTGGAGTGCACCCGGGTGGTCGCGGGTCGCGAGGTGGCGCGCCGGTTGCAGATCGACCCCGCGCAGGAGGTGGTCCGCCTCGAGCAGGTGGGCCACTACGAGGGCGAGCCGCTCTACGTCCGCACCGGCTACCTGGTCACGGACCTCTCGGTGGACGCCTTCCTCGCCGTGCTCGACCGATGCCACGTCGACTACCCGCCGCTGCCGGTGGTCTTCGAGCGGGTCTTCGAGCGGCCCTACGGCGCCAGCATCTACTCGGTGGAGGCCGTCGCGGTGGAGGAGCGGATCGCCGCGCTGCTCGAGGTCGCTCCGGACACACCTACCCTGCTGCGCGAGCTGACGACGACGGACGAGGACGGCAGGCACTTCGAGCTCAGCTTCACCTATTTCCGCAGCGGACGCGTGGCGCTGTCCGGGATCGGCACGTTCACCGACTCCGGCTACCGCGTGAGCTGACCCGGCTCAGCTGAGGCAACCGGGGCCCAGCAGGGCCTTGAGGTCGCCCATCAACGCCGGGGTGTTGGTGACCTTCAGCTTCTCGTCCAGCCGCAGCAGGGTGGTCTTGCTGCCGTAGACCAGCTTGAGGTGCACCTCGGAGGTGCCCGGGTGGTGGGTCAGGACCTCCTTGAGCTGCGCGACCCGCTCCGGGGTGACGAGCTCGGTGCGGAGGCTGACCCGCAGTGGCAGCCCCGCCTCCCCCGCGGCCTGCAGCTCGGGGACCGCGAGGTCGTTGGCGATCAGGGAGACGCGGTCGTCCCGCTTGTTCACCCGCGCCTTCACCAGCACGATCGCGTCCTCCGCCACGTCCACGCCCACCACCTGGTAGGCGCGCGGGAAGAACAGCACCTCGATGCCGCCCGCGAGGTCCTCGATCTGGGCGCTGGCCCAGGGTTCGCCGTTCTTGTTCACCCGGCGGTTGACGTTCGTGAGGATGCCGCCGACGGTGACCTGCGCGCCCTCGCCGACGATGCCCTCCAGGATGGCGGGGATCGGGGTGTCCGACTTGGCCGCGAGGGCCTGCTCCATGCCGTCCAGCGGATGGCCGGAGACGTAGAGGCCCAGCATCTCCCGCTCCACGGCGAGCTTGTGCTTGGTGTCCCACTCGTCCTCGGGCACCTTGACGTCGAAGATCCCGCCGATACCGGAGTCGTCGGCGTCCCCGGGGCCGTCGAGGGAGCCGAAGAGGTCGAACTGGCCCATCGACGCGGCCTTCTTGCTGCTCATGATCGCGTCGATCGCGTCCGCGTGGACGAGCAGCAGGCCCTTGCGCGAGTGGCCCAGCGAGTCGAAGGCGCCCGCCTTGATCAGCGACTCGATGACCTTCTTGTTGCAGACGACGGCGTCCACCTTGCGCAGGAAGTCCGAGAAGTCGGTGAAGTTCCCCTTCTCCTTGCGCGCGGCGACGATCGCGTCGACGACGTTGAACCCGACGTTGCGGATCGCGCCGAGGCCGAACCGGATGTCGTCCCCGACGGGGGCGAAGTTGCGGACCGACTCGTTCACGTCCGGCGCGAGGACCTTGATCCCCAGCCTGCGGCACTCGCCGAGGTAGACGGCGGCCTTGTCCTTGTCGTCCCGCACCGAGGTGAGCACCGCGGCCATGTACTCGGCCTGGTAGTTCGCCTTGAGATACGCCGTCCAGTACGACACCACGCCGTACGCGGCGGAGTGCGCGCGGTTGAAGGCGTAGTCGGAGAAGGGCAGCAGGATGTCCCAGAGGGTCTTGACCGCGGCCTCGGAGTAGCCGTTGTCCTTCATCCCCTGGGCGAACCCGGCGTACTCCTTGTCCAGGATCTCCTTCTTCTTCTTGCCCATCGCCCGGCGGAGCAGGTCCGCCTTGCCGAGCGAGTAGCCCGCCAGCTTCTGGGCGATCGCCATGACCTGTTCCTGGTAGACGATCAGGCCGTAGGTCTCGCCGAGGATGTCCTTGAGGGGCTCCGCCAGCTCCGGGTGGATCGGCGTGACCTCCTGGCGCTTGTTCTTCCGGTCCGCGTAGTCGTTGTGCGCGTTGGCGCCCATCGGACCCGGCCGGTAGAGCGCGCCGACGGCCGAGATGTCGTCGAACTCGGTGGGCGCCATGCGGCGCAGCAGGTCCCGCATCGGACCGCCGTCCAGCTGGAACACCCCGAGGGTGTCCCCGCGGGCGAGCAGGTCGTAGGTGGGCTGGTCGTCCAGCTCGACGTCTTCGATGACGAGCTTCGGCTTGCCGTTGAGCTCGATGTTCTCCAGCGCGTCGTCGATGATCGTGAGGTTGCGCAGGCCGAGGAAGTCCATCTTCAGCAGCCCGAGCGTCTCGCAGACGCCCATGTCGAACTGCGTGATGATCGCGCCGTCCGACTCGCGGCGCTGGATCGGGATGACGTCGATCAGCGGCTTGCTGGACATGATCACGCCCGCGGCGTGCACGCCCCACTGCCGCTTGAGGCCCTCGAGGCCCCGCGCGGTGTCGATGATCTCGCGGACCTGCGGGTCCGCCTCGTAGAGCGCCCGGACCTCGGTGGCCTCCGAGTACCGCTTGTGCGACGGGTCGAACACGCCGGACAGCGGGATGTCCTTGCCCATGACGGCCGGGGGCATGGCCTTGGAGATCCGGTCCGCCACGGAGTAGCCGGGCTGGCCGAACAGCACGCGCGCGGAGTCCTTGATCGCGGCCTTCGCCTTGATCGTGGAGTACGTGATGATCTGCGCGATCCGGTCCTCGCCGTACTTCTCCGTGGTGTAGCGGATCATCTCGCCACGCCGACGCTCGTCGAAGTCCATGTCGATGTCCGGCATGGAGATGCGCTCGGGGTTGAGGAACCGCTCGAAGATCAGCTTGTGCCGGATGGGGTCCAGGTCGGTGATCTCGAGCGCGTAGGCGATCAGCGAGCCCGCCGCCGAGCCACGGCCGGGGCCGCAACGGATGCCGACGGACTTGGCGTGCTGGATGAGGTCCGCCGTCACGATGAAGTAGCCGGGGAAGCCCATCTGGATGATCACGCCGAGCTCGTACTCCGCCTGCCTGCGGTACTGCTCGGTGACACCGCCCGGGAAGCGCTTGTGCAGCCCCCGCTCGACCTCCTTGATCAGCCAGGACTCCTCCGTCTCCCCCTCGGGGACGGGCGCGCGCGGCATCAGGTCCTGGCTGGCGAAGGAGATCCCGACGCGCTCGGCGACCAGCAGCGTGTTGTCGCAGGCCTCGGGGTGGATCGGGTCCCACTGGGCGCGCATCTCGGCGGCGGACTTGAGGTAGAAGTCCTGCGCGTCGAACTTGAAGCGGTTGGGGTCGGCCAGGGTCTTGCCGGTCTGCACGCAGAGCAGCACCTCGTGCGGCTTCGTGTCGTCCGGGTAGGTGTAGTGCAGGTCGTTCGTGGCGAGACCGGGGAGGTCGAGCTTCTTCTTCAGCGCGAAGAGGTCCTCCTGGACCCGCTTCTCGATCTCGATCCCGTGGTCCATCAGCTCGCAGAAGAAGTTGTCCCTGCCGAAGATGTCCCGGTAGTCGCTCGCGGCCTGGCAGGCGTCGTCGAACCGGTCCTGCTGCAGCAGCCGCGCGACCTCACCGGACGGGCAGCCGGTGGTCGCGATGATCCCCTTGCCGTAGGTCTCCAGCAGCTCGCGGTCCATGCGGGGCTTGTAGTAGTAGCCCTCGAGGCTGGCCAGGCTGGAGAGCCGGAAGAGGTTGTGCATCCCCTCGTTGTTCTCGGCGAGCAGCGTCATGTGGGTGTACATCTCACCCGGGTTGTCCTCGCTGCGGGTCTGCCCGCCGAGGGTGGCGCGCTTGCGCTCGTGCCTGCTGCCCGGGGAGAGGTAGCCCTCCATGCCGATGATCGGCTTGACCCCGGCCGCGGTGGCCTTCTTCCAGAACTCGTAGGCGCCGTAGACGTTGCCGTGGTCCGTCATCGCCAGCGCGGGCATCTCCATCCGCGCGGCCTCTTTGAACAGGTCGTCGAGGCGCGCCGCACCGTCGAGCATCGAGAACTCGGTGTGCGTGTGGAGATGGACGAAGGAATCCTTGCTGTTCCCGCTGGTCGGGGCCATGAGACTGGTGGACTCCCTTCACGCGCTCACGCGCGGTGCTGCGGTACGGCCCGCCCGGTCGCGCCCGCGCCGGGGAGAGCGCGGCGGGTCCGGGGTGCGATCAGACTAGCCCCGGCCACCGACGGTTCCGCGTGCGGTCGCGGGGTGCACGACGAAGTCCCAGCTCACCGCGCCGGGGCGTGTCGCGGGCCCTCGTGTCGCACCTCCGGGCGTGTCGCGACCCCGTGACACTCGTGTGGCACGAGCGCCACCGAGTGACGCCTGTGCCCCACGAGCAGCACGGCTCAGGCGGCCACCGGAGCCGTCTCGACGCGGCGGGCGACCCGCGCGTACACGGCCTCGAAGGCGTCCAGGGTCGCGTCCAGCGAGTGGCCCGCGACGATCTCCCGGCTCGCCGCCCCCATCCGACGCCGGGTGCCCCCGTCCGCGAGGAGGGTCCGCAGGCTCGCGGCCAGGGCTTCGACGTCCCCGGGCGGGAAGAGCAGTCCGTTGCGGCCGGGGCGGACGAGGTGCGGCAGGGCCATCGCGTCCGCGGCGACGACCGGCTTGCCGGCCGCCATCGCCTCCAGCGTCACCAGACTCTGCAGCTCCGCGATCCCCGGCATGCAGAACACCGCGCAGCGGCGGTAGGCCGCGACGAGGTCCTCCTCGCTCACGAACCCGTGCCACACCACCCGGTCGGCGATCCCGAGCTCCCCCGCGAGCCGGTGCCAGGCCTCCCGTTCGGTGCCGTCCCCGACGACCTCCAGCCGAGCGCCGGGGACCGCGGCCATCGCGCGCAGCAGCTCGTCGACCCGCTTCTCCTGGTCCAGCCGCCCGACGAACAGCACCGTCCCCGGCGTCTCGACCCCGCCCGCATAGCGCGCGGCGTCGATGCCGCAGGAGATCGCGGTGGCGGGCAGGCCCGTGGACCCGGTCAGCAGCTCCACGGCCCGCGGGGTCGGGGCCGTCACGGCCCCCGCCCGGCCGAAGACTCCCCGCAGGTCACGCCAGGCCCACCGCGACGCGGCGGCCTGCAGGAACGCGGGCACCCGGCCGTGGGCGAACAGGTTCTCCGGCATGAAGTGGTTGGTCGCCACCAGCGGGGTCCCGCTCGCGGACGCGGCCACCGCCAGCCCCCGTCCGACGACGAAGTGGGCCTGCACGTGCGCGACCGCGGGCCGCACCTCGTCCAGGATCGCCGCGGTGGCGGGCCCGGCCTGCCAGGGCAGGCAGACCCGGAAGCTCTCGTGCAGCGGGTAGCGGTGCGACCGCACGCGGTGCACCGTCACGTCCCCGAAGGCGTGTGTGCCCGCGGCCCCATCGGGCGAGGGCGCCGCGACGTGCACCTCGTGCCCGCGCCCGGCCAGCCCGGTGGCGAGCCGCTCGGTGAACCGGGCGGCACCGTTGACGTCGGGCGCGAAGGTATCGGCGCCCAGCAGGATCCTCACGTCAGAACCTCTCTCTCCTCGGGGACCGGACGGGCGTCCGGGTGGAAGCGGGCCAGCAGCGCGACCCCGCAGGCCGCGGTGGCGCCGAACAGCACGAGCAGCAGGGTCGTCGGGGCGTCCAGCCCCGCGGCCTCGCCGAGCAGCGCCGCCCCGGCCCCGACGGCGACGAGCGGGTCGGCCACGGTCAGCACCGCCACCACCACCCCGGGCGGCCCGCAGGCGAAGGCCTGCTGCACGAGCCAGCCGCCCGCGGCGAGCGCGACGGCCACTCCCGCGGCGGCCCCCAGCAGCGCCGCCGGGGTGGCCCGGCCCGCCGCGACCTGCAGCGCCGTCGCCCGCAGCACCGCCGAGACCAGGCCGAACGCGATCGCCGCACCGGTGGCGCACGCGAGGCACCGCAGCCTGCCGGTGGCGCGGGCGGCGACCCCGGCCAGGGCGAGCACCGCGGCCGCCGCCGCGGCCGAGGCCAGCAGCACGGCCTGCCGGGAGTCGCTCGGCGGGGCGGTGGGCAGCGCCGAGATCACCCGGACGACCAGCGCGACGCCGCCCACGCACAGCCCGATCCCGACGAGGACTCGCCCCCGCGGCCGTCCGAGCGCGAGCACCACCGCCACCGGCACCGCCAGCACCCCCACCGGCTGCACCACGCTCACCGGCGCGAGCACGAGCGCGCCCACGTGCAGCCCCGCGCCCGCGGCGGCCAGGGCCGTGCCCGCGAGCCAGCGGGGCCGGGCGGCGAGGGCGCGCAGTCCGGTCGGGTCCAGGCGCCGCCCGTCGATCTCGCCGTGCTGCAGGACCGCGGCGCCCCCGAAGCAGGCCGCGCCGAGGACGGCGAGCGCCAGGGCGAGAGCGGTCACGGGGCCACCCCTGTCCGGATCGAGCGTGCGGTCACGACGAGCAGCACGGCCAGCACGCCGTACAGAACCCGTTCCACCCCACCCAGCAGGGGAAATGCGGGTGAACCGAACACGACGATCGGGACATGAGCGAGGAGGAACACCCCCGCCGACGCCCCGGCCGCCACCGCGAGGCCGGTCAGCCGCCGCCGGGCCGCGGCGTGCACGGCCGGACCGCGGGCGATCAGCAGGACCGCGACGGGCAGGACCGCGAACACCCAGGCCCCGGCGTAGCGGTGGACGGCGGCGGCGACGTCGGCCGGGGTGCCCGGCGGGTTGGTCGGGAAGATCCCGGCGACCGCCATCGCGACCGCCCAGCTGCCGAGCAGGAGCACCGGCAGGCGCCCGGTCCCCCGGCGGTGGCAGGCGGTCGCGAGCGCCGCGCCCGCGAGGGCCATCGCGGCCGCCGCGATGCCGAGCACGAGGTGGCCGCCCGGCAACACGACGTAGTCGGACACGGTGTGCCGCAGGGGATCCACCGCCCCCGCCACCCCGGCCACGTGCAGCACGGCGATCGCCCACACCGCCACCCCGACCGCGGCCTGCACCACGGTCCGCACCGCGGGCGGACCCGCCGCCACCGCCGTCCCGTCCGCCCCCGACCGCCGCTCACCGGCCACCGCTCCCGGCCCGCGGAGGACCGCGCCGCCCGCCCCGTCCACCCCTCGTTCCATGCCGATCACGCTCGCAGCGCGGGCGGGCCCCGGGAATCCGGTGATCCACCCAAGTCGGACCGGGGTATCCCCTACCCGGGCCAGGGTCACCCCGACCGGGATCGCCGCGCGTGCGCGGGTCGAGCGGTGGCCGGTCGGGCCTCAGACGGGCCCGTCGTCCGGCAGCGGGGTGGCGGCGGTCGTCTGGTCCGGCAGGAGCGGGGACAGCGCCAGCTCGGGGGCGGTCACACCCACCGGCGCCGCCTCCACCGCCCGGACGACCGGGGTGCCTGCGAGGCGGTCGAGGCCGGCGCGGTCCGCCTGCACCAGCAGCGCCAGGACGCACGCGCAGGGCTGCGAGTACCCCGCCGCCTCCGCGCGGGCGACGGCGGCGGGGCGGCCGCCGTCGAGGGTCGGCTCCGCCGCCGCCGACCGGGCGGCCTCCGCCGCGGCGGCGTACCCGGCCCGCTGCCGGGCGGTGTCCAGGGCCGCCGCGAGCGGGGCACCCGCCGGGATCGACTCGAACCGCAGGGCGGTCTGGACGCGCGGCAGCGGCAGCCGCAGGACCACCTGCGCCACCGGCGCCGTCCCGACCAGCGTCGCCGCCTGCGCGGTGGTGACCTCGGGGGCGAGCTGGACCAGCGCGAACGCCCGCTCCCCCGGCGCGGGCAGGGTCGCCGGGACTCGGGCCAGGTAGCCCTCCACGGCCTCCCCCGGCTCCGGTCCGAGCCGTACCTGGCCCGCCGCGACGGGCGGGGCCGCGGCAGGGGCGCGCAGGGCCTGCACCCCGGCCCAGACCAGCAGCATCAGCATCACCACGACCGACCCGAGGACCAGCACGCGCCGGCCGCGGGCGCCGAGGAGACCGTCCGGCTCCTCAGTCACGCAGCTTCTCGAGCGCCGACTCCAGGTCCGCCGGGTACTCGCTGGTGAACTCGACCCACCGCCCGTCCGCCGGGTGGTGGAAGCCCAGGGTGCGGGCGTGCAGCCACTGCCGGGTGAGGCCGAGCCGCTTGGCCAGCGTGGGATCGGCGCCGTAGGTGATGTCCCCGACGCACGGGTGCCGCAGGGCGGAGAAGTGCACCCGGATCTGGTGCGTGCGGCCGGTCTCCAGGTGGACGTCCAGCAGCGAGGCGGAGCGGAAGGCCTCGAGGGTGTCGTAGTGGGTGACCGACGGCTTGCCGTCCGCCACCACCGCGAACCGGTAGTCGTGCTTGGGGTGCCGGTCGATGGGGGCGTCGATCGTGCCGCTGCTCGGGTCCGGGTGCCCCTGCACGATCGCGTGGTAGCGCTTCTCGACCGTGCGCTCCTTGAACGCCCGCTTCAGCACCGTGTAGGCGTGCTCGGACTTCGCGACGACCATCACCCCGGTCGTCCCCACGTCCAGCCGGTGGACGATGCCCTGCCGCTCGGCCGCACCGGACGTCGAGACCCGGATGCCGAGCGCGGCGAGCCCGCCGATGACCGTGGGCCCGGTCCACCCGGGCGACGGGTGCGCGGCCACGCCGACGGGCTTGTCCACCACGACGATGTCGTCGTCCTCGTGGAGCACGACCATGCCGCCGACCAGCTCGGGGGCCGCGGTGATCTCCGTGGGGCCCTCGGGGTCCGGCAGGGCCACCTCCAGCCACGTGCCCGCGACGAGCCGGTCCGACTTGCCCGCGGCGCGCCCGTCGACCTCGATGCGGCCGTCCTCGGCCAGCGTGGCGACGACGGTGCGGGACAGTCCGAGCAACCGGGCGAGCCCGGCGTCCACCCGCATGCCGTCCAGCCCGTCCGGGACGGGGAGCTGCCGCAGGTCACTCACCGGCCTTCTCCTTCACCGCGCGGGAGCCGTCCAGCTCGCGGCCGGTCAGCGCGAGCAGGACCAGCAGGATCCCGCCGCACACCACGCCGGAGTCGGCGAGGTTGAACACCGGGAAGAAGGAGCCGTCCGTGCGGACGATCGAGACCATGTCCACCACGTGCCCCTGCAGCACCCCGGGGGCCCGGAAGATCCGGTCCAGCAGGTTGCCGACCGCGCCGCCGAGGATCAGCCCCAGGGCGATCGCCCAGCCGACGGAGCGCAGCTTCCGCGAGATCCGGATGATCACGACGACGACGGCGAGCGCGATCAGCGAGATGATCCACGTGTAGCCGGTGGCCATGGAGAACGCGGCGCCCGGGTTCCGGACCAGGACGAGGTTCACCAGCCCGCCGAAGAGCCGCACGGGCGGCTGGTCCTCGAGGTAGGCGACGGCGAGCGTCTTGGTCAACAGGTCAAGGCCGAGCACCAGCGGCGCGATCACCGCGGTGATCCAGACGGTGCGCGCCGGTGTTCCGGGGCTCTCGGGTGTCACCCCCCGATTATGCGGGGGCACCGGGGTTGTCCCGTGCCGACCCCGGATCGCCCTCGCGCCACCGGACCAGCGCACCGCCGCGGTCCACCGCGCGCAGCCGCTCCTCGGTGCGGTCCCGGGCCTCGGCGGTCGCCACCACGAGCAGCTGGTCGTGCTCGCGCAGCCGCGTCTGCCCGTTGGGGGTGAAGGCCTTCTCCTCCCGGACGACGAGGCTGACCTGGGCCCCGACCGGCAGCCGCAGCTCCCGGACGTAGACCCCGCGCAGCCGCGAGCCCGCCGGGATGCGGACCTGCAGCAGGTTCGCGCCGAGCTCGTCCAGCGGCGCGGCGTCGACCTCGACCTCGCGGGCCTCGGCCGAGCGGACGACCCGGAGCAGCCGCGCGACCCAGGGCAGGGTGGTGCCCTGCAGCAGCGTCAGGATCACGACGAGCACGAACACCACGTCGACGAGCTGCTCGGCCCCGGGCGCGCCCTCGACCAGGGCGATCAGGGCGAGCACGATCGGCACCGCGCCGCGCAGCCCGGCCCAGGACAGGAAGGCCTGTTCGCGCCAGGGCACCTTGAACGGCGTGGCCGCGGCGAGGACCGACAGCGGCCGGGCGAGCAGCAGCAGGACCGCGGCGGCGATCAGCGCGGGGATGATCGCGTCCACCAGGCGGGCGGGGCTGACGTAGAGCCCGAGCAGCACGAACAGCCCGATCTGGGCCAGCCAGCCGGTCCCCTCGGCGAAGGACAGCACACCGCCGCGGTGCGGGAGCCGCGAGTTGCCCAGCACCAGCGCGCAGACGTAGGTGGCCAGCAGCCCCGAGGCGTGCGCGAGCTGGCCGCCGGAGAAGCCGATCACGCACACCCCGAGCGCGGCGAGCGGGTAGAGACCGGTGGACGGGAGCGCGGCCCGGCGCAGCCCCCAGGCCCCCGCGAAGCCGAGCGCCAGGCCCATCGCGGCGCCCGCGACCAGCTCGTAGACCACCAGCAGCGGGGTCAGCCAGGTCAGCGGGTCGGTCGAGGCGAGCAGCAGCACGGCGAGGACGACCGGGGCGTCGTTCATCCCGGACTCCAGCTCCAGCGCCCCCGCGAGCCGGGGCGGCACCCCGACGCCGCGCAGCACCGAGAACACCGCCGCCGCGTCCGTGGACGACAGCACCGCGCCCCAGAGGAAGGCGGTGCGCCACTCCAGGTCCAGCAGGAAGTGCAGGCTCGTCGCGGCGACCGCGATGCTCACCACGACCGCGATCGTCGACAGCCCGATCCCGACGCCCAGCGACGGCCGCACGGCCTGCCACCGGGTCGTCAGGCCGCCCTCGACCAGGATCAGCACCAGCGCGGCGAGGCCGAGGTTCTCGGTGAGGGCGGCGTCGGAGAAGTGGACGCCGAGCACGGCCTCCCCGAGCAGGATGCCGATGCCCAGGTAGAGCAGCAGCGAGGGGAGCCCGAGCCGGACGGAGACGCGCACGGCGAGGACGCCGATCAGCACGACCGCCGCGACGACGCCGAGCAGGACCTCCAGACTCATCGCTCACCCCTCGGCACCAGCGTATCGGCGCGCCGATCAGCCGTCGGGCACGGGCGCGTGCGCGGTGCACCCGGGGGGTGGCCCCACCCGACCGCGGACGCGGCCCTGCACGCCGGCACCACCGGGGGCCGGGTCACCATCCGCCCCACCTGACCCGATCCCGTCCACGACGTCGCGTCGGGCCGGAGAAGCCGCTCAGGGACGCCAGACGAGGGTCGCGGCGGTGCGGGTGCGGGGCGGGATCTCGGCGACCGCCGCCGCGACCTCGGGGGCGCGCTCGGGCGGCAGACAGAGCCGACGCGTGATCCACTCCGGGGAGTGCGGGAGGCGGAGCTCCCGGTCCCACAGGGTCACCTCGGGCGCGACGCCCCGCTCCCGGAGCACCGCCACGGCATCGTCCACTGTGGCGGACGGGGGACGGTGCAGACCGTGGAACCGCTCCCAGAGGGGGTCGAGCCAGGCCATCGGGTGCTCGGCGAGCATCTCGACGACCACGCCCCTGCCCGCCGCCGCGGTCAGCGCGTCGACGAACGGGCCGAGGTCCACCACGTTGTGCAGGACGTGATGGGACACCACGACGTCCGCGGGCCCCGCGTCGGCCGCGACGTCCGGCCACGGCCCGAGGACGGTGCGGGCGGGCACACCGCGGACGTCCGCGGCGGCCTCGAACACGTCGAGCATGTCCTGCGCGACGTCCACACCGATCGCCTCGGTCAGCGGCCCGACCAGGGCGAACGCGGCGTCGCCGCCGCCGCACCCGACGTCGAGCACGGTGCCGGCGGGGGCCAGCAGGCTCAGCGCCGCGGCGCGCGACGGGGTGTCGGCGGGCTCGTCCGGCGGTGTGAAGTCCGCGGGATCGTGGCCCCAGGGACTCACCGGCGCCCGGGCCAGGATCTCGGGCGGGATCCCCCGACCCGACTGCAGCTCACTCCACCGCGCGGCAGCACTCCCCACGGTGGATCACCCTAGCGAGACCCCGGTGGGAGGGGCCGGCGCCGGGTGGCGCCCGCCCGCTCGCTCAGGCCTTCTCGACCGTCACCGTGACCTCGGAGGGCTTGCCCTCGGGATCGATCACGGAGCCCGTCTCGCCGGTGGTCTCGGCGTAGGTCACGGTCGTCGCCAGGACCTCGCCGGACACGAACGCCTCGTGGGTGCGGACCGCCTCCACCACCGCGGGCACGGCGGACAGGGTCAGGGCGATGCGGTCCGAGACCTCCAGCCCGGCGTCCCGGCGGGCCTGCTGCACCACGCGCACGAGATCACGCGCCGTGCCCTCCGCCGCCAACGCCGCTGTGACCTCGGTGTCCAGCACGACCAGCCCGGAGTTGCCCGGCAGCGCGCTGGTCGACTGCGGGTCCGCGGCCTGCAGGCGCTCGGAGAACTCGCCCTCGACCAGCCTGATCCCGCCCGCGGTCACGGTCCCGTCCGGGTTGGCCGACCAGTCCCCCGCCTTGACGGCCCTGATCGCCGTCTGGGTCTGCTTGCCCAGGCGGGGGCCGCAGGCGCGGGCGTTGACGGTCAGCTCGAACTCGCCGTAGGTCGAGACGTCCGTGGTCAGCACGACCTCCTTGACGTTCACCTCGTCCCGCAGGACGTCGACGAACGGCGCGAGGGTCTCCGCGTCCGCCGCCGCGACCGTCATCGAGGCCAGCGGCAGCCGGACACGCAGCTTGCGCGCCTTCCGCAGCGACAGCCCGGCCGACGCCACCTGCCGCACCCGGTCCATGGCGGCGACCAGCGCGTCGTCGTGCGGGAGCTCGCCCGAGGCGGGCCAGTCCGTCAGGTGCACGGATCGACCGCCCGTCAGCCCCTGCCACAGCTGCTCCATGGTGAGCGGCAGCAGCGGCGCGGCGACGCGGGCGGTCACCTCGAGCACGGTGTGCAGGGTGTCGATGGCCTCCTGGTCGCCGTCCCAGAACCGGTCCCGGGAGCGCCGGACGTACCAGTTCGTGAGCACCTCGGCGTGGTCGCGGATCTGCTCGCAGGCCCCGGCGATGTCGTAGGTGTCCAGGGCCGTGGTGACCCCGTCGACCAGCGCCGCGGTCTTGGCCAGCACGTACCGGTCCAGCACGTTGCCCGACCGCGTGGAGTGCTTCCCGGTGACCCCCGCCGCCCCGGCGTAGAGCGACAGGAAGTACCAGGTGTTCCACAGCGGCAGGATCGCCTGCCGGACCCCCTCGCGGATGCCCTGCTCGGTGACGACGAGGTTCCCGCCGCGCAGGATCGGCGAGGCCATGAGGAACCAGCGCATGGCGTCCGAGCCGTCTCGGTCGAAGACCTCGTTGACGTCCGGGTAGTTGCGCAGGGACTTCGACATCTTCGCGCCGTCGTCTCCGAGCACGATCCCGTGCGCCACGCAGCTCTCGAACGCCGGCCGGTCGAACAGGGCCGTGGCCAGCACGTGCAGCGTGTAGAACCAGCCGCGGGACTGCCCGTTGTACTCGACGATGAAGTCGCCCGGGTAGTGGTGTTCGAACCAGTCGGCATTCTCGAACGGGTAGTGCACCTGGGCGAACGGCATCGAGCCGGACTCGAACCAGCAGTCCAGTACCTCGGGCACCCGGCGCATGACCGACTTCCCCGTGGGGTCGTCCGGGTTGGGACGGGTGAGGTCGTCGATGTAGGGCCGGTGCAGGTCCGTGGGCCGGACGCCGAAGTCCCGCTCCAGCTCGTCCAGCGAGCCGTAGACGTCCGTGCGCGGGTAGCGCGGGTCGTCCGACTGCCAGACCGGGATCGGGCTGCCCCAGAAGCGGTTGCGGGAGATGCCCCAGTCCCGGGCACCCTCGAGCCACTTGCCGAACTGCCCGTCCTTGATGTTGCCGGGCACCCAGTTGATCTGCTGGTTGAGCTCGACCATCCGGTCCCGGAACGCCGTGACCTGCACGAACCACGAGTCCACCGCACGCTGGATGAGCGCGTTGCCGCAGCGCCAGCAGTGCGGGTACGGGTGGTCGTAGGTCTCATGACGCAGCAGGATCCCGCGCGTCTTCAGATCACGGATGATCACGGGGTTGGCGTCGAAGACCTGCATGCCCGCATACGGCGGCACCTCGACGGTGAACTCGCCGCGCGAGTCCACCGGCACGACGGCCTCGATGCCCGCCGCGTCCGTGACGACCTTGTCCTCCTCACCGAACGCGGGCGCGATGTGCACGATCCCGGTGCCGTCCTCGGTGGTGACGTAGTCCGCCTCGAGGACCCGGTGCGCGTTCTCCCGGCCGACGAAGAAGTCGAACGGCGGGGTGTAGCTCAGCCCGAGCAGCTCGCGGCCGAGGTAGGTGCGCAGGACCTGCGGCTCCTCCCCCAGCTCGCGGGCGTACGCGCCGACCCGGGCGGAGGCGAGCAGGTACTTCTCCCCGTCCACGCTCAGCAGCGAGTACTCGACGTCCGCGTTGACGGCCATGGCGAGGTTCGACGGCAGCGTCCACGGCGTGGTCGTCCAGATGAGGGCGAGCGCGTCGTTCAGGTCCGGGTCCTCGCTGGTCAGCCGCAGGCCCACGGTGACGGCCGGGTCCTGGCGGTCCCGGTAGACGTCGTCCAGCTTGGTCTCGGAGTTCGACAGCGGCGTCTCGCAGCGCCAGCAGTACCAGAGCACACGGAAGCCGGAGTAGACCAGACCCTTGTCCCACAGGGTCTTGAACGCCCACATGACGCTTTCCATGTAGTCCAGGTCGAGCGTCTTGTAGTCGTGGTCGAAGTCCACCCAGCGCGCCTGGCGGGTGACGTAGTCCCGCCACTCGCCGGTGTAGCGCAACACGGAGGTGCGGCACGCCTCGTTGAACTCGGCGATGCCCATCTGCTCGATCTCGGACTTGTGCGTGATCCCGAGCTGGCGCTCGGCCTCGACCTCGGCGGGCAGGCCGTGGGTGTCCCAGCCGAACCGGCGCTCGACGTGCCTGCCGCGCATCGTCTGGTAGCGCGGCACGACGTCCTTGACGTACCCGGTCAGCAGGTGGCCGTAGTGCGGGAGGCCGTTGGCGAAGGGGGGCCCGTCGTAGAAGACGAACTCGTTGGCCCCGTTCTCGCCCGCCGGGCGCGCCTCGACGGAGGCGGCGAACGTGTCGTCCGCCTCCCAGGCCTTGAGGACCTCGCGCTCCAGCTGCGGGAAGGACGGATGGGCGGGGACCTGCGGGTAGCTCACGGATCTGCTCCTCGTGCCGGCGTGTGCTCGTGCCTGCACGGGGACGACTCGATCCTGCTGAGCCGCGGTACCACCCCGCTTGCCCGGTCACCCGGGCCACTCGTTCAGCGGCGTTGACGGGCCGCACCCGTCCGGTTCTACTCCCGCCTCACGACGGTTTCCTCCGGAGGCTCCCCGGTGATGGCCGGATCGGTGCCTGTGTGCAGAAGCGTAGCGCGGCGGCGCCGGCGCTTATTCCGCGAGGCCCCCTAGTGCGCCGCGGGCTGGTGGCGGCCTGCCATCGTGCGGTCCGGCGTGCACCACCCGCACGGGGTGAAGCCCAGCTCCACGGCCTCCTTGGCCGGCAGCGGGATCACCGGGCGGCCGGGCAGCGACCGACAGCCCGCCAGGTGGTACCGGGGCTGCTCGTCCACCACGACGACCTCGTCGTCCAGCCCGGAGACGAGCGCGGCGACCTCGGCGTCTCGGGGCTCCTCCGGCGGCTCGCCGTGGGGGCCGGGGGCGTTCCCCGCGGGCGGCTGCCCGCCGGCGACCTGACCCACCGGTACACCGGCCGGGAACTGCGCCGCGGGCGGCGCGGCGTCGGCCCGCTCCGCCTGACCGTCCCGAGGGGCCTCGGTCCCCTGCGGGCGGTCCGGGTCGGCCCGGGTGGCGGCGGCGACCGGGGTGCCACCCTCCGCGCCCGCCGTCGACGAGACCGGGTCCTGGGACCCGTCTCCCGCCGCGGCCGGTCCGTTCGCGGACCGCTCGGGTGCCTCGTGCGCGCCATGGCCGCCGTGGCCGCCGTGTGACGGCGGCACCGCGGCATCCGGCACCGCTTCATCCGGCACCGCGGCATCCGACACCGCGGCACCCGGCGCCTCGTGGGCACCGTGGGACGCGGTCGCGGCGGGGGTGGCGACGGTGGGCCCGTCCACTGACCCGCCCGACCCGCCCGACACGTCCGCCGTGGTCGCCTCCGCGGGACTCCCGGCCGAGCCTGCTGCCGCCGAGCCGCCTGCCCGGCCGGGTCCCTGCTCGTCGCGAGGGGCCGCCCCCTCGAGCTCGGCCTCGGGGGCCGCGCTCTCGGGACGTCCCTCGCCCGCCTCGTGGGCGGGGTCGGCGGTGTCCGCCTCAGCGTCGGAATCAGTCACGCTGGGTGACGAAGAACCGCTCGATCGTGTAACCGTGTCCTCAGCGCCCGACGGTCGCCCGGCTGAGCCGGACGGTTCGACCAGCGGCATCACGGAGGTGGCCTCCGCGTCCGGGCCCGCACCCGTCGACGTGGTGTCCGGACCCGTCACGCCACCGGGTGTGGCGTGGGGCACGAGCGGGATCACCTCGGTGACCGGCTCGATGTCCGGGACACCCCGGTAGCTCGCGGGCGGGCCCACGGGAGCCTGCGACGGGGCGACGGACACCCGGTCCGGTTCCGCACCCGCCTTGACCGCCGACCGGCGTTGCAGCCAGTCGACGAGCAGGGCGACCGCAGCCGCCACCGAGACCGCCACCGAGATCCAGGCCCACATGACGCTGCCCGAGAGCAGCGCCACGACCAGGAGCCCGAAGGCGATCAGGACGAGTACGAGAACCAGCAGCAGCACGATTCACCCCGAGTTCAGCGGGCGGCTGTGCCGCCGCCCACCTGTTCGCTGGGACGACGAAGGATCCGTCAGCTTCCGGCGTCGGCGCGCTGGCCGTAGCCGGAGGCCGCGTAGCCGCCGCCGTTCGCGTTCTGACGGGCGGCGTCCGACGGCGCGGCCGAGCCCCGGCCCTCGAGGTCCCGCAGCTGGGACTCGAGGTAGGTCTTGAGCCGGGTGCGGTACTCACGCTCGAACGTGCGCAGCTCGTCGATCTTCTTCTCCAGCACCGACTTGTCGCGGGTGATGGTGCCGATGATCTCGGTCTGCTTCCGCTCGGCCTCGCTGACCAGCGAGGACGCCTTGTCGCGGCTCTGCCGCTCCAAGGTCTCCGCGCGGGTGCGGGCGTCGTTGAGCATCGTCTCGGCGCGGGCCCTGGCATCGTTCACCAGACCGTCCGACTTGGACCGGGCCTCGCTCAGCAGCTGCTCGGACTTGCTCCGGGCGTCGGCCAGCATCGAGTCGGCCTCGTTCTTGGCCTCGGCGGTGAGCCGGTCGGCCATCTCCTGGGCCAGGCCCAGGACCTTCGCGGCCTGGACGTGGTGGTCACCACCCCCGGAGTCCGCGTCCGACCCGCCCATGGCGGCCATGGGCCGCTGCGGGGGCTCGGGACGCGCCTGGGGCGGCGGCTCGACGGGCCGGATCTGCTGCGTGGGCGGCGGACCCTGCGGAGCCTGCGCACGCTGCTGGCGCGCATCCTCCAGCTCGGCCTGGCTCGAGTCGAGACGCTGTTCGAGCTGGCCGACCTGCTCGCGCAGATCGTCGTTCTCCTCGATCAGTCGGGCCAGCTCGGCCTCGACCAGGTCGAGGAAGGCGTCGACCTCGTCCTCGTTGTACCCCCGCTTCCCGATCGGGGGCTTGCTGAACGCGACGTTGTGGACGTCAGCGGGCGTCAGCGGCATCGGATCACCTCATGCACTCCTCGGCGGCAAACCGGCTGGCGGGTGACTGGGGCTCACCCCACCGCCGGTCTGGCAATGCTCATCAGTATGAACAGCACCAGCAGCAGAACCATAATCGACAGGTCCAGTCCCACGCCCCCGATACGGACGACGGGGATCACTCTCCGCAACAACTTGACGGGAGGATCGGTCACGCTGAACACCACTTCGAGCGCCGCAGCGGGTCGTCCGGCGGGCACCCACTCCCGCGCGAACGAGTGCACGAGCTCCACCACGATCCGCGCGACGAGCAGGAGCCAGAAGAAGAACAGGACGTAGTAGACGACGAACTGCAGGACGATCGGCACGAGCCCATCTTGCCCCACCCGGGGTCAGTCCTGGCGGAACAGGCCCCGCTCCGCCAGCCTCCGCGCGTCGTCCGCCGAGACCTCGACGTCCGCCGGGGTGAGCAGGAAGACGCGGGAGGTCACCTTGTCGATCGAGCCGCGCAGCGCGAACGCCAGACCTGCGGCGAAGTCGACCAGACGGCGTGCGGCGGCCTCGTCGAGATCGGTCAGGTTGATGATCACCGGGACGCCGTCGCGGTAGCGCTCGCCGATCGTGCGGGCCTCGGTGAAGCTGCTCGGCTGAAGCGTCGTGATGCGCGCCAGCGCGGCCGCCCCGCGGTCTCGCTGCTCGGGCACGCTCGACGGCGCCGGAGCGGCCGCGGGCGGGTCCGGGACGGGCCGCACGACGGGCTCCTCGCGGTCCATCGCGAGCGCTCCGCGGGTGACCGGCGCACCGCCCCCGAGACCGCCCTGGAGGCCTCCGGCGACCCGGACGGGCTCCCTCACGGGGCGCGACGGGCGGACGGATTCCCGCGCCGACCGGCCCGACCAGGCGTCCCCGGGGCGCCCGTCGAGGTCCGCGTGGCGGTCCTGACGGGGTTCGTCGTACTCCGTGTAGTCGTCCCGGGTTGCCTGCCGTGCGTCGAAACGGTCGTCCGGGTCCGACCAACGGTCGTTCCGCGCGACCCGCCGGGGCTCGGGGAAGGTGTCCGGCTCGTCGACGTAGTCCATCTCCTCGGCGGGCACCATGCCGAAGTAGGCCTTGAGCCGGTACATCGCGCTCATCCGCGCTCCCCAATCATCGCCCTCGACGCAGGCCCGCCCCCGCGGACCAGCGATCACCGGGAGGTTAACGTCCGGTCCCCCACAAGGGCCGTTCCGACACGCGCGACCGTCGAACCGTGACGGATCGCCACCTCCAGATCACCGCTCATCCCGGCCGACAGCACGCTCGCCGCGGGATGTTCGGTGCGCAATGATCTTCCCGCTTCGGCTATCGCCGCAAACGACTCCTCGTCGTCCGCACCCAGAGGTGCCACGCTGAGCAACCCTTCGAGAACGAGCCCGCGCGCCTCCGTGACCTGCGCGGCGAGCTCCAGTAGCCCCTCGTCCCCCACCCCGCCGCGGGCCGGGTCACCGTCCACGCTGTACTGGATCAGGACGGGCAGCCGGGTGCCGCGCCGGGCAGCCTGCTTGTCCAGTTCCGCGGCGAGCCGGGCGGAGTCGACGGTCTCGACCCGTGTCACCCACGGGACCACCAGCCTGGCCTTGTTCCGTTGCAGAGCGCCGATGAAGTGCCACCGCAGGTCGAGGTCCGGCCGGAGCTCGCGGATGCGCTCGACCTTGGCCGCGGCCTCCTGCGCCCGGTTCTCCCCGAAGTCCCGCAGCCCCAGGTCGGCGAGGGCGATCACGTCCGCCGCGGGGATGGTCTTGGTGACGGCGAGGAGCTCGACCTCCTCCGGTGCGCGACCCGCGGCGACGCAGGCGGCGGCGATCCGCTCCCGCACCCGATGGAGACGGCGTTCGAGCTCGGCGCGGCGTTCCGGGGAGACTTCGGCAGGCACGGCCCGAGCCTAGGTCAGCCCGCGTCCAGCCAGCTGATGCCCGCGTGGCGGCCCGTGCGCTGGTCCCGGCGGTGGCTGAACAGGGCCCGGTCCTCGAGGGTGCAGCGCGGGTCCCCGCCGATCCGCCCGACGCCCATGGCCCGCAGCTGACGGTAGAGCCCCGCGCGGACGTCGATCGACGGGGTTCCCCTGCGGCTCGTCGCCGCACTGCCCGGCAGCCGCGTCTCCACCTCGGCGCGCATGGCCTCCGGCACCTCGTAGCAGAGCCCGCAGACCGCCGGGCCGAGGAGCACCTCGATGTCCGAGACCCGCGACCCCAGCGCCACCATCGCCTCGACGGTCGCGGGGACCACCCCGGCCGCCGCCCCCACCCGTCCGGCGTGGGCGGCCCCGACGACGCCCGCGACGGAGTCCCCGAACAGCACCGGCGTGCAGTCCGCGGCCAGTACGACGAGCCCGACGCCCGGTTCCGCGGTCACCGCGGCGTCGGTGTCCGCGACGTCCGGGGCGGAGCGCTTGGGCACCGTGGTGACCGTCTCCACCCGCGTGCCGTGGATCTGCTTGAGGAACACCGCGCCGCGCAGGCCCAGCTCCTTGATCAGCCGGTAGCGGTTGGCGTCGACGTTGTCGGGATGGTCGCCGACCTCGCGGGAGAGGTTGAACGAGTCGAAGGGCGCGGACGAGCGGCCCCCGGCCCGGGTGGTCATGACCCGTCGGACCCGAACGGCCGTCTGCTGCACCATGAACCTCAGCGTAGTCCCGGCCGGGACCGCCCTTTCCGTGCTCTCAGCGCGGTGCGGGCAGCGCCGAGAGCACCGAAACGCTGATCGTGCCGCGCTGCGAGCACGAAACGTGCACGGCCCCGGACACGCCACGAGCCGCGATCCCACGGGATCGCGGCTCGTGAGGAGTGTGCTCAGCGGCGCATGAAGGGCGGGACGTCGACGTCGTCCTCGGCCACCGGACGCGCCTCCGCGGTCGCCGTGGTCGACGTGGCCGCGGCGGGCTCGGGGGCCGCGGGCGGGGTGCTGATCTCGGTCATCGCCGGGTTCTGCCGCTCGACCTCCGGCGCACGCGGCGCAGGCGGGCTGTAGGGCGCGACCGGGGGCAGGGTGCCCTGCTGGTTGGCCCCCGAGCCGAAGCCCGACGCCTGCTGCTGCCCACTCCCGTTCGACGACGGCGGCGGGGACTGCGGGGCGGGCGGCGGCGTGGCGGGCCGGGCCTGCTGCTGCTCCGCCTGCGGGCTGCGGAAGACCGACGGCTCGAGCTTCTTGTGCGTGGGCTGCCCGCCCTCGAAGCCTGCGGCGATGACCGTGACCCGGACCTCGTCGCCGAGCGAGTCGTCGATCACCGTGCCGAAGATGATGTTGGCCTCGGGATGCGCGGCCTCCTGGACCAGCGACGCGGCCTCGTTGATCTCGAACAGGCCGAGGTCCGAGCCGCCCGCGATCGACAGCAGCACGCCCTGCGCACCGTCCATCGACGCCTCGAGCAGCGGCGAGTTGATCGCCGACCCGGCCGCCTGCACCGCGCGCCCCTCACCGCGCGCCGACCCTATTCCCATCAGGGCCGAGCCCGCCCCGGACATCACCGACTTGACGTCCGCGAAGTCGAGGTTGATCAGGCCGGGGGTGGTGATCAGGTTCGTGATGCCCTGGACACCGGACAGGAGCACCTCGTCCGCCGAGCGGAAGGCGTCCATCAGCGATACGCCGACGTCACCGAGCTGCAGCAGCCGGTCGTTCGGGATGACGATCAGGGTGTCGCACTCGTTGCGCAGCTGCGTGATCCCGTCCTCCGCCTGGCCCGCGCGGCGGCGGCCCTCGAAGGTGAACGGGCGGGTCACGACGCCGATGGTCAGCGCGCCGAGCTTGCGGGCGATCGAGGCGACCACGGGGGCACCGCCGGTGCCCGTGCCGCCGCCCTCGCCCGCCGTCACGAAGACCATGTCGGCCCCCTTGAGGACCTCCTCGATCTCCTCGCGGTGGTCCTCGGCGGCCTTGCGGCCCACCTCGGGGTTCGCCCCGGCGCCGAGGCCCCGGGTCAGCTCGCGGCCGATGTCCAGCTTCACGTCCGCGTCGGACATGAGCAGGGCCTGGGCGTCGGTGTTCACCGCGATGAACTCGACACCCTTCAGACCCACCTCGATCATCCGGTTGACGGCGTTCACGCCGCCGCCTCCGATGCCGACCACCTTGATCACGGCGAGGTAGTTGTGCGGGGGCGTCATGAGCGGCACCTCTCGGGTTGGATCGGATCTCCGGTCAGCTCCGTCCAGCAGGGTCTGTCCGGGCCGTTCGCAGTCGAACGCTAGGTCCGTATGCAGGCCCGGTCCAGCAGGCGCGCCGCGCGTCGGCAACACCTCGATGGGGTGGACTCCGGTTCTCGTGACCGGTCCGTGACCTGCTGTTCATGCGTCCTGACGGCCAGTGACGAGTTGAGCCGAACGGCCCAGCCGACCCCTCAGTGCCCGGGTTCGTCTCCGCAGGCTGCTCTCAGCGCGTGATAGTCGGTAGGTCCGGGCTGGACACGTCGAACACGGTTCCGTCCTGGGTCAGCAGCGGGACCAGCACGGCGACCTTCTGCGCGGCGCGGTCGGTGGAGCCGAAGCGCACCTGCCGGTCCCCCAGCCCGAGGCGCACGGTGGGCTCGGTCGCCGGGCTGTCGACGTCCACGGTGGTCACCCGCGCCCGCAGGTCCTCCGGCAGCGCGGCGAGGACCGCGAGGGCCGCACGGGTAGCCGGGTCGTCCGGCCCGACCGCGCCGAACCCGAACATCGGCAGCGTGGGCGGCACCTCGGGGGCGGGCTGGTAGGCGACGCCGGTCGCGTCGACGAGCGTGACGCCCTGCGGCGTGCGGGCCAGGGCGACGGCCCGGCGCTCGGTCACCTCGATCGCGACCGTGTGCGGCCAGCCCCGGCTGACCTGCACCGTGCCGACGCCGGGCAGCTGGGCCACCCGCTGCGCCACGGCCCCGGTGTCCACCGTCGCCAGCGGCACCCCGGTCTCGACGGCGGCCGCGGCCAGCACGGAGTCGCGCGGGACGGCGAGGGTGCCGGTCACCTCGACCTGCTCGACCTCGGCGACCCCGGTGTAGAGCAGGACGGCCCAGAAACCCCCGCCCAGGGCCACCAGCACGGCCAGGACGGCCACCGCGAGCGCGATCCGGCGGCGGAGCTTGAAGCGGAGGTCGTTGCGGCGCGGCGGCCCGTCCCGTTTCTCCGGGCGCAGCCGGTCCCGCCGTGCCGCCCGCTCCTCGCGGATCCGGCGGGCGCGTTCGGCGGCGGCGGGGCGGGCGGGGGCGCGGTCGGCCACCGTGCCTCCGGGTGCACCGTTCGCGCGCGAACGGCCGCTCTCCCGCGTGCGGCCGGTGTCGGCGCGGGCGGCCCCGCTCCGGTCGGACGCGGCAAGGTCGGACGCGGCCCGGTCGGACGCGGCACGCTCCGGCGCGACCCGGTCCGGCGCGGCCCGGTCCGTCCCACCCCCCGGGCGCACCCGCCGACCCCGACCGTCCGTGGTCGGGGTGCGGCCGCCGCGCCGCGCCATCAGGCGGGGGCCCTGTCCAGCTCGAGCAGGATCTCGGGCCCGAGGACGGTCACGTCCCCGGCCCCCATCGTCAGCACGAGGTCGCCGGGGCGGGCCAGGCCCGCCAGCACCCGCGGCACGTCCGCCCAGGTCGGGACGAAGTGCACCCGGTCCGCGGGCAGCGGCACGGCGTCCGCGACCAGGCCACCGTTCACCCCGGGCTCGGGGTCCTCGCGGGCGCCGTAGACGTCCAGCACCACGACCTCGTCCGCGAGCCCGAGGGCCCGCCCGAACTCCGTCGCGAACATCCTCGTGCGCGAGTAGAGGTGCGGCTGGAACGCCACGAGCACGCGCCCGTTCTGCACCTCGCGGGCCGCGCGCAGGGTGGCGGCGACCTCGGTCGGGTGGTGGGCGTAGTCGTCGTACACCGCGACGCCGTTCGCCCGGCCCTTGAACTCGAACCGGCGCCGGACGCCGTCGAACGCCGCCAGGCCCGCCAGCAGCCCGTCGACCGGGGCTCCCAGCTCGACACCCGCCAGCAGCGCACCGAGGGCGTTGAGCGCCATGTGCTCGCCGGGGACGGACAGCCGCACGGTGAGGTCGACGCCCCCGTGCCGGGCGACCACCCGGGAACCGGCGCCGTCCGGGCGGAAGTCGACCAGGGTGGCGTCGGAACCGGTGCGGCCGTAGGAGCGGACCGGGATGCCGCGGGACTCCGCGACCGCGGCCAAGGCGGCCGCCCCGGGGTCGTCCGCGCCGCTCACGAGCGTCCCGCCGGGGGCGATGCGACCGAGGAACTCCTCGAACACCGCCCGGTAGGCCACCTCGCTGCCATGGTGGTCCAGATGGTCCGGCTCGACGTTCGTGACCACGGCGACGAGCGGCGCGTACGCGGTGAACGAGCCGTCCGACTCGTCCGCCTCGACGACGAAGACGTCCCCGGTTCCGTGGTGCGCCCCGGCCCCGGTGACGGTGAGGTCCCCGCCGATCGCGAACGACGGGTCCAGCCCGCAGTGCTGCAGCGCCACGGTGAGCATCGACGTGGTGGAGGTCTTGCCGTGCGTCCCGGCGATCGCCGCGACCCGGTAGCCCTGGGTCAGCGCGGCGAGGGCCTGCGCGCGGTGCACCACCGCGAGCCCGCGCGCCCGCGCCTCGACGAGCTCGGGATTGGTCTCCCGGATCGCCGTCGAGACGACGACCGTGGGCTCCCCGACGAGGTTCTCCGGCGCGTGCCCCACCGCGATCTCGGCCCCGAGGGCGCGCAGGGTGAGGACGGTGCGGGAGTCCTTGGCGTCCGACCCGGAGACGGACACGCCGCGGGCCAGCAGGATCCGCGCGATGCCGCTCATCCCGGCCCCGCCGATGCCGATCAGGTGGACGTGCGAGCCGAGCACCGGGGCACTCACGTGCGGATCACCCCGAGCACGACCTCGGCCAGCCGCTCGTCCGCGTCCGCGTGGCCGGAGCCGCGGGCCGCCTCCCCCATCGCGGCGAGGCGCGCGGGGTCCTTCAGCCACGGGACCAGCTCGGCCAGCACGCGGTCACCGGTCAGCTCGGCGTCCGGCACGATCACCCCGCCGCCCGCCGCGACGACGGGCTGGGCGTTGAGCGCCTGCTCGCCGTTGCCGATGGGCAGGGGGACGTAGACCGCGGGCAGCCCCACCGCCGACACCTCGGCGACGGTCATCGCGCCCGCGCGACAGAGCACCGCGTCGGCGGCCGCGTAGGCGAGGTGCATGTCGTCGATGTACGGCAGCCCGACGTAGCCCGCCTGCCCGCCCGCGGGGCCGTTCCCGGCACCGTGGGCGTGCAGCACGCCGACGCCCTCGCGCAGCAGCCCGGGCAGCGCGGCGGCCACGGCCGCGTTGAGCGACCGCGCGCCCTGGGAGCCGCCGAAGACCAGCAGCACCGGCCCGTCGGCGGGCAGCCCGAACCGGGCGCGGGCCTCGGCGCGCAGGGCGGCGCGGTCCAGCGTCGTGACGGCGTGCCGCAGCGGGATGCCGAGGATCTGGGCGTTCCGCAGCCCGGAACCCGGGACCGCGGCCACCACCCGGGCGGCGAACCGCGCCCCGACCTTGTTGGCCAGGCCCGCCCGCGCGTTCGCCTCGTGCACCACGATCGGCACCCGGCCGCGTGCCCCCAGGTACGCGGGCAGGGCGACGTACCCGCCGAACCCGACGACGACGTCCGCGTCCACCTTCTCCAGCACCTCCCGCACCCGCGCCACGGCCCCGCGGACCCGGCCGGGCAGCCGGAGCAGGTCGGCGGAGGGCTTGCGCGGCAGGGGCACCGGGGGGATCAGCTCGAGCGGGTAGCCGCGGGCCGGGATCAGCGTGCGGTCCAGGCCCTTCTCGGTGCCGAGGGCCGTGACGGTGGCGTCCGGCCGGAGCCGCTTGACGGCGTCGGCGAGGGCGAGGGCGGGCTCGATGTGCCCGGCCGTGCCGCCGCCTGCGATCACCACGGACGGGCCGGAGCCCATGCGCGGGAGGTACTGGGTGCCGTACTGACTCATGGCCCTTCTCAGCTATCGGCGCGCCGACCGCTGGGCGGGCGGACGCGAGACGGTGGTGCGCGACGACGTGCCCGTCGCACGGTAGGGCTCCGGCATCGGCAGACGCAGGAGCGTCGCGATGCGGCCCTGGCCGTTCGCCCGGAGCGCGGCGACCGCCTCCGGCTCGTGCCGGGCGGCACTGGTCAGGATGCCGAACACGAACATGGTCACCACCATCGAGGTGCCACCGGAGGAGATCAGCGGCAGTTGCAGACCGGTGACCGGCAGCAGCCCGACGACGTAGCCGATGTTGATCGCGGCCTGGATGACGAGCCACGCCGTGGACGTCGCGGTGACGAGCCGCAGCCACGGGTCGTTGCTGCGGCGGGCGATCCGCAGGCCGGTGTAGGCCAGCGTGGCGAACAGGCCGAGCACCGCGAAGGCACCGACCATGCCCAGCTCCTCGCCGATGATCGCGAAGATGAAGTCGTTGTGCGCGTTCGGCAGGTAGTCCCACTTGGCCCGGCCCTGGCCGAGCCCCACGCCGAACAGGCCGCCGTCCGCCAGTGAGTACAGCGCCTGGGTGGCCTGGTAGGCGGGGCCGAGCGCGTCCGGGCTGTCCGACAGGAACGCCGTGATCCGGCTGACCCGGTACCCGGCGGTCAGCCCCAGGATCACCGCGCCCGCGGCGCCGCCGACCGCCAGCGTGGCCAGGAGCCTCATCGGGGCGCCGCCGAAGTACAGCAGCGCGATCATGACGATCCCCACGGAGATCGTCATGCCCAGGTCGGGCTCGAGGACCAGCAGGGTGAGCACCAGCAGCGTGACCGGGACCAGCGGGTTCAGCGCGTGCTTCCAGCGGTGCATGACCTTGCGCCGCGCGACGAGCACGTGGGCGCCCCACAGCGTCAGCGCCACCTTGACCGCCTCGGAGGGCTGCACCGAGAAGCTGCCGACCGCGAACCACGCCCGCGAGCCGTTGCGCAGCACGCCGACGCCCGGGATCAGCACCGCGACGAGCGTGACGATGCCGACGAGCAGCAGCCAGGGGGCCATCGCGCGCAGCCGGACGGGCCGGATCCTCAGGCCCACCCAGAACAGCACCAGCCCGGCCGCGCAGAACCCCAGCTGGCGGATGAACACCGAGTAGCTCGACCCGCCCGCCGAGTAGGACTCGACCGCGCTCGCCGAGAGCACCATCACCAGGCCGAACAGGGTGAGCAGGCCGAACACGCCGAGGATCAGGTGCAGCGAGGTGAGCGGGCGGCGCAGCCAGGCGTCGAGCGCCCTGGCGCCCCGCCCGACGGTCGCCCTGGCGGGTCCGAACCGGCCATCGGGCTCCCTGGGGGTGCTGCGGCGGGTGCGGGACGAGCTGGGGCTCCGCGTGGCCATCAGCCCAGCTCCGCCACCGCGGCCGCGAAGGCCGAGCCCCGCGCCGCGTAGTCCCGGAACTGGTCCATCGAGGCGGCGGCGGGTGCGAGGAGTACGACGTCCCCCGGTCGGGCGAGTGCGGCGGCACGGCGGACGGCGGAACGCATGACCTCATCGTCGCCCTCGGTGACCTCCACCGCGGGGATCTCCGGGGCGTGTCGCGCCAGCGCCTCCACGATCTCCGCCCGGTCGGTGCCGATCACGACGACCCCGGCGAGCCTCCCGGCGTGGGTGGCGACGAGCTCCTCCACCCTGGCGCCCTTGAACAACCCCCCGACGATCCAGACGACGTGCCCGGCGGGCTGGGCGGCGAGCGCGGCGTCGGCGGCGTGCGGGTTGGTGGCCTTGGAGTCGTCGACGTAGCGCACCCCGTCCACGGTCCCCACCGGCGCGGACCGGTGCGGCCCGGGCCGGTAGGCGCGCAACCCCTCCCGAACGGCGTCCGCCGACACCCCGTACGCCCGCGCCAGCGCCGCGGCGGCCAGCGCGTCGGTCACCCCCGGCGGCCCCCCGGGCGTCACATCCCCGACCGCCGCGAGCACGACTCCCCCGCCCGACTCGGGCGCCGGAGCGTCGGACTCGCGGGCTGTGGTGTCGGACTCGTGGGCCGGGCGCGGGGGGAAGGCGCGGTCGACCAGGAGGCCGTCCTCGACACCCAGTTGGTGCGGTCCCGGGGCGTGCAGGGTGACGCCGACCTTGTGCGGTGACGTCGACTCGGCCAGGAGCCTCGAGGCGATCTCGTCGTCGATGCCTGCCACCGCGACCGCGCCGACCAGTGCCCGCGCCTTGGCCTGGGCGTAGGGCTCCAGGCCGCCGTGCCAGTCCAGGTGGTCCTCGGCGACGTTGAGCACCAGGCCTGCCGCCGGGACGATCGACGGCGACCAGTGCAGCTGGAAGCTCGACAGCTCCACCGCCAGCACCGCGTGCCCCGCCGCGACCGCGGACACGACCGGGTAGCCGATGTTCCCGCAGGCCACGGCGTCGAGGCCGGCGGCGCGCAGGATGGTGGCGAGCATGCCGGTGGTCGTGGTCTTGCCGTTGGTGCCGGTCACCACGAGCCACGCGGGCGGGGTCTCGGACGCCGCGCCCAGCCGCCAGGCCAGCTCCGGCTCGCCGACGACCTCGACCCCCCGGGCGGCGGCCTCCGCCACGAGCGGGTGGTCGGGACGGCGGCCGGGTCCGGTGACGATCAGCTCGACCCCGTCGGGCAGCCCCTCGGCCTGCGACGCGCCCGCGGGGAGGTCGGGGACGGCACGGTCGTCCGACACCAGGACCCGGGCCCCACGCGCCAGCAGCACCTCGGCGGCGGCGAGCCCGGAGATCCCGGCGCCCGCGACGAGCACGGTCCGGCCCGTGAGATCGGCACCGGCGTCGTCGGACCATGATCGAACAGCGCTGGTGCTCATCTCAGCCACCCGCCGACGCCGTCAGCCACTCCGAGTAGAAGATGCCCAGCCCCAGCGCCGCGCACATCGCCGCGAGCAGCCAGAACCGGATGATCACCGTGGTCTCGGCCCAGCCCGCGAGCTCGAAGTGGTGGTGGAACGGGGCCATCCGGAACAGCCGGCGGCGGGTGGTGCGAAAGACCAGGATCTGCAGGGCCACCGACAGCGTCTCGACGACGAACACCCCGCCGATCACCAGCAGCAACAGCTCGGTCTTCGTCACGATCGACAGCCCGGCCAGCAGCCCGCCGAGCGCCAGGGACCCGGTGTCGCCCATGAAGATCCGGGCGGGCGCGGCGTTCCACCACAGGAACCCGATGCAGCCCCCCATGGCCGCCGAGGCGACGATCGCGACGTCCAGCGGGTCCCGGACCTCGTAGCAGCCGGCGGCCGCGGCGATCGAGCACGAGTTGCGGAACTGCCAGAATCCGATGATCACGTAGCTGGCCAGGACCATGGCGGAGGTGCCCGCGGCGAGGCCGTCCAGCCCGTCGGTGAGGTTCACGCCGTTCGACCAGGCCGCGATGATCAGGTTGCAGAGCAGCACGAACCCGATCGCGCCGAACCCGAGCACCGTGATGTCCCGGATGAACGACAGGTACTCCGACGCCGGCGTGAGCGCGCGCTCGTTGGCGAACCGGAGCGCGAGGATGCCGAAGATGGTGGCGGTGAGCACCTGCCCGACGATCTTCGACGTCTTGTTCAGGCCGAGGTTGCGCCTGCGGCGCAGCTTCAGGAAGTCGTCGATGAACCCGACCAGGCCGAGCGCGGTGGTGAGGAAGAGGACCAGCAGCGCGGAGGCCGACATCGGCTCGCCGGTCAGCGCGTGCGCGATCAGGTAGCCGACCCAGATCGCGATCAGGATCGCGACGCCGCCCATGGTGGGGGTGCCGCGCTTGGTCTGGTGGCTCTTGGGACCGTCGGCGCGGATCTCCTGGCCGAAGCCCTGCCGGGCGAAGAAGCGGATCAGGTACGGGGTGAGCAGGATGGACAGCGCGAGCGCCACCCCGCCCGCGACGAAGATGCCTCTCACGGCGCGACCAGCTCCTGCTCGACGAGTGCCGCCGCGACCCGGTCCAGCCCGGCGGACCGGGAGGCCTTCACCAACACGACGTCCCCGGGCCGCAGCTCCGCGCGGAGCAGCGCCACCGCCGCGTCCCGATCGGCGACATGCACGACGGCCGTGTCCGACTCGCGGGCCGTGGTGTCGGACTCGCGGGTCCGGGGGTAGAGGTCGGTGCCCACCGTGACGAAATGGTCGATGCCCAGGGCCTCGACCGCCTGCGCCACCTGCTCGTGGGCCGCGGGGGCGGTGTCGCCCAGCTCGGCCATGGGGCCCAGGACCGCCCAGGTGCGGCGCCCGCCCTCGGCGCCGATCGCGGCCAGGGCGCGCAGGGCGGCGGTCATCGACTCCGGGTTGGCGTTGTAGGCGTCGTTGACCACGGTGACGCCGTCCGCGCGGTCGGTGACCTCCATCCGCCAGCGGGACGCGGGGCCCGCCTGCGAGAGCGCCTCGGCGATGCCCGCGGGGGTCCCGCCCAGCTCCAGCGCCACCGCGGCGGCGGCCAGGGCGTTGCCGACGTGGTGCTCGCC
Organism: Pseudonocardia xishanensis; assembly: GCF_039541715.1. Lineage (NCBI taxonomy): Bacteria > Bacillati > Actinomycetota > Actinomycetes > Pseudonocardiales > Pseudonocardiaceae > Pseudonocardia > Pseudonocardia xishanensis. The sequence goes on from NZ_BAABGT010000032.1 coordinate 140,092, forward strand.
GACCAGCCGCAGGGACACCTCCGCCGAGCCCGCCGGGGTGACCAGCGTGAACGACGCGCGGCCCGCGACCAGGCGGACCTCGCGCGCGACGACGGCGGCCTCCGCCGAGCCCGCGGCCGAGTAGCCGACGACCCGGGCGGACGTGCGGGCGGCCATCGCGGCGACCCGGTGGTCGTCGAGGTTCAGGACCGCGACCCCGTCCGCGGGGAGCGCCTCGACGAGCTCGCCCTTGGCCTGCGCGATCGCCTCCGGCGAGCCGAACTCGCCGACGTGCGCGGAGCCCACGTTGAGCACCACCCCGATCCGGGGCGGCGCGATCCGGCAGAGCCGGGCGATGTGCCCCGACCCGCGGGCGGACAGCTCCAGCACCAGGTGCCGGGTGGACTCCCCCGCCCGCAGCGCGGTCCACGGGTGGCCCAGCTCGTTGTTGAAGGAGCCGGGCGGGGCCACGGTCTCCCCCAGCGGCGCGAGCACGGCCGCGACCAGGTCCTTCGTCGACGTCTTGCCCGAGCTCGCCGTGATCCCGACGACGGCGAGGCCCGCGCGGTCCCGCAGCGTGGTGACCGAGTGCCGGGCCAGCTTGCCGAGCGCGGTCAGCACGGCCGCACCGGCGCCGTCCGGGTCCGCCGCGCCCAGGTCCGTGCCCGCGTACGACTCGCCCGCGGGCGCGATCACCGCGGGCGCGTCGACGGGGCGGCCGGCCAGCACGCCCGCGGCCCCGGCGGCGACGGCCGCGGCGGCGAAGCCGTGCCCGTCCGCCCGCTCGCCGGGCAGCGCGAGGAACAGCGCGCCCGGGCCCACCTTCCGGGAGTCGAACTCCACCGACGACACGAGCTCCTCGCCCGTCGCCCGGTGGAGCTCGCCCCCGGTCACGGCGGCGACCTCGGCCAGCCGCATCTCGATCACGTCGTGTCTCGCCTCTCTAGTGCGCCGCGCGGATGGCCGCGGCGAGCTCGTGGACGTCGTCGAACGGGCGCTTGACGCCGTGGGAGTCCTGGCCCGTCTCGTGCCCCTTCCCCGCAACGACGACCACGTCCCCGGGTTTCGCCAACGAGACGGCCGCCGCGATCGCGGCCCGCCGGTCGCCGATCTCCACGATGTCCCCGCGGGCGGGCTCGGCCTCCGCACCTGCGCGCATGGCGGCGCGGATCTCGGCGGGGTCCTCCGTGCGGGGGTTGTCGTCGGTGACGATCAGCACGTCCGAGCGGGCGGCCGCGGCGGCCCCCATGATCGGGCGCTTGCCGGTGTCCCGGTCCCCGCCGCAGCCGAGCACGGTGAGGATGCGGGCCCTGGGCGCCTGCGCGCGCAGGGCGTCCAGCAGGGCGGCGACGGCGGCAGGCTTGTGGGCGTAGTCGACGACCGCCAGGAAGGGCTGGCCCGCCTCGACCCGCTGCATCCGCCCGGGCACCGCGAGCTGGGCGAACGCCGGGGCGGCGACCGCGGCGGGCACTCCCGCCGCGTCCAGCACGGCGAGCGCGACCAGGGCGTTCGCCACGTTGAAGGCCCCCGGCAGCTGCAGCCGCAGCGGGATCTCCCGCCCGTCCGGCGCGACGACCGTGGCGAACTGGCTCCCGTCCGGCTCCGTCCCGACGTCCAGGGCCCGCCAGTCCGCGGGCCCCGTCGTCGAGACCGTGACGACGTCCGCCAGGTCGGCCAGCCTGCGGCCCCACTCGTCGTCCACGCAGACCACGCCGTGCCCGGCGCGCAGCTCGGGATCGGTGAACAGCCGGGCCTTGGCCTGGAAGTACTCCTCCATGTCGTGGTGGAAGTCGAGATGGTCCTGCGAGAGGTTGGTGAACGCGCCGACGGCGAACCGGGTGCCCGCGACGCGGCCCATCGCCAACGCGTGCGACGACACCTCCATCGCGACGTCCGAGACCCCGCGCTCGCGCATCACCGCGAACAGCGCCTGCAGGTCCGGGGCCTCCGGGGTGGTGAACGCGCTGGGCAGCGCCTCGTCCCCGATCCGGGTGCCGACCGTGCCCAGCAGCCCGGACGACCGGCCCGCGGCGCGCAGGCCCGCCTCCACCAGGTGGGCGACGGTCGTCTTGCCGCTGGTGCCGGTGACGCCCAGGACGGTCAGCGCCGCCGTCGGGTCGCCGTACACGGTGGCCGCCAGGGCCCCCAGGACCGTGCGGGGGTGCGGGTGCACCAGCACGGCCACGCGGCCGCTCTCGGCGGCCTCACGGAGCTCGGGACGGGTCATCCCCGCGGCGTCGGTCAGCACGGCGACCGCGCCGGCGCGCATCGCCGCGCCCGCGTAGTCCGCGCCGTGCGCCTTCGCCCCCGGGAGGGCGGCGAACAGGTCGCCGGGCCGGACGTCCGACGTGCGGTGCGTGATGCCCGTGACGTCCGCGTCCCGCGCCCGGAACAGCTCGGCGGCCACCGGCGCACCGAGCGCGCTCAGCCGCACCGCCGGGAGGCCCGCCGGCCGGAGACCGGCGGGGGGCGCGACACCTTCGGGGGGAGCGAGAGGAACCACGTCCGGCAGGCTACCGAGACCCGCCGACCCGCCTCCGGGCAGGCTCAGGGCACGACCAGGGTCTGCACGGGCGCGGGCTCCCCCACCGGGATCCGCTCCTGCTGGCCCAGGTAGGAGGCGACCTCGTGGAACAGCGGGGCCGCGGAGGTGCCGCCGCCGGGGGCGTCGAGCATGATCCCCATGACGAAGCGCGGGTCCTGCGCGGGCATCATCCCGGCGAAGGTGATCCAGTACGTCGACGAGGCGTAGCAGCCGCAGTTCGGGTCGACCTGCTGGGCCGTGCCGGTCTTGCCCGCGACCTGGTAGCCGGGGACCTGCGCGGCGACCCCGGTGCCGGTGTTGCCCCCCGTCCCCTTCTGCGTGACGGCGGTGAGCATCGTCCGCAGCTGCGCCGCGGTCTGCGGCGAGACCACCCGCACGGGTTCGGGCGCGGGCTCGGCCGTGCGGCTACCGTCCGGCCCGATGGTGGCGGCGACGATACGCGGAGGGATGCGCACGCCGTCGTTCGCGACGGCCTGGTACATGCCCGCCATCTGCAGCACGGTCATCGACAGGCCCTGGCCGATCGGCAGGTTGCCGAAGGTCGAGCCGGACCAGGACTGCCGCGCGGGCACCGATCCGGCGCTCTCGCCGGGCAGCCCGACGTTCGTGCGCTGCCCGATCCCGAAGCGCGCCAACATCTCCGAGAACCGGTCGGCCCCCAGCTTCTCCGCCGTCATGATCGTGCCGACGTTGGAGGACTTCGCGAGCACCCCGGTCAGCGTGTAGTTGTCGACCCCGTGGTTCCAGGCGTCGTGGACCGTGCGGTCCGCGACGTCGATGCTGCCCGGGACCTGCAGGACGTCGTCCGGCTTGGCGAGGCCGTACTCCAGCGCCCCGGCCATCGTCACGACCTTGTTCACCGAACCGGGCTCGAACGGGCTGGACACCGCCGCGTTGCCGAGCGTGGCCGGATCGGCGGTGCCGAGCTGGCGCGGGTCGAAGGTGGTGCCGTTGGCCATCGCCCGGACCTCGCCGGTCCTGACGTCCAGCACCACGGCGGACCCGCCGCGCGCCCCGGTCTTCGCCACGTAGTCCTGGAGCTTCTGCTGCACCACGTACTGCAGGTCGGAGTCCAGCGTGAGCTCGACGTCCGAGCCCGGCACCGCGGGCTCCTGCGCCCGGGTGCTGCCCGGGATGACCGTGTCACTGCCCTCGGCGGTGTCGACGACCTGGTAGCCGTCCGTGCCGGCGAGGGCGCCGTCGTCGGAGGACTCGAGGCCCACCCTGCCGACGAGCTTGCGGTCGTCCGCGCTCCAGCTCGCCGCGCCGATCACGTTGGCGGCCAGGGTGCCCGCCGGGTACTGCCGCGCCTCGCGCTGCTCCTCGGCGATCTCGGGGAACCGCTCCCGCAGCGCCCGCGCGACGTCGGGGTCCGCGCTCGTGGTCAGCACCACGTACCCGCGGTCCGCGTCCAGCAGCGCCTTGAGCGCGTTCGGGTCACCGCCGGTCGCCGCGGCCACGGCCTGGGCCATCTCGGCCTTGTAGGCGGGCGCCTGCTCCTTGCGGTTCGCGGCGATCAGCCGCGGGTTGGTGACGAGGGCGCGCGCCTCGGTGGAGAAGGCCAGCCGGTTGCCGTTGCGGTCGAGGATCGCGCCGCGCTCGGCGGCGATCGTGATCCGGGTGGTGCGCTGCTTCGCCGCGCTGGCGGTGAGATCGCCCGACCGGACGGTCTGGATCAGCACGAGCTGCATCGCGCTCGCGAGCAGCAGCAGGCAGAGCACGATCCGGCCGACGCGGAAGCGGCGCGCGGCCATCCCCGCCGTGGAGGCGGGGAGGCGCGTCGGCGGGCGGCGGACCGGACCCCGGGCACGTCCGACGGGCCGGGCGCCCGGGCGCGCCCGGGGTGGGAGCAGGGCCATCAGGCGCCCCCGGGCTGGGCCGGGTTCCGGGCGGCGAGCCGGTCCGCCTCCGCCTGGGCCTGCTGCTGCGTGGCGGCCTCACCGGCGGCCTGGGCCGGGTCGGCGCCCTGTGCAGCGGGGTCGGTCGACTGCGCAGCGGTGGCCGGGGCGGCGGGATCGGTGGCCGGGGGCGCTGCGGCCTGCGCAGCGGGGTCGGTGGCTGCGGTCGGGGCCTGGGCGTCCGCCGGTGCGGGCGCAGGCGCGGCGGCGGGCGGCGCGGTCACGGGTGCCGCGGGCGGCGCCTTCCGGACGGCCGCGGTCGGCTGTCCGACGACGGTGACGGCCCCGTCCGGGGCGACCACCAGCCGTGCCGGGTCCTGCACCGGCACCATGCCCAGGTCGGTGGCGCGCTGCGCGAGCGCGGGCGCCGACTCGAGTGCGGCGACCTCGCGGTGCAGCCGCTCGGACTGCTCGGTCAGGTCGCGGGCCGCGGTGCGGGCCTCCTGCAGCGTGTAGGAGTCCGCGGCGGCCGCCGTGGACAGCCAGAGCGTGAGCACCAGGCCCGCCGTGAACAGCGCCATGATCAGCAGCACGAACTGGGCGCGGCCGGAGTGCGCGACCTGCGCCACCTTGCGGCGCGGCCCGCCGACGGCCCTGCGCGCCCGCTCGTCCCGCTTCGCGTAGGCCGCGGCGGAGGCCTTGCGCTGGGCGGGGACGGTGACGCTCCCCCGCTGCGCCGGCACCCGCCGGTCCCGGGTCTCCGTGCCGTGCCACTCGACGGAGACCTTCGGGCGCCTCCGGGTCGGCGTCGGCGTCTTGACTGGCGCGCTCATGCGGCCTCCCGGATTCGTTCTGCGGCCCGGCACCGCACCGAGGCGGCGCGCGGGTTGTCCTCGATCTCGTCGTCCGTCGCGGGTTCGGAGCCGCGGGTCAGCAGCCGCAGCTCCGGGCCGTGTCCCGGCAGCTCCACCGGGAGGTCGACCGGGGTGCGGGAGGCCGCCCCCGCGGCGAGCTCCCGCTTGACCATGCGGTCCTCGAGCGAGTGGTAGGAGAGCACGACGATCCGCCCGCCCACCGCCAGCGACCCGATCGCGGCGGGCAACGCCCCGCGCAGGGCCTCCAGCTCGCCGTTGACCTCGATCCGCAGCGCCTGGAACGTCCGCTTGGCCGGGTGTCCCCCGGTCCGCCGGGACGCCGCGGGCACTGCGGCGTACAGCAGCTCGACCAGGTCCGCGCTGCGCACGAAGGGCGTCTTCGCCCGCCGCTTCACCACCGCGGACACGATCCGGGTGGCGAACCGCTCCTCGCCGTACTCCCGCAGGATCCGGACGAGGTCGCCCGGGGCGTAGGTGTTCAGGACGTCCGCCGCGGTCGGGCCCCGGGTGGGGTCCATCCGCATGTCGAGGTCCGAGTCCCGGGAGTAGGAGAAGCCGCGCTCGTCCGCGTCCAGCTGCAGGGAGGAGACGCCGAGGTCGAACAGGACGCCCTGGACGGGAGCGAGCCCCAGGTCGTCCAGCACGTCCGCGACGCGGTCGTACACGGCGTGGACGAGGTGGATGCGGTCGCCGTACGCGACCAGCCTGCGGCCCGCCATCTCCAGCGCCTGCGGGTCCCGGTCGAGCCCCACCAGCGTGAGCCGGGGGTGCGCGGCCAACAGCGCCGCGGAGTGGCCGCCGAGCCCCAGCGTGGCGTCCACGACGACCGCGGGTCGCCCCTCCAGCGCAGGCGCCAGCAGCTCCAGCGTCCGGTTCAGCAACACCGGGACGTGCCGGTGGCCGCCGCCGTCCTCCTGCTCGGTGAGCACCCGCCCGTCACCTCCCACCTGGAGGACCGGCCCCCACAGCCTGGTCCTCCGTCGAGCCCCCACCTCGTGCCCGCACTCGAGGTGGTCATGCCGACGGCCCGGGACCGACCGGTCCCGAGCCGCCGTGGTTCCACCCGTCCCGGCTCCCCAGCCCGGCGGGTGTGATGCCGCCGCCCCCACCTCGGACGCCGCGTCCCACCTGCCCCGACGGACCTGGCACCGGGGAAGGTGCGCCAGGGCCGTCGGGCCGGGTGGTGCGCGACGTCCGGGTCGGGGCGGCGACGTGCACCGCACATGTCTGCGCTGCTCGTGTCCGTACTGCCTGTCTCCACTGCCTGTCTCCGGTGTCAGATGAGACCGGGCAGAACCTCCTCCTGCGCCTTGGCGTAGTCGTCCTCGTGCTGCTCCTGGTACGTCTGCCAGGCCTGTGCGTCCCAGATCTCGACGCGGGTGAACGCGCCGATCACCACACAGTCCTTGGACAGACCCGCGTACCGGCGCAGCTCCGGGGTGATCGCGATCCGGCCCTGACCGTCGGGGTTCTGCTCGTCGGTGCCCGAGAAGAGGTTGCGCTGGAAGGCTCGGGCCGACTCGGAAGTCAGCGGCGCCGCGGCGACCTTGGTGGCCATCTCCGTGAAGGCCTCACGGGTGAACACGTAGAGGCAGTGGTCCTGCCCTTTCGTGACCATGCACCCGCCCCGCAGTTCGTCTCGGAACTTCGCCGGCAGCGTGAGCCGCCCCTTGTCGTCCAGCCGGGGTGAGTAGGTGCCGAGGAACACCCACATCACCTCTTCTCGGAGCCCCGTCTCGCTCCAACGCGGCCCACATTACCCCACTTCGCACCACCGTCAACTCGAAACGATCGCTCCAATGGGGGTCTGGCGCACGTTTCAGCAGGTCGGATGATGGGGGGCGAGGTGGGGAGCGTTGCCGAACCGGCCTCCGGGGTCGGTGGGGCGCCACTGAGGCCCTAGAAGAATGCCCAGGTCAGAGCCTCACCCCTCGCGCGGTGGGGAGCGGTGGGGGACGCCGTGGGGAGGTGTGGGGGCGCGGGTGGGGAGGTGTGGGGAGCGGTCCGGGGACGCCGTCGGCGGGGTTTTGACAGACTGGGGGCCACGCCCGTCCCCCGCTGGACCCCGCCCCACCCCCGGAGCAGCCTTGACCACGACCAGCCGACCCGGCCCCACCCAGGGCGCAGGCGAGCCCGAGCCGCCCCCGCTCGGGGCCGTCGCGGACCTCACCGGGCGGATCGCCCAGAACGTCCAGCGGATCATCGTGGGCAAGCCGGACGTCGTCCGGCTCGCGCTGGTCACCCTGCTCGCCGAGGGGCACCTGCTGGTGGAGGACGTGCCGGGCGTCGGGAAGACGTCGCTGGCCAAGGCACTGGCCCGGTCGCTGGACTGCTCGGTCAGCCGGGTGCAGTTCACCCCGGACCTGCTGCCCGGCGACATCACCGGCATGTCCGTCTACAACCGACAGACGAACGAGTTCGAGTTCCGCCCCGGGCCGGTGTTCGCCAACGTCGTGATCGCGGACGAGATCAACCGCGCCTCGCCGAAGACGCAGTCCGCCCTGCTGGAGTGCATGGCCGAGCACCAGGTGACCGTGGACGGCGGGACCTACCAGCTCGCGAGCCCGTTCATGGTGATCGCCACCCAGAACCCGGTCGAGATGGACGGCACCTATCCCCTGCCGGAGGCCCAGCGGGACCGCTTCACCGCGCGGATCAGCGTGGGCTACCCGGACCCCGCCGCCGAGCTCGCCATGATCGACGAGCACTCCGGGGCCGATCCGCTGGAGATGCTGCGCCCCGTCGCGGACGCGCGGATGGTCCGGGCCGTCATCGAGGCCGTCCGACGGGTGCGGGTCGGCCCCGAGGTCCGGCAGTACTGCGTCGACCTGATCGGCGCCACGCGCCGCCAGCCCGAGGTGCGCCTCGGGGCCTCGCCGCGCGCCACCCTGCACCTGGTGCGGGCGGCGCGGGCGCACGCCGCGTTGGCGGGCCGCGGCTACGTCGTGCCGGACGACGTGCAGGCGATCGCCGTCCCCGTCCTCGCCCACCGGCTGTCGCTGGCCCCGGGCGGCGAGGGACGGACCACGGCGGCGGACGTCGTGCGGGGACTGCTGTCCCGGATCCCCGTGCGCGCGCCCTCCCGGGCGTGAGACGCCTGCGCCCGATGGCCGGCTCCGCGAGCTCCGCCTCCCGCCTCACCGTCCGCGGGCGCAGCCTGCTCGCGGGCGGCCTCGCGACGGCGGTCTGCGCACTGGTGCTGGACGAGCGGGACCTGCTGTCGGTCGGGCTGTTCGTCTGTCTGCTGCCGCTCGTCTCGCTGCTGCTGGCCGTGCGCACCCGGCGGTCGGTGCGGGTCGCGCGGTCGCTGCGCCCCGCGCGGGTCGCCGCGGGCACCGCCGCCGAGGTGGCGTTGGACCTCAGCGGCGGGCCGGTGTTCGGGGCCCTGCGGCTCGCGGACACCGTCCCGGACGCCGCGGGGCCCGTCCCGTCGACCCCGCCGCGGTTCACCGTGCACCGGATCGGCTCGCGGGGGGCCCGGGTGACCTATCCCCTGGCCCCGACGCTGCGCGGCGCCCACAGGATCGGGCCGCTGGCCGGACGGGCGGGCGGCGCGCTCGGGCTGGCGGAGTTCAGCCGCGAGATGATCGGTCCCGACCGGCTGCTGGTGGTGCCGCGCGTGGTGGGGCTCGGTGGGGCGCCGCGGGCGCTCGGCAGCGGTGAGGGCATCCCCGGGGCCGCCGCGCAGCAGGGGCAGGGCAGCCCGGACGTCATGGTCCGCACCTACCGCCAGGGGGACGAGCTGCGGCGTGTCCACTGGCGCAGCACCGCCCGGCACGACGAGCTGATGGTCCGGCTCGAGGAGCGGCCCTGGCATGCGGGGGTGACCGTGCTGCTCGACCGCCGGGACTCCGCGCACCGCGGGCACGGCCCCGGCGCGAGCCTGGAGTTCGCCGTCACCCTCGCCGCGAGCATCGGCGCGCACCTGCTCCGGCGCGGCGAGCCGGTGCAGCTCACCACCGAAGACGGCGTCCCGGTCACCACCGAGGAGGGCCTCGACCCGATGCTGGACGCGCTGGCGGTCCTGCGCCCCGTCGCGCGCCCCGACCTCGCGGGCCCGCCCACCGCACCGGGCAGGGACGTGGTCGCCGTGCTGGGCACGGTCTCCGCCGAGGACGCGGGCCGGTTGGCCGCCCGCCACCCCGGCGGCGGGTACGCGGTCCTGCTGGACGCCCCGACGTGGGAGGGCGCCCCGGCCACGGGCGTCCCCGCCGCGGAGGTCCTGCGGCGCGCGGGCTGGCACGTCACCGTCGCCACGGCCGCGCACACCCCCGAACAGGCCTGGTCCGCCCTGGTGGCGGGGGCTCCGGTGGGTGCGCGGTGAGCGCGCCCACCGCGGTACGGCCCCCGACCGGGACCTCCCCCGCCCCGCGCCCCGGCTTCCGGTGGGTCGCGCCCGTCGCCGGTGGGATCGCCGTGCTCCTGGCAGGCAGCTGCATGGTCGCCGTGGTGCAGGGGACGACCTGGCTCGCGGACTGCGCGCTCGCCGTGGCGGTGGTGGTCGCGATCGGCGTCGCCCTGCAGCGCCTGCCCGCCGTCGCAGTGCCGGTCGCCCAGGTCCTCGGACTGCTGCTCACCCTGACCGCTCTGTTCACGGACGGGTTCCTCCCCGGGCCCGAGGCGTTCCAGGCCTTCGGCGACCACGTCCGCGAGGCCGGGGCGCAGATCGACTCCGGGATCGCGCCCGTCGTCCCGACCCCGGGCATGCTCTTCCTCATCACGATGGCGTTCGGCGTGCTCGCGACCGCCGTGTACGCGATCGCGGTGTCCGCCGACGCCCCGGCGGCGGGCGGTGTCCCCCTGCTGGTCACGGTCGCGGTGCCCGCGGCGCTGTCGCCCGAGGCGCTGCCGTGGTGGACCCTCGTCCTGGCCGCGGCGGGATACGGGCTGCTGCTCGTGGCCCGGGAGGACGTCCTGCGCCGCGGCGGCGCGCTCGTCTCGGGCGGGATCGCCGTCGTCGCGGTGGCCGGCGTGCTGGGGTTGGCGCTCGGCGGGGCGGCCACGGTCGTCGGGACGCAGGGGCGGTTCGCGAGCGGCGGGAGCGGCGGGTCCGGCGGCGGGTCGATCGGGCTGAACCCGTTCACGTCCCTGCGCGGGCAGCTCACGCAGAACGAGCCCGTCGAGCTGTTCCGGACGACGGGCCTGCCCCGTCCCACCTACCTGCGCGCGCTGACCCTGTCGACCTACCGCCCGGACGTCGGGTGGGAGGCCGCCACCCCGCGCCCCGGGATCCCGCTCGCGGGCCCGCTCACCGCGGACGCCCCCGCCGGCGACCCGCTGCAGGTCACCGTCGAGAACGTCGGCTTCCGCGACTACTGGTTGCCGGTCTACGGCCAGCCGGGGGCGGTCACGGGGGTCGAGGCGGACCGGTGGGCCTACGACCAGTCGTCGGGCATCGCGTACAGCCAGCGCCCGCGCGAGGAGGAGACCTGGCAGCAGAGCGGGGTCCTGCCCGTGCCGTCGGCCGCCCAGCTGCGCGCGGCGACCGGGCCCAGTCGGGTCGACCCGGCCTACCGCGACACGACCGGCGTCGACCCGCGGGTCACCCAGCTGGCCGACCAGGTCACGCGGGGGGCGGCGACGCCGTTCGACCGGGCCGTCGCGCTGGTGGAGTTCTTCACCGGGCCGGACTCGCAGTTCCGCTACAGCCTGGAGACCGCGCCGGGCAGCGGCGGAGACGCCCTGGTCGACTTCCTCACCGTCGGCCGGGCGGGGTACTGCGAGCAGTACGCGTCGGCGATGGCGGTCATGCTGCGGACCCAGGGGGTGCCGGCGCGGGTCGCGGTCGGCTTCACCGCGGGGACCGAGGCGGACGGCTACCGCACCGTCACCACCCGGGACGCCCACGCCTGGGTCGAGGCCTGGTTCTCGGGCTGGGGCTGGACGACGTTCGACCCGACCCCGCTGACGGACGGCCGCACCGTCGTGCCGCCGTACGTACAGGAGGCGGTCGGCGACGGGCCCGCCGACGCCGCCGCGCCCGCCCCCGCCGAGGACGTGCCCCAGCCGCTGCCCGAGCCCGCCGCGCCCGAGGCCGCGCCGGTCCCGATCCCGGAGGACGCCGCGCAGCCGCAGGCGGCCGCGGACGAGGGTGGGGTCCCGATCGTCCTGCCGCTGGTCGGGCTGCTCGTGGTCGGGCTGCTCGCCGCGCCGTTCGTGGTGCGCCGGGTCCTCCACGGCAGGCGGCTGGCCGCGGCGACCGCCGGCGGGGTCGGCGCGGGCCGGGCCGCGTGGGACGAGCTGCTCGCCACCTCGCGCGACCACGGCGGCCGCCCGTCGGACGGGGACACGGTCCGGACGGGCGCCCGTGAGCTGGTCCGCACCCACGACCTGGACGACCGCACCCAGGACTCGCTGCGCGAGGTCGTCCAGCTCGTCGAGGCCGAGTGGTACGGGGACGAGCCGCCCGCGGCGGGGGCGTGGGAACGCCCACTCGGCGTGGTGCTCGGGGCGGTCGGGGCCTCGGGTGGGCAGGGGTGGCGAGCCAGGCTGTTCCCCCGCTCACTGCTGAGCGTGCGCCCGACCCGGCGCAACCGGGACCGGACACCGACGGCCTGAGCCGGGCCCGACTCGCGGGCGGTGGTGTCCGACTCGCGGGCCGCGGAAAGGGACGAGCCGCGGTGGTGGCCGCGGCTCGTCCTTCACGTCATGTTCTGCGCCGGATCACTCCTGTTCGAAGCGCCGGCGGAAGCGTTCCTCCATGCGACCGGTGAACCGGTTGCGATCCGTCTCGGACTGCTTGTCGCCCGACTGGGCGGAGCCGCCCTTCGTGGCGCCGCGGGCGCTGATCGCCAGCATGGTCCCGGCGAGCATGGCCAGGAACCCGACCACGCTGACGACGGGTACCGCACCCACGAGATCGCGCAACGGCGCGACCGCCACCCCGACGACCAGCAGCACCAGACCCACCGCGAACAACGCGATGCCCTGGAGCCGACGGCGGCGGCTCGGCTTGCGCAGCTTGGAGCCGCGCACGGTGGAGGCGAACTTGGGGTCCTCGGCGTAGAGAGCACGCTCGATCTGTTCGAGCAGGCGCTGCTCGTGCTCGGAGAGGGGCATGACGTCCTCCGGCACAACTCTCACGTGTGTCCCTCCACCCGGGTGCGTGGGGTGGCGGAACGAGCGCCCGGGATGGGCCTCACCGTTGAGGATACGAGGCAAAGCCCCGGCCGACTACCCGGAGGTCACATCCAGGACGTTTCGATCTCCGAACGGCAGCCGTCGACCCGCGAATGGTGACCGATATCACGCCTCGACGGCGCGGGCGAGGACGTGCAGCCGGGCCGCGACCTCCCGCAGGGCGGGATCCCCGGCGGCCAGCTCCTCCAGCTCGGCGGCGGCGCGGAGCGTGGCGGGACCACCGTCTCGCACCGCATGCGGCAGCCAGGCCTCCAGCACACCGTCCCCCTGCACGAGCTCGACCCGCAACCTGCCGGTGCCCTCGAGGAGGTCCCGCACCTGCTGCGCACCGAGCCTGCGCCGGAGCACGTCCTCCGGCCCGTAGCGCCCCGCCGGGTCGGTGAGGACCGCGCGGGCCTCCTCCAGCCGCCCCGCCAGGACGTGCCACAGCACCGAGGCCGAGCGGCTGGTGGTCAGGACCGAGACGGCGGCACCGGTCGCGGCGGTGGCGGCCAGGGCGGCGGCGGCGCGCACGGGATCGTCGACCAGCTCGAGCAGACCGTGCCCGAGGACGAGGTCGGCGCCGCCCGCCGCGGTCACCTCCGCGACGAGGCCGGGCAGCTGGTCCGCATCCCCCTGCACGGGTGTGACGAGGGCGTCCACCCCGGCCTCGCGCGCACGGCGCTGGAGCGCGGCGAGCGCGTTGGGGCTGACGTCCACGACGGTGACCGCACACCCGGCGGCGGCCAGCGGCACCGCCCAGGAGCCGCTCCCGCCGCCCACGTCCACCACCCGGGGCGGCACGTCCGGACGGGCGGCCCGGACGCGCGCGACCTCCGCGTCGAGGACACGGCGGACCGCACCACCGCCGACCGTCCCGGAAAGCTCACCCGCCGCCGTGCTCACGCGCCGCAGCCTAGTCGGGACACGGGTACCCCGGCGGGACCCGGCACCTCGGGTGCGCCTGCCACGACCGGGCGACCCGAGACGGTAGGTTGATCGCCGTGCAGGTCGTCGCCGTGTTGAGTCTGAAGGGCGGGGTCGGCAAGACCACCGTGTCCCTCGGTCTCGCCGGCGCCGCGCTCGCGCACGGCATCCCCACGCTGGTCGTCGACCTGGATCCGCAGGCCAACGCCACGATCGCGCTGGACGTGGCCCCCACGACGGGCACGATCGCCGATGTGCTGGACGAGCCCAGCCGCTCCGCCCTGCGCCGTGCGATCGCGACGAGCGCGTGGGGCGAGGGCCTGGACGTGCTGGTCGGCGCCGAGCAGAACGAGCGGCACAACCACCCGGACCCCAGCACCAAGCAGCTCGAACGGCTGCGGCGTGCGCTCTCCCGGCTGGACGACCCGGAGCTGGGCTCCAGCCTGGGCCGCACGGACACGACCCCCGGGGACCCCTACCAGCTGGTGATCATCGACTGCCCGCCCTCGCTGGGCCAGCTCACCCGCGGGGCCCTGGCGGCGGCGGACCGGGCCCTGCTGGTCACCGACCCCACCATGTTCGCGGTGTCCGGGGTCCAGCGTGCCTTCGACGCCGTGCAGGCCGAACGGGAGCGCGGCAACGAGGCGCTCCAACCGCTCGGGGTGCTGGTCAACCGGGTGCGACCGCGCAACGCCGAGCACGACTACCGGATCGCCGAGCTGCGCGAGCTGTTCGGCGCGCTGGTCTTCGGCGGCGTGCTGCCCGACCGCTCCGCGGTGCAGCAGGCGCAGGGCGCCTGTCTGCCCATCCAGTCCTGGGACACCCCGGGCGCCCGCGAGGTCGCGGCGGTGTTCACGGCCCTGCTGGGCAGGCTGCTCCGCTCCCGCTCGCGCACCTGAGCTACCGGTCGATCAGCAGCTCCCGCACGATCCCCACGAACTGCTCGGCCTGGCGCAGGAGGTCGTCCGCCTCCCGACGCCCGACCAGCCGGGCGATCCCCGCCTCGGCCGCGGCCCGGGTGTCCGAGCAGGAGGCGAAGAACGCCGCCCACTCCCCCAGCTCCGGCGCGACCTCGCCGAGCACCTGCCACACGCTGCGCGGCCTGCCGCGCCGCTGCTGCGGCACCGCGCGCACGGCCAGCACGGCCGCACCCGCCCGCAGCGCGGCCAGGTACGCGGCCGGGTAGCGGAGCAGCGGCTCCGGAGACCGGTGCCCCTCCGCCAGGCACTCCGCGGCCTGGCGCAACAGCGCCAGGGCCGACCTCGACACCGGGGCACCCGGCGCCCGCTCGCCCATCGTGATCGTCATAGCGACTCCTCTGCTCTCCTGCTCATCCCGCGTCCGGCACCCGGACCAGGTCCCACACCCCGGGCCCCGCCCGCATCCGCAGCACGAACTCGCGGGCGGGCTCCTGCGGGGACTCGGCCGACCGGGCCTCGACCCGCCAACACCGCATCCGGTCCCCGCCCACCGGCATCGGCGACGGGAACGGCCAGGGCGACTCCTCGATCCACTTCTCCCGGACCTCGGTGACCAGGAAGCGCGAACCGCGCCGCGCCGGGCGGCGTTCGAACTCGACGGGCTCCCCGCCCTGCCACCGGACGGAGACCGGGGCGGGCTCGCGCGGCCCGAACACACGGGAGAACGGGCTCATCGCGCACCACCGCCGCGCGGACGGGTCACTGGTTCGTTCACGGGACCGATCACTCCCCTTCCCGCCGGCTGGGACCCGGTAGGACGTGGGCACCGGTCCCCGCCCGTGCGGGCGGGCGGGGACCGGTACGGACAGCGCAGACCGACCCGGGAGCGGGATGCTTCCCCCACCCCGGACCCGGGACCGACCTGGATCGAACATGCGTTCGACTCCACCAGTAGAACCCGTTCGAACGCCGCCGTCAAGTCGGCCGTCCCGGAGCTCGCCACCGCTGTGCACAGGGCTGATCTACCAGGGGACACCGACAGGAACGGGCGGCTGCGGGAGACCCGCGACGGCGTTCCGTGGTGAGATGTGGCGGTGACCGGCTCGACGCCCACCGGATCCGCTCACCGCTCGTGGGCGGTGAGCCCGGCGTGACGGCCGCACCCGCCCGGCCGCGGCTGGTCCCGCTGTCCTCCGTCGAGCTCGCCGACCACCTCGGCGAGGCCCTCGACGTCTACGTCGCCGCGATGGGCTACCCGCCGGGTACGGCCCGCCAGCGGCGCAACCTCTGGCTGGAGCACTCGCGGCGGCCGGGCTGGCGCTGCACGGGCTGGCTGGACCCCGGCGGTCACCTCATCGGCGTCGCCTACGGCTACTCGGGCGGGTACGGGCAGTGGTGGTTCGAGGAGGTGCGGCGCGGCCTCGCCGCCCGCGGGATGTCCCGCGACATCGGCCAGCCGGACTGGCTGCGGGACTACTTCGAGCTGACCGAGCTGCACGTCCGGCCGGACGCGCAGGGCTCGCGGCTCGGCGAGGGCATGCTGCGCGCACTGCTCGACGGCGTCCGGCACGACATGGTCCTGCTCTCCACCCCCGAGCACGCCCCGCGCCCGCCCGGTCGCGCCTGGCGGCTCTACCGCCGCCTGGGCTTCGAGGACGTGCTGCGAGACCACCGGTTCACCGGCGACAGCCGTCCCTTCGCGGTCCTGGGCAGACGCCTCCCCCTCCCCCCGGAGTCCCCGCCCCGCGGCTGACCGCCCGCAGACCCGCGGGCAGAACAGGGCGCGGGCAGAACAGGGCGCGGGCGGAGCAGGGCGCGGGCGGAGCGAAGGGGGCGCCGCCGCGAGCCGTCTCCTCGATCCGCCGACCCAGCCGGCACGATGACGCCGTGCCTTCTCGCCCGCCCCATCGCCTGCGCCGTGCCGTGTCCCTGCTGCTCCTCGTGGTCCTGGCCGTGGCGGCGATGAGCGGGTGCGCCCGGGTCCGGGCCGCCCTGGCCGTGCAGCCGGACGACACCGTGGCGGGCGAGGTCGTCATCGCCACCCCGGACTCGGGCCCCGCGCCGCAGATCACCCTGCCGCCCGAGCTGGCGTCCGACGTGGACGTCTCGGAGTACCGCCAGGACGGCTACGCGGGCTCCGTCCTGCGCTTCTCCGGTCTGACCTTCGACCAGGTCGGCACGCTGACCTCGGTCGCGGGCACGGGCGGCGACCGCACGAAGCTCACCCTGCGCCGGGCGGGGAACCGGATCGTGCTGGAGGGCGCCGCGGACCTCACGACCGTGCCGGTCGACCGCGCCGACTTCCAGCTCAAGATCAGCTTCCCCGGCCAGGTGCTGGACACCAACGGCGACTCCGAGGCGGGCACGGTGAGCTGGACGTTCACCCCCGGCGAGGTCGGGGACGTGAGCGCCGTCGTGGCCTACGACGACCCGCAGGCCCCGTCGGCCACGGCGTGGACGCTGGGCCTGGCCGGGGTCGTCGCGCTCGTCGTCGCGGGGGTGGTCCTGCTGGCCCGCCGGACCCGCAACCCGCCCGTCAGGCGCTGACGGCGGTCCGGCCCAGACCCAGCCGACCCACCAGCTCGGCCGTGGCCGGGGAGCGGTTCAGCGTGTAGAAGTGCAGGCCCCGCACGCCCTCGGCGATCAGCCGCTCGCACAGCTCGGTCGTGAGGTCCATCCCCGCGGCGCGGAAGGCCTTCGCGTCCTCGGCGTACGGCGCCATCCGCTCCGCCAGGTGCGGCGGGAACGGAGCACCGGACAGCTCCGGGCCGCGCTGCATCGTCCGGGCGCTGAGCAGGGGCATGATCCCCGGCAGCAGCGGGACGTCGCAACCCGCCGCGGCGAGCCGGTCCCGCAGCCGCAGGAAGCCGTCCGGCTCCCAGAACATCTGGGTGACCGCGAAGTCGGCCCCGGCGCGGATCTTGCCGAGCAGCCGCTGCAGGTCCGAGTCGTCGTCCGCCGAGCGCGGGTGCCGGTACGGGAAGGCCGCCACGCCGACGCAGAAGTTGCCCGAGCCGCGCACGAGCCGGACCAGCTCGTCCGCGTACATCAGGCCCTCGGGGTGCGGCGTCCACTCCCCCAGCGGGTCCCCGGGCGGGTCCCCCCGGACCGCGAGCACGTTGGTGATCCCCGCCGCCGCGTACGAGCCGATGACGTGCCGCAGCTCGGCGCGGGAGTGCGAGACGGCCGTGAGGTGCGCCATCGGGACCAGCGTGGTGTCCGTGGCGATGCGGGCCGTGGTCCGGATCGTCCGGTCCCGGCTGCTCCCGCCCGCGCCGTAGGTGACCGACACGAACGCCGGGTCCAGGGGCTCCAGCCTGCGGATGGCCCGCCACAGCTCGGCCTCCCCGGCCTCGTCCTTGGGCGGGAAGAACTCGACCGAGAAGACGGGGCCCGAGGACCCGATCCGGTCGATCACGGAGGTGCGCGGCTGCGCGGTTCGCGTGGTCACCCGACCAGCGTACGGCCGGAGGCCACTCGACTCGACGCGCCGTCCCGCGGGACCGCCGATACGCTCGTCGCGTGGCGCACCCCTCGATGCAGGCCGACACCCGGACCCCCGGGCGTTCCCCCGGCGTTCTGCCGGACTTCACCGAGCCCGCGGAGCCGGAGGGATCGGTTGAGCTGCGAGAACGCGTCGAGCAGGAGCTCGCCCGCTATCTCGGCACCCGCCGCGGCGAGGCGGCCGCGATCGGCCCGGTCTTCGGCGAGGCCGTGGACGCGCTGTCCCGCTTCGTGCTCGGCGGCGGCAAGCGCATCCGGCCCACCTTCGCCTGGTGGGGCTGGCGCGGCGCGGGCGGCGACCCCGCCTCGGCCGAGGCGGACGGCGTGCTGCGCGCGCTGAGCGCGCTGGAGCTGATCCAGGCCTCCGCCCTGGTGCACGACGACCTGATCGACGCCTCGGCGACCCGGCGCGGCAGGCCGACGGTGCACGTCGAGTTCGCCGCCCGGCACGCGGACGCGGGGTGGTCCGGCCCACCCGCCCGCTTCGGCGCCGCCGCCGCCATCCTGCTCGGCGACCTGGCCCTGACCTGGGCGGACGACCTCTACTGGGACTCGGGCGTGGCCGTGGAGGCCCTCGCCCGCGGCGCCGAGGCCTGGCGCGGCATGCGCACCGAGGTGCTCGGCGGTCAGTTCCTGGACGTGCACACCCAGGCCACGGGGGACGAGTCCGCGGCCGCCGCGCTGCGCATCGACCGCTACAAGACCGCCGCGTACACGGTGGAGCGTCCGCTGCACCTCGGCGCGGCGCTGGCGGGCGCGGACGACACGCTCATCACCGCGTACCGGCGGTTCGGCGCGGACATCGGCGTCGCCTTCCAGCTGCGGGACGACCTGCTCGGCGTGTTCGGCGACCCCGAGGTCACCGGCAAGCCCGCCGGGGACGACCTGCGCGAGGGCAAGCGGACGCTGCTGCTCGCGCTCGCCCTGGAGAAGGCCGGGCCCGCGCGGGCGGAGATCACCGCCGCGCTGGGTGATCCCGAGCTGACCCCGGACACCGTCGAGCGGCTGCGCGGGCTGTTCCTCGAGCTCGGCGCGGTGCAGGCCGTGGAGCAGCGGATCGCCGCGCTGACCGGCGCCGCGCTGGACGCGCTGACCACGGCGGACATCGCCGAGCCCGCGTCGACCACGCTGCAGGAGCTGGCCGTCCGCGCGACCCGCCGCCACCGGTGAGAGTCATCCAGGGGCCCACCGACCACGTCGTCGTCGTGGGGGCGGGGCTCGCGGGGCTCTGCGCCGCGCTGCACCTGCTCGGGGCGGGTCGGCGCGTCACCATCGTGGAGCGCGGGTCGCACCCCGGCGGGCGCGCGGGCCGGCTGGACCTGCCGGGCGGCTACCGGGTCGACACCGGACCCACCGTGCTGACCATGCCCGGCCTGCTGGACGAGGCCCTGCACGCGGTCGGGGACTCGCTGGCGGACCGGCTCGACCTGGTCCGGCTGGACCCGGCCTACCGGACCACCTTCGCGGACGGCTCGACGATCGACGTCCACGACGACCCGGACGAGATGGAGGCCGAGGTCCGCAAGGTGTGCGGGCCCGAGGCCGCCGTCGGCTACCGGGACCTGCGCGGCTGGCTGAGCGAGCTCTACCGCACCGAGATCGACACCTTCATCGGTGCCAACCTCGACTCGCCGTTCTCCCTGGTCGGGCCGGACCTCCTGCGGCTGGCGCGGCTCGGCGGGTTCGGCAGGCTCGGGCCGCGCATCGCGCGCTTCCTCCCGGACGAGCGGCTGCAGCGGATCTTCTCCTTCCAGTCCCTGTACGCGGGGGTGGCGCCCGCGAAGGCGCTCGGCGCCTACGGCGTGATCGCCTACATGGACACCGTGGCCGGCGTGTGGTTTCCGAAGGGCGGCATGCGACGGGTCGGGGACGCGCTGGCCGCCGCGGCGGTCGACGCGGGCGCCGAGCTCGTCACCGAGCGCCGGGTCACCGGTCTCACCTGGCAGGGGGACCGGGTCACCGCCGTCCGGCACACCGGCGACGGGCAGGAGACCGAGTCCCTGCCGTGCGACGCGGTCGTGCTCACCGCCGACCTCCCGGAGGCCTACCGGCTGCTCGGCGGGGCCCCGCGGCGGCCGGTGCCGATCCGCTGGGCGCCGAGCGCGGTCGTCGCGCACCTGGCGGTGCAGGGTCCGCTGGACCTGGCCCACCACACGATCTCGTTCGGGGCGGCCTGGGAGCGGACCTTCGCCGAGATCATCGACGAGGGCACGCTGATGAGCGACCCCTCGCTGTTGCTCACCCGGCCCACCGCCACCGACCCGACGCTGGCGCCGGCGGGCCACGACCTGCTGTTCCTGTTGGCCCCGTGCCCCAACCTGGAGGTCGGTCCGCTGGACTGGGACCGCGTCGGGCCCGCGTACCTCGAGGAGCTGCTGCAGGTCCTGCGCAAGCGCGGCGTCGAGGTCGAGGTCGAGCAGTCCTCACTGGTCACCCCGGCGGACTGGGCGGCGCAGGGGATGGCCGCGGGCACCCCGTTCTCCGCGGCCCACACCTTCGCCCAGACCGGACCCTTCCGGCCCCGCAACCTGCCGCGCAGGCGCGGCAACGTGGTGCTGGCGGGCTGCGGGACCACCCCCGGCGTCGGCATCCCGCCGGTCGTCCTCTCCGGACGGCTGGCGGCCCAGCGGGTGACGGGTGTGGGGACGAGGCCGGGGACGAGCCGCTAGGGGGACCGTGCGAGCATGGGCGACGAGATGACCGCGCAGCCCACCCGACCGGCAGCCGGGTCGGGGACGACCGATCCCGTCGACCTCCCGGCGCCGACAGCGACCCCCGTCCCCTCCGCGCCCCCCGCGGAGCGCCCCGGCCTGTGGTCCCGGCTCGGGAACCCACCCCGCGACGCGCTGTGGCTCGGCTTCGGCGCGGCGGTACTGCTGCTGGTCGGCGGCACCGGCGGCGGCGGCACGCTGATCCACGACCCGATCCTCACCAACTCCCCGCTGGGCTTCTGGCGCTACGGGCACGGCCACGAGCTGGCCACCGCGCTGATGTACCTCGGCGTGATCCTCATGGCGTGGGCCTGGGTGAAGCTGGGTCGCGAGGTGCTGGCCCGCCGGGTCGGCGGCCGCGCGGTGCTGACCACCGCCTTCGCCTGGATGCTCCCGGTCCTGGTGGCGCCGCCGCTGTTCACCCGGGACATGTACAGCTACCTGGCCCAGGGTGCGCTGCCACTGTTCGGGTTCGACCCGTACGGGGTCGGCCCCGAGGCCATGCCGGGCGTGTTCACCGACAACGTGCACTACTTCTGGCAGGACACCCCCGCGCCGTACGGGCCGCTGTTCATCCTGGTGGCCAAGAGCTGGGCGTGGGTCACGATCCAGCTCGGGTCCAACATGGTCGTCGGGGTCATCGGCACGCGCCTGATCATGTGCATCGGGCTGGCCCTGCTGGTCTGGACGCTGCCCGAGCTGACCCGCCGCCTCGGCGGCCGCCCCGCCCTCGCGCTGTGGATCGTGGTCGCCAACCCGGTCACGGTGATCCACCTCGTCGGCGGCGGGCACAACGACCTGCTGCTGGTCGGGCTGCTGTCCGTCGGGTGCCTCGCGGCGCTGAACCGCAGGCACGTCGTCGCGATCGCGCTGGTCACCCTGGCCATGGCCACCAAGGCCTCGGCCGGGGTCGCGCTGCCGTTCCTCGTCCTGATCTGGGCCGGGCACCTCGAGGGCTCCTTCCCCCGACGGCTGGTCCGGGCCGGAGCGGCGGGCATCGGCGTGTTCCTCGTGGTCTTCACCGGGGTCACGCTGGCCGCCCAGGTGGACCTGGGCTGGCTCCCCGCGCTCAGCGCCCCGTCGATGATCGTGAACTGGCTGTCCGTCCCGACCGGGATCGGCGAGTTCCTGCACACCCTGCTCGCCGGCGTCGTGTCGGCGTCGAAGCAGCCCTTCATCAACGTCTCGCGGGTGATCGGCGGGATCGCGCTGGTCGCGATCATCGCCTGGCAGTGGTGGAAGGCCAGGGACGGCGAGGCGGACGCGGTGCGTCGCGCCGGGATCGCCCTGCTGGCCGTCGCCCTGCTCTCCCCCGCCACGCTGCCCTGGTACCTGAGCTGGGGCATGGCGATCCTGGCGATGGTCCCGTGGAGCGCCCGCGGCCTGCAGTGGCTGGTCTTCGGCTCGCTGTGGCTGATGATCGTCTACTACCCGAACGGCGAGGCGGCGCTCTACAACTGGCCGTACCTCATCGTCTGCGCGCTCTTCGCCGGGCTGGCCGCGCGGTCGCTGCTGCGGCCGGACCCGTTGGGGCTGCGGAGGAGCCGGCCGTCGGCCCCGTCGGTCGCCGCGCGTGCCGGCTGAGCTGGAGGCCGCCGGGATCACCGATCCCGGGCTGCGCGCCGCCTACCTCGCCTGCCGGGAGCTGAACGCCGCGCACGGGCGGACCTACTTCCTGGCCACCCGGCTGCTCAGCCCCGCCCGCAGGCCCGCGATCCACGCGCTCTACGGCTTCGCCCGGTATGCGGACGACATCGTGGACGACCTCGGCACCGCCCCCCTTGAGGTCCGGGAGGCGGCGCTGGACGAGCTCGGGGTGGCGCTGGTGGGCGCCCTGGACGGGGCGCCGTCGGCGCTGCCGGTGATCACCGCCGTCACCGACACGGTCCGCCGCTACGGCGTGGACGCCCGGCTGTTCGCCCCGTTCCTGACCTCGATGCGGATGGACCTGCGGGTCACCGAGTACGCCACCACCGCGGCGCTGGACGAGTACGTGTACGGCTCCGCCGCCGTCATCGGCCTGCAGGTGCTCCCCGTGCTCGGCACGGTCGGCCCCGGGGCCGAGGAGCCCGCCGAGGCGTTGGGCCGGGCCTTCCAGCTGACCAACTTCCTGCGCGACGTCGGCGAGGACCTCGACCGCGGCCGCGTCTACCTCCCGCTGGACGAGCTCGGCGCCTTCGGCGTGGACCGCGCGCTGCTGCGGTGGTGCCGGATCCGCCGCGTGCTCGACCCGCGGGTCCGCCGCGCGCTGGCGCATCTCGTGGCGCGCACCCGCGGGACCTACCGCCGGGCCGAGGCGGGCATCGCGCTGCTGGACCCCGAGTCCCGGGACTGCGTGCGGTGCGCCTTCACCCTCTACGGCGGCATCCTCGACGAGATCGTGAAGGCGGACTACGACGTGCTCTTCCGCCGCGTGAGGGTACCGCAGCGCCGCCGCCTGGCCGTGGCCGCGCCTGCCCTGCTCCGCGCGGTCGCCGCCCGCTCGAGAGGAACCTCGGTGTCGGTCAGGAGCATGATCGAACAGCACTGAGGTTCAGCTCGGCGGGGGTCAGAAGGCCATCGCCTGCGCGCGGCGCTTGATCTCGCGGTGGCGGCCCGCGCGCAGCGAGGCGATCGGGGTGCCGGGCAGGCTCTCGTCCTCGGTGAACAGCCACCGGAGGATCTCCTCGTCCGGGTAGCCACCGTCCCGGAGCACGATGATCGTGCCGGACAGGCCCTTGACGACCACGTCGCCGTCGAGGAAGTCGGCGGGGACGCACGTGGTGTCGTCCCGGCGGAAGCCCAGGAGCTGGCCGTCCTTGATCAGCTGGTGGACCCGGGTCCGGGGGACCGAGAGGATCTCGGCGACCTCCGTCGCGGAGAGGACGGCCACGTCGGACAGGACAGACTGCTCACTCACGGTGGGGAGGATGCCACAGCGCCGGCCCGCGCGGGGAGCCTCCGGGCGGGCGGTACCGTCGGGGGGTGAACGCCCCGACCGGACGAACCGCGCCGGCCGTGCTGCTGGACGGGCGGTACCGGGTCGGGGCGGTCCTCGCCCGCGGCGGCATGTCGGTCGTGCACCGGGGGCTCGACACACGGCTGGACCGGCCCGTCGCGATCAAGATCATGGACCCGCGGATGGCGGCCGACCCCGTGTTCCGCGGGCGCGTCGAGCGGGAGGCCCGCTCCGCCGCCCGGATCGACCATCCGCACGTGGTAGACGTCTTCGACCAGGGACGACACAGGGACACGCTGTTCCTGGTCATGGAGCTGGTCGAGGGCGGGACCCTGCGCGAGGTGCTGCGCCGCCGCGGCGCGCTGGGGGTGCCGGTGGCGTTCGCGGTGCTGGAGCCGGTGCTGGAGGGGCTGGCCCAGGCGCACGCGCTGGGCATGGTCCACCGGGACGTCAAGCCGGAGAACGTGCTGCTGGGCACGAACAACCCGGCTGGGGCGGGCGGTGTCGTCAAGGTCGCGGACTTCGGGTTGGTCACCGCGGCCGCCGAGGCGGGCGTGTCGCACGCCGGGATGATCCTCGGCACCATGGCGTACCTGTCCCCCGAGCAGGTCGCCACCGGTCAGGCGGACGCCCGCAGCGACGTCTACGCCGCGGGCGTCCTGCTCTACGAGCTGCTCACCGGCGCCCCGCCCTACACCGGTGACAACGCGCTGTCGGTCGCCTACCGGCACGTGAACGACGACGTCCCCGCACCGTCGCGGATCGCGGGCGACGTGCCGCCGGAGCTGGACGAGCTGGTCCAGCGCGCCACGTCCCGCGATCCCGCCCGCCGCCCGGCGGACGCCGCCGCGTTCCTGGCCGAGCTGCGCAGGCTCCGGATGGAGCTCGGGGTCCCGCGGGTCGCGGTCCCGCTGCCGCCGCCCCCGCCGGTCGACGAGCAGGACACGGTGCCCGCCGCGGTCGAGGGGCCGCGCGGCACCCGGGCCCTCGACCGCGCCCCGGGCTGGGACGAGCCGGGCGACGCGGGATGGTCCGGCCGGGCCGGTGCCGGTGGCGGCCGGGCCGGGAGCGAGCCCGAGACCGCGGTGATCGGGGACCCGCCCGGGCGCGGCAGGCACGGCACGGCCGCGGCCGCGCGCCCGGAGGATCTCCCGGACCACCGCGTCGCCCGGCGTCGCAGCCGCCGGGTGTTCGCGATCTGGATCGCGGTGCTGCTGGTCCTCGGCCTGCTGGTCGGGGGCACGGCCTGGTGGATGGGCTCCGGCCGATGGACGGCCATGCCGTCGGTCGTCGGTCTGGACCGCGCCGCGGCCGAGCGCCTGCTCGCCGACGCCGACCTCGCCGTCACGGTGACCGAGGAGCACCACGACGACGTCGCGGCGGACGTCGTCGCCGCCAGCGACCCCGTTGCCGAGGCGCGGTTGCTGCGGGGCGCCGGGGTGACCCTGCGGGTGTCCACGGGCCGCCCGGTCGTCCCGCCGATCGGGCCCGGCACGGCCGTGGCGGACGCCGAGCAGACGGTCCGCGCCGCCGAGCTCACCCCCGCGACGGGCGGGGCGGAGTTCAGCGACACGGTCCCGGAGGGCGCCGTGGTCCGCACCGATCCCGCGGCGGGCACCCCGCTGCCGCTGCGCGGCACCGTGACCCTCGTGCTGAGCAAGGGCGAGGCCCCGCCCCCGACGGTCCGGGTGCCGTTCCTCGTCGGCGAGCGGGCGGACGACGCGGAGGCGGCCCTGCGCGAGCTCGGCCTGAAGGTGAAGCGGGAGGAGGGTTTCCCCTTCCTCCGCTCCAACGGCCGGGTCGTCGGTCAGAGCCCGTCCGCGGGCGACACCGTCGACCGGGGCGGCACGGTCACCCTGACCGTGCTCTGACCACTCAGTGGCGGAGCATCTCCGCCACCAGGAACGCCAGCTCCAGGGACTGCTGGGTGTTCAACCGCGGGTCGCAGGCGGTCTCGTAGCGGCCCGCCAGGTCCGTGTCGCTGATCTCCTGGGCGCCGCCGAGGCACTCGGTGACGTCCTCGCCCGTGACCTCGACGTGGATGCCGCCCGGGTGCGTGCCGAGCGCGCCGTGGACCTCGAAGAAGCCCTGCACCTCGTCCACGATCCGGTCGAAGTGCCGGGTCTTGTAGCCCGTCGTGGACTCGTGGGTGTTCCCGTGCATCGGGTCGCACTGCCAGATGACCTTGTGCCCGCTCGCCGTGACCTTCTCGACGATCGGCGGCAGTGCATCCCGGATCCTGCTGTTGCCCATGCGCGAGATCAGCGTCAGCCTGCCCGGCTCGTTCCGCGGGTCCAGCCGCTCGACGTACTCGACGGCCTGCTCGGGCGTCGTCGTCGGGCCGATCTTGAGGCCGATCGGGTTGGACAGCAGCTCGGCGAAGGCGATGTGCGCGCCGTCCAGCTGGCGCGTGCGCTCCCCGATCCACAGGAAGTGCGCCGACAGGTCGTACAGGGCGGGCGTGTCGTTCTCCGCGCGGTCCAGGTCCAGCCGCAGCATGGCCCGCTCGTAGTCCACCAGCAGGGCCTCGTGCGAGGCGTAGAACTCGACCTCGCGCAGGTTGTGGTCCACGACCCCGCAGGCGTCCATGAACCGCACGGCCCGGTCGATCTCGGCGGCGACGGCCTCGTACCGCTCACCCGCCGCGGAGGTCCGGACGAAGTCCTTGTTCCAGTCGTGGACCATGGTCAGGTCGGCCATGCCGGTCGCGGTCAGCCCGCGGACGAGGTTCATCGCGGCCGACGCGTTCGCGTACGCGCGGATCATGCGCGACGGGTCCGGCGTGCGGGACCGCTCGTTCGGCGCCAGCCCGTTGACGATGTCCCCGCGGTAGGACGGCAGGCCGAGCGCGTCGATCGGCGAGCTGCGCGGCTTGGCGTACTGCCCCGCGATCCGGCCGACCTTGACCACCGGCAGGGACGCGCCGTAGGTCAGCACGACGGCCATCTGCAGCAGCGTGCGGATGGTCGCGCGGATGTGCGGCTCGGTGTTGTCGACGAAGGTCTCCGCGCAGTCCCCGCCCTGCAGCAGGAACGCCTTGCCGTTCGCCACGTCCGCGAGGCGGCCCTTGAGCCGGTCCACCTCCGGCGGCAGCACGACCGGGGGCACGGACTCCAGGACGGTCCGGGTGTGGGCGACCGCCGCGGCGTCCGGCCACTCGGGCTGCTGGGCGGTGGGGCGGGAGAGGGCGTCGTCCAGCCGGGCGCGCAGGTCCGCGGGAAGCGGCGGCAACTCGGGCAGGACGTCCACCGGGGCGTCGACGGACCAGTTCACGAGGACTCAGCCTAACGGGACGTCATGCGGCGGGGACGGCGGTCTCACGAACTGATGGTCGGCTCCGCACGCTTCGCCTCACGAACTGATGGTCGGCTCCGCAAGCTTCGCCTCCACGACCTGCCAGCGGCGCAGGTTGAGCCGGGCGTCGGCGAGGGCGTCGTGCGCGTCCGACGACGGCGGCGGGAGCTGCGGTTTGCCCGCGTCCTCCCAGCGCTGCCGCAGCTCACGGGTGAAGCGGGGCAGGGCGCGAGGCAGCGCGGGCATGGCGCCCCACAGCTGGCAGAGGGCCACGTGGTCGTACGCCGCGATCCAGGCCCACAGCTCGACCTCGCCGGGGGCGCCGGTGAGGAAGGCCAGCAGGTCCCGCTTGATCCGGTCCCGCGAGCGCCAGGCGGCATCGGCCGGGGAGGGCAGCTTGGGCAACACGTTGGCCCGGACCCAGGGGCCCGCACGGCCGGGATCGAACTCCGTGGACACGGCGTAGAACTCGCGGCCGTCCTCACCGACGACACCGATGGACACGAGCTCGATCGTGGTGCCGTCCTCGATGAACTCGGTGTCGTAGAAGAAACGCATGCCAACCCTTTCCGACCTCGCGCGAGCCTACGTCCCGGTAGCCTGACCCCGCGCGCGGGGACTGGGCCGGTCGGGCGAAACCCGGCCGGGGTCGTCACGTTTCGTGCGTCCGCAACGACAACACCAGCGATACCCCCTGCCCGCGAGGACCTCCCATGCCCCGCCGAGCGCTGCCCGCGCTGCTGATCGCCCTCGTCGCCGTGCTGGCTGCCGGCTGTGCCGCGCCCGCACGGACCCAGGTCACCACCGTCACCCTGCGCCTCTGGGACGACCAGGTGGCGAAGGCCTACGGGACCTCGTTCCAGGAGTTCGAGCGACAGAACCCGGACATCACGGTCGACCTGGACGTCGTGCCGTACGCGGACTACTTCGTCAGCCTGCCCGCCCAGCTCGAGCGCGGCGAGGGGGACGACATCTTCTGGCTCAACTCCGCCTACCTCGGGACGTTGGCGGACGCGGGCGCGCTGATGGACATCGAGCGGGTGCTGCCCGGCCGCAGCAGCCGGTGGGTCCCCGCGGCCGTGGACCAGTACAGCCGCGACGGCGGTCTCTGGGGCGTCCCCGCCCTGACCGACGGACGGATCGTCACCTACTACAACAAGGCCGTGCTGGCCGGGGCGGGCGTGGACCCGACGACGCTGGCGTGGAGCCCGGACCCGGCGAAGGACACCCTGCTGTCTGCCCTCCGCAGGCTCACCGTGGACGCCGCGGGCCGCACGGCGGACCAGCCGGGCTTCGACCCCGCGCACGTCGCCCGCTACGGCTTCAACGCAGGCCGCGACCTGCAGGCGATCTACTACGACTTCGTCGGGTCCAACGGGGGCCGGTTCCAGGCCCCGGACGGCACGTTCAGCTTCGCCGAGCCCGCGTCGGTCCAGGCATTCCAGTACCTGACCGACCTGATCAACGTCCACCACGTGGCGCCCCCGGCGGACGACACCAACGACAACGCCGACTACGCCCGGGACGCGTTCCTCTCCGGCAGGCTCGCGCTCTTCCAGTCCGGCACCTACAACCTGCGCAACGTCGCGGACGGCGCCGGGTTCGAGTGGGGCATCGCGCCGATGGTGGCGGGCCCTGCCGGGCGGGTGTCGGTGGTGAACAGCGTGGTCGCCGCGGGGAACGCCAAGACGCCGCACCCCGAGGCCGTCGTGCGCGTGCTGGACTGGATCGGCTCCGAGCCCGGCGCGAACCCGGTGGGCGGGCGCGGCGCGGCGCTGCCCGCGGTCACCGGCTCCCAGCAGAAGTTCTTCGACTACTGGCGCGAGCGCGGGGTCGAGACCGGCTACTTCGGCGCCCTCGGCGGCACGGCGACCATCGACCCGCCGATGGGTCCGCGCTTCGGCACGGCCTCCCGCGCGTTCAGCCCGATCCTGGGCGAGGTGTTCGCGGGCCGCGTCCCGGTCGCCCAGGGCCTCCAGCAGGCCCAGGACGCCGCCAACGCCGCCGTCCGCGCCGGGTGAGCCACCCGCGCGTCAGGCCGCCTCGTCCGCCTGCTCCGCCTTCCTCGCCTGCTCCGCCCTCTCCTTGACACTGGCCGCGTAGAGGTCCACGTAGGTCTGGCCGGAGAGCTCCATGAGCGAGTACATGATCTCGTCCGTCATCGAGCGCTCGATGAACCGGTCCCCCGCCATGCCCTCGTAGCGCGAGAAGTCCAGCGGCTCGCCGATCTTGACGTGCACGTGCCCCGGCCGCCACAGCGTGGAGCCGATGGGGTTGACCTTGTCCGTGCCGATCATCGCGACCGGGATCACGGGCACGCCCGCCTCCAGCGCCATCCGCGCGACGCCCGTCTTGCCCTTGTAGAGCCGCCCGTCCGGGCTGCGGGTGCCCTCCGGGTAGATGCCCAGCAGGTTGCCCTCGCGCAACAGCCGCACCGCGGTGTCCATCGCCGCCTGCGCGGCGTTGCCGCCGGACCGGTCGACGGGCACCTGCCCGACCCCGGTGAAGAACTGCTTCTTCAGGAAACCCTTGAACCCGGGCTCGGTGAAGTACTCGCTCTTCGCCAGGAACGTCATCCGCCGCCTGAGCTGCAACGGGAGCAGGAAGGAGTCGGCCACCGCGAGGTGGTTGCTCGCGAGGATCGCCCCACCGTGCTCGGGCACGTGCTCCACGCCCTCGATGGAGGGGCGGCAGTACAGCTTCAGCAACGGCCCGATGAGCACGAACTTCGACCACCAGTACAGCACCGAGTCGGGCCTCCTCACCGCGTGGGTGCTCAGCCTACGGAGCGGCTCATCCGCACGACAACAAGGGAGCCCGGGCCCCGTTCCGGCCCGGTCCGTGTCAGGATGCACCCGTCCCCTGCGGCGTCCGGCGAAAGGCCCCGTGCATGAGCAGCGAGCAGGACGGGAACGACCGCGCGACCGAGGCGGGCGACCAGGGTGGCGCCTCCTCGTTCGACGACATCGTCGCGTCCTGGCGGGCCGAGGGCACCGTCCCCGACTGGCCGACCGCCCCCACCGCTGTCGAACCCCCCGCGCCGGTCGCGCCCACGCGGCCCGGCCCCGCGGTCGACCCGCTGCGGGAGTCGGACGAGCACTACGTCCCGCCGGAGCCCCCGCCGCTGCCCCGCCTCGGCGCCGCGGCCGTCGTCGGGCTGGCGCTGGTGGCGATCGGGATCGTGCTGATCGCGGCGCCGCAGTGGCTGGGCATGTCGTCGCTCTACGGCCTGCCGCTCGGGCTGGTCGCCATCGCGGGCGGGCTCACGTGGCTGCTGATGCGCCTGTGGCAGCCCACCCCGGAGGACGACCCCTACTCCGAGGACGACGGGACCGTCTGACCCGTCGCCTGTTACCGCACGAACGGCACTCTTGTGCGGTAGGTCCGCACAAGAGTGCCGTTTGTGGGGTACGGGAGGCTCACGAGGGACGGGTGGCCACGGCCTCGCGGGCGAGCTCCGCGGACCCCACGACCGCCGCGGCCGACCCGAGCTGCGCGGTGCGGATGCGGGCGAGGGGGCGGTTGCCCGCGCCCGTGACGATCTTCGCGTAGTGCTCGCGGGCCTCGTCGAGGAACATCGGGGCCGAGGTGGAGACCCCACCACCGATCACGACCAGCTCGGGATCGAAGACGTCCGCGACGAGCGACAGCCCCTCCCCCAGCCAGCGGCCCATCTCGGCCAGCGCGCGCCGGGCGAGCCGGTCCCCGTCCCGCGCCGCGCCCGCGACCCGCTGCCCGGTGATCCGGCCCGGGTCGCGCGCGGCCTCGCGGTGCAGCACCGACGGCCCCTGGTCGGGGTCGGCGAGCATCTCCAGCGCGGTGGTGCCCAGCGCGGTGCCGCTGCAGTAGCGCTCCCAGCAGCCGCGCTTGCCGCACTCGCACGGCCGCCCGTCCGGCACCACCCGCAGGTGGCCCAGCTCGGGGGCGACGCCGTACGCGCCGCGGTACAACGCGCCGTCGAGCAGCAGGGCGCCGCCGATCCCGGTCCCGACCGCCACGAACACCACGGTGGACGCGCCCGCGGCCGCGCCGTAGCGGCGCTCGGCCAGGGCGGCGGCGTTCGCGTCGTGCTCGACGACGACCGGCAGCCCGATCCGCTCCGCCATGCGGTCGGCGACCGGCGCGTCCCGCCAGGACAGGTGCGGGGCGAACCGCACGATCCCGCGGTCGGCGTCGATGAAGCCGGCCAGCGCCAGCCCCACCGCCGACACCTCGTGTCGCGTGGTCAGCTCCGAGACACAGGAGGCGATCGCGTGTTCCAGCGCGTCGTCGCTCTTGGGCGTGGCCGTGCCCGCGCTGTCGATCACCTCGCCCTGCGCGTCCACCACGCCCGCCCGGACGCTGGTGCCGCCGACGTCGACCCCGACGGTGAGCACCTCAGACCCGGTGGACGGGAATGCGCTGGACCCGTCTGCCCGCCGGTGGTGCGTGGGTACCGACATCCGACCCTCCCTCGGCCGGACGCTCCGGCACCTCCTCCATCAACGTGCGCAGTGCCGCGACGACTCCCGCGGCGTGGTCCGCGAGCGTCACAGCCAGCTCGGGGCGCTCGCCGCGCAGCACGGCGAGCAGGGCGCACACCGGGCAGGACACGCAGCTCGACGGCGCGGGCTCCCCCGAGCGGGCGGCCTCGAGCAGCGGACCGAGCCGGTCCAGCGCCGCGACCGCCAACGCCTTGAGCTCACCGGTCAGGGTGTCGGAATGAGGGCAGCGCCGCGCCGATGATCCGGGCTCGCTCACCGCTGCATCCAGACGGCGGGATCGGGGACGAACGTCACGATCAGATCATCGTCCTCGAGCCGGGCACCGACCACTTCACACCGCCGCAGCACCGCGGGCAGGCTGACCCGCCGCCGCGTGACCCCCACCGTGACGACGAGCTCGTCCCCCACCCGGGTCAGGTCCAGCGGCCCGTGCGCGGCGCCGGGCAGGCGCAGCGCCAGCTCGAACTCCGAGTCCCGGGACGTCCCGGTGCCCGCCGTGCGCTCCACCCGCAGTCCCGGCTCGGTGTCCGGGCCGACCGCGACGGGATCGGCGGCCCCGTAGAGCGCCCCGGCCACCGCGAGCAGCGCCTCGGTCCCGACGGGCTCGGCGGCGGCGTACGGCACGGTCGCCATCGGCACCCCGGCCTCGCCGCGCACCTCCTCCAGCACCGCCTGCTGCTCGGTCCACCGCTCGCGCAGCCACCGCGCGGTCGGGCCGCGCAGCGACGGCGGCGGGGCCGGGACCAGCCGGTTCACCACCAGCCCGTCCACCCGCAGGTCGTGCAGGGCGAGCGCGGTGACCGTGCGGCGGGTCTCCGCGGCGACGACCCGTTCCGGGGTGAGGACGAGCCGGATCGAGGTGCTCGCACGGTCGCCGAGCATCGCCCGCAGGCCTGCGAGCTGCACCGCGAGCCCGTCGAGCGCGTCCACGGTGCGCTGCCAGCCCTCCTGGTTCGCGCCCGCGAGCCCGGCGATCACCCTGCGGTGCTTGGGGAACAGCCGCTCCAGGTAGCCCGAGAGCGCCTCGGGCAGGCCGAGCAGGCGCAGGGTCTCGGCGGTGGGCCCGCAGTCGACCACCACGACGTCCCACAGGCCGGAGGCCGCCAGGCGGTGCACCTCGGCCAGCGCGAGGAGGTCCTCGACGCCGGGCAGGACGGTCAGCTCGTCCGCCACGAGCTCGTCGATCCCCGCCCCGGACAGCAGGCTGCGCAGGTGGTCCTGCAGGCCCGCCCAGGCGCCCTCGAGCAGCACCCGGGTGTCGACGTGCCCGGCGAACAGCCCGTGCTCCAGCTCGACCGGGTCGCCGTCGAGCTCGGCGTCGAGGGCGTCCCCCAGCGAGTGGGCGGGGTCGGTGGAGACGACCAGGGTCTTGCGACCGGAGCGGGCCAGGCGCACGGCCGTGGCCGCCGCGAGCGTCGTCTTCCCGACGCCCCCCTTGCCGGTGAACAGCACGACCCGCACGGGCCGCACTGTATCGGTCCGCTAGGAGCGGCCCTCCACGCGCCGCTTCAAGCCCTTGAGCGCCGTGTCGATGATGACCTTCTCGGCCTTGCGGCGCAGCATCCCGATCATCGGGATGTTCAGGTCGACGGCGAGGCTGTAGGTGACCGTCGTCGGCGCGGACCCGGAGGACTCGAGCGTGTACGAGCCGGTCTGCGCCTTCTGCATCTGGCCCTTGACCAGCACCCACGACACCGAGCGGCCGTCCGCCGCCCAGTCGTAGTCCAGCGTGTACGTGTCCTTGATCGGACCGGCGTCCATCGAGAAGCGGACCTGGTCGGCGCGGTCGCCGTCGTGGGCGAGGATCTCCACCGTCTTGACCTGGTCGGCCCACTCGGGATAGGCCTCGAAGTCCGCGATGACCGCCATCACCGTGTCCGGGTCGGCGTCGATGGTGATCGAGGAGGTCGTCGCGTCGGCCATGCCGCGGAGGTTACCTCTCACCACCGCAGCACGTACGGCAGACCGGTCCGCCGGAAATGCCCGACGTTCACGCACTCCGTCGCCCCCACCCGGGCCCGCGCCGCCAACGGCTGGTGCACGTGCCCGAACAGCGCGTGGTGCGGCTGCTCGCGCCGGATCAGGTCGAGCAGCCCCAGCCCGGGCAGCTCCCGGCGCCGGGTGACGACGTCGTAGTGCAGCGCGGGGACCTCCGGCGGGGCGTGGCTGCAGAGGATGTCGACCTCCCCGATGCCGGCGACCGCGGCGAGGTACTCCTCGGCGACGACCATGTGCGGCCGCCACGGCCCCCCCGTCCGGGGCGGGAACCCGAGCGGCAGCGGCACCCCGCCCACGAACCCGACG
This sequence comes from Pseudonocardia xishanensis, assembly GCF_039541715.1. NCBI lineage: Bacteria > Bacillati > Actinomycetota > Actinomycetes > Pseudonocardiales > Pseudonocardiaceae > Pseudonocardia > Pseudonocardia xishanensis. The sequence goes on from NZ_BAABGT010000032.1 coordinate 173,530, forward strand.
CGCGCGCCGCCGATCTCGACCACCTCGCCGTCCGGCACCCGGATGCCGGGGTGCAGGTGGGCGGACCAACGCTCCGGCAGGTCGACGTTGCCGGGGATGGCCCAGGTGTCGTCCGGCAGCACCGCGAAGAGCTTGGCGTACTGCTCGTCCACGGCCTCGGAGATGACGGCGGCGGGATCGGGGATGCGCCCCCACGCCGTCCGGGCGAACGCGGCCAGCTCCCCCGGCCCGCCGGAGCGCCGGACCCGCCCGAACTCCCGGCTGACGTCCTCGCCCAGCACCCGCCCGAGGATCCCCGCCGTGGGGTCCGCGTAGTCCACGAAGTCGACCAGGTCGCCGAGCACGAACACCGCGTCGGCCCCGTCCGCCGCGCGGGCGAGCGCGTCGACGTTGCCGTGGACATCGGACACGACGTGGACGCGCATACCCCTTACGGTGCCTCACCCGGCGGGCGGCCGTCCTCCAGGTGTGACTTGAGCGCGAAGGCGATCCGCTTGGCGCGGTGCTGGCGGCGCCGTCGCTCCCGGGCCGCCCGACGGCCGGTGAGCGGGGCGGGGCGGCCGTCCGGGCCCACGGGGTCGGCGCGCAGGAAGTAGTGGAGGCACGTGCCGTCGAGCATGGGTTCGAGCCAGACCTCCATGCTCCCCGTCAGCGCGCCGCCGACGGTCCAGCGCACACCCTCGTCCCCGCGGTCGGTGATCACCTCGCACTCCAGGTCCGGCCAGAACCGCCGCCAGGCCGCCGGATCGGCGAAGACCGGCGCGACGCGCGCGGGCGGCACGGCCAGGAAGGTCTCGTCCACCACGTCCACACTGGGCACTCGGGGCCCCCTTCCTCGGCAGATCGGGATCTACCGGACGAACGGGACCTCGTCACCGTTCTCCCGACGCGGTATCTTTCCTCATCAGTAACCTGTCAACGCCGGCCAGGAGGTCGTCATCGTGCGTGAGTACAGCGTCCCCGCCACCGTGACGGTCGGTGCGGAGGAGAACCTCCTCGACGCCGTGTACGCGCACGAGGTGGAGCACCCCGGGGAGACCCTGCTCAAGATCCAGTCCAGCCCCGGGCAGTGGGACCCGGTCACCGCGGCGGAGTTCGCCGCGCGCGTCACCGCCGTGGCCCGCGGGCTGATCGCCTCGGGCGTCGGGGCCGGCGACCGGGTGGCGCTGCTGTCCCGCACCCGGTTCGAGTGGACACTGCTGGACTACGCGATCCTCGCCGTCGGCGCGGTGACCGTGCCGATCTACGAGACGTCGTCGGCGTCGCAGATCGCGTGGATCCTGGAGGACTCCGGGGCGGTCGGCATCGTCGTCGAGACCGCGCACCACGCGAGCCTGGTGAAGACGGACGGGTTCGTGAAGGTGATCGACGAGGGCGCGGTGGACTCGCTCGTCGAGGCCGGGTCCGCGGTGGCCGTCGAGGAGGTGCACGCGCGCCGCGCGGCCGTCGGGGCGGACCACCTGGCCACGCTGATCTACACCTCCGGCACCACGGGGCGACCCAAGGGCTGCGAGCTGAGCCACCGCAACCTGCTCACCGAGATCGCGGCGACCCGCGAGGTGCTGCACCAGCTGCTGGCCGCGGACGGGTCCGTGCTGCTGTTCCTGCCGCTCGCGCACGTGTTCGGCAAGGTCATCCAGTGCGGCGCGATCGCCTCGCGCACGGTCATCGGGCACACGCCGGACACCAGGAACCTGCTCGCGGACCTCGGCACCTTCCAGCCGACGTTCCTGCTCGCCGCACCGCGCGTGTTCGAGAAGGTCTACAACGGCGCCCGGCAGAAGGCGCACGACGGCGGCAAGGGCGGGATCTTCGACGCCGCCGCCGACGTGGCGATCGCCTGGTCCCGGGCGCAGGACACCGGCGGCGCCTCGTTCGCGCTCAAGCTGAAGCACGCGGTGTTCGACAAGCTCGTCTACGGCAGGCTGCGCGAGGCCACCGGCGGTCACGTGGTGGCCGCGGTGTCCGGGTCGGCGCCGCTGGGCGAGCGGCTCGGGCACTTCTTCCGCGGGGTCGGCATCCCGATCCTCGAGGGCTACGGGCTCACCGAGACCACCGCGGGCGTCACCGTCAACGCGCTCGGCGCGCAGCGGGTGGGGTCGGTCGGGCGGCCGGTGCCCGGGCACGCCGTCCGGATCGCGGAGGACGGCGAGATCCTGCTCTCCGGCGGCATCGTGTTCCGCGGGTACTGGAACAACCCGGCGGCCACCGCGGAGGCGATCGAGGACGGCTGGTTCCACAGCGGGGACATCGGCGCCCTGGACGACGCCGGGTTCCTCACGATCACCGGCCGGAAGAAGGAGATCCTGGTGACCGCGGGCGGCAAGAACGTCGCCCCCGCGGTGCTGGAGGACCGGCTGCGGGCACACGCGCTCGTCGGGCAGTGCATGGTCGTCGGGGACGGGCAGCCGTTCATCGCGGCACTGATCACCATCGACCCCGAGGCACTGCCGGGCTGGCGGGAGCGCAACGGCAAGGCCGCGGGCGAGGACCCGTCCTCGGCGGCGGACCTGGTGGACGACCCCGAGCTGCGCGGCGAGATCGCCGCCGCGGTCGAGGAGGCCAACCAGGCGGTCTCCCGCGCCGAGCAGATCCGCAAGTTCCGCATCCTCCCGGTGGACTTCACCGAGGGCGGCGGCGAGCTCACCCCGACGCTGAAGATCAAGCGGAGCGTGGTCGCGGACCGCTACGCCAAGGAGATCCAGGCCCTCTACTCCCCCGCGACGGACAAGCAGCCCGCCTGATCCGACCCCACGCGGTGATCAACAGACCCGGACGCAGGTTTCCGAGCCTCGAACCCTGCGCCGGGGTCTGCTGCTCTCCACCGGGCCTGATCATCAGACCCTGGCGCAGCCCGTCAGCAGGTGCTGGAGGCGGTCGACCTGGGTCGGCCAGGTCCAGGCCTGCTCCATCCACACGCGTCCCGCCGCCCCCATCGCGCGGGCGCGGTCGGGATCGGCCAGCAGGTCGGCGAGGGCCGCGACCAACGCGTCCCGGTCCCGCCCGTCGACGACGTGCCCCGTCTCCCCCGGCCGCACCGTCTCCGGTGCCCCGCCGCTGTCCCCCGCGACCACCGGCACCCCGCACGCCTGGGCCTCCAGCAGGACGATCCCCAGCCCCTCGACGTCCAGCCCGCCGCCGCGCGTCCGGCACGGGAGGGCGAACGCGTCCCCGACGGCCTGATGGGCGGCCAGCTCGTCCGCGGGCACGGCACCGGTGAACACCACGGCCTCGTCCCCCCGGGCCAACCGGCGCAGCCGGTCCCGGTCGGGCCCGTCCCCCACGATCAGCAGCCGGGCCCCCGGGATCCGCTCGCGCAGCGGTCCGAGCGCGCCGATCAGCGCGTCCTGCCCCTTCCGCGCGACCAGCCGGGACAGGCAGGTGACGACGGGAGCCTCCCCCAGCCGGTAGCGCGCCCGCAGCTCCGCGCGGGCGGCCGGATCGGGCCGGAAGACCTCCGGGTCGATCGCAGGCGGCACGTGCTCGAGCGCGGCCCGCGGCCCGAACGCCGCCGCGAACCGACCCCGGGTGTACCGCGAGACCACGGTGACGGCGTCGGCGTCGTCCCCGATCCGGCGCAGCGCCCGCCGTCCGCCCGGCACCATCGACCAGCCGACCTCGTGCCCGTGGGTACTGGCCACGATCCGCTCGACGCCCACGCCCCGCAGGTACGGCCCCAGCAGCGCGAGCGGGGCGGCCGCGCCGAACCACACCGTCGTCGCCCCGTGCTCCTCGACGAGCTCGGCGGCGGTCCGCGCGACGCTCGGCACCGGCAGCATCAGAGAGGTCGGATGGCGGTGCACCGGATAGCCGAGTCCGGCGTCGAACTCCGCGGCGCCCTCCCACGCCGGGGCGTACACGGCGAGCTCCCCGGGCGGCAGCCGGTCCGCGAGCGCCCGCAGGTAGTTCTGGATGCCCCCGCGGCGGGGCGGGAAGTCGTTCGTGACGAGGAGGGTGCGGGCCACCGACCGACCGTAGCGACCCCCCGGTGAGCTGCGCGGACCGACCGCCATGATCCACGGGTCGGGCGCGGAGGGGTCGGCGGGCGACCGCGGCGCTCCCCGACCGCGGATCACCGGGCCGGGTCAGACCCGGCGCGCACCGGTGAAGACGCTGCGGTTGACCTTCTGGTACTTCACCACGTCGCCGCTCTGCGGGGCGTTGATCATCGTGCCGTTGCCCGCGTAGATGCCGACGTGGCTCACCGGGGAGTAGTAGAAGACCAGGTCGCCGGGCTGCAGCTCGTTCCACGAGACCGCGCGGCCGACCGTGGACTGTGCGCTGGACGAGCGCGGCAGCGTGATGCCGGCCTGCCGGAACGCCCAGGACGTCAGCCCCGAACAGTCGAAGGAGTTCGGCCCGCCCGCACCCCACGAGTAGGGCTTGCCCAGCTTGGTCGCCGCGGCGCGCAGGGCGTCCGCGCCGACCCCGGAACCCCAGGCGACGTCCGGGGCCTCCTCGTCCGGGCCGTTGTGCAGGGCGCGGTCGCGCGGGCTGAGCTGCCGGAGCAGGTCCTCGGCCTCGTCGATCCGGCGCTCGGCGTCCGCCTTGCGCCCGGCGATCTCGTCCGCCGCGCGGTGGGCGGCGTCCGCGGCCGTCTGCGCCTCCGCGGTGGCCTGGTCGGCGTCCGCCTGGGTGCGGACGGCCCGGTCCACCTTGCCCTGCAGGTCCCGCAGCGCGACGAGCCGGTCCGCCGACAGGGTCTCCAGCGCGGACATCTGGTCCAGGTAGTCCTGCGGCGACGGACTGGAGAGCAGGGCGTTGAACTGGTCCAGCCTGCCGTTGTCGAAGAACGCGAGGGTGACGTCCTCCAGCGACCGCCGGTAGGTCTCCTCGTCCGCCCGGGCGGCGTCGGCCTCCCTGCGCAGCGGCTCGACGGCCTCGTTCCGCCGGTCCGCCTCCTCCTGCCTGGCCGTGAACTCGTCCGTGGCGGCGTGCCACTGCTCGGTCAGCGCCTCGGCCTCGTGCTGCACCTCGCCCAGCCGCTGCCGCGCCTCGTCCGCGGTGCGAGGTGGTTCCGGGGTGGGCGCGGCCTCGGCCGGACCCGGTGTCACACCCTCGGGAGCGGCCGGGAGGGGATCGGTGGCTCCGGGCACGGGTCCGACACCGGTCGGGGGCTCGGGTGCGGGGGCCGAGCCGGGGGTCGGGATCGCGGGAAGCGGGATGCCGGGCAGCCGCGGGTCCGCGGACGCCACACCCGCACCGAACGGAAGGGCCAGGAGGAGGACGACAGCGATCGGGAACAGCCCGCGGAGACGGCGTCCGCCTCGACCGTGGCCTGTTCGACCGTGGCCCGTCAGCCCCTCGCGGGGACTCGGCCGACGGTCGCGGTCCGGTTCGGCACGGCGCCGCACACCACGCGGGAGGTCGTCGGCGGCACCGGATCGGTGCGGGCCATCCTTCGACGGGTCTCGGGGTCCCACGTCGCGCGACTCCCTCCTCGGCACCGCCGCGCCCGGACGGGGAGCTCCGGGCAGCGCTGCGGGGGAAGCGCACCGGCGGTGGCGTTCCCGCGCGACCACCCTGGGGAGACGGCCCTCGAACACGGGAACGCGCTGGAGGTTACGAGCGTGTGATTCACCCGTCCAGCGCACGCCCGACCGGGAGCGCTGCGAGCGGTCTCCCCCACACGCTGCGACGACGACGCCCGATTCGCCCCGTGAGGACTACCCAGCGTTGCGCTGTTCGGCCTCCGCACCCCCGGTCCCGGTGACGGGGCGGCCGTCCATGGGGACCACGCGCAACCGCGGCACCAGTCCCTGGTCCGCCAGGATGGCCAACGCGCGCCGCTCGGCTGCGTCGAGCTGTACCTGCGGCGCGCCGGACGGCGACGGCTCACCCGCCTTCGGCACCTCGGGGACGCCCAACAGGACCCCGATCACGCACTCCCCGCAGGCCGCCCCACGGACCTCGCAGCTGTCGCAGTCGACGATCATCGTGCCCTCCTCGCGTCCGGTGACCTGATCTGCGGCGCACGCTAGAGCCCACCACCGACAGTTTCCGATGCCATGCCCTGACCTGCGCGAACCCGCTCCCGGGCCCGTACCCGCCTCCCTGTGGGCACAGCAGTCGAGCTGCGCCGCGCTGTCGCCCGCCCCGCGACCGCGGACGACGGGCCCGACGTTCAGCCCCGCAGACGACCCAGCAGGACCGAGGACGGCACCGCGTGCGCGCCCTTGCGGCGGACCGACTCCGCGACCGCCCGGTCGGAGGAGGCCACCAGCAGCGGCCTGCCCTGGGGCTCGGCGGCGACCAGGTCGCGGATCACGTCGTCCGCGATGACGCCGGCATCGCTGAACAGCACCCGCACCCCCCGCGCGCCGCGGGTCTGGGCGGCGGTGACGGCCGCGCCGTCGAACACCACGGTGACCTCGACCCCGGTGCGGGCCGCCAGCGCCCCCAGCTGCCCCACGAGCCTGCTGCGCTGATCCGCCAGCGGCAGCTCCGGATAGCCGGTCTTGCTGACGTTGTAGCCGTCCACGATCAGGTGCGCCGCAGGCAGGGCCAGCATCGCGTCGAGCGTGCTCAGGTTGACCACGGGCTGACCGCGCGTGACGGTGGGCCCGGCCACCAGGTCGGCGGGCCGCGGCCCGCCCCCGCCCACCGACAGCTCGCGCCGCAGCCCGGACACGGCCCCGCCCAGGGTCTCCAGCAGCAGGGCGAGACGCACCTCGTCCCCCTGCCTGGCCTCCTTGGCCGCCTGCCGTGCGGAGGCGACCTCGGCCGCCGCCCGCTGGGCGCGGGCGCGCTCCTCGTCCGCGCGGGCACGCTCCCGGTCCCGCTCGGCGAGCGCGGCGGCGAGCCGCTCGTCCGCCCCGGCGCGCAGCCGCGCGACCTCGCTCTCCAGCTCGACCCGGCCGTCCCGCGCGAAGCGCAGCTCGGTGCCCTGCTCGGAGACCTTGCGCCGCAGCCGCACGAACTCCTGCTCGCGCTCGGCCGCGGCCTCCCGGGCCCGGTCGCGGGCCTCCGCGAGCTCGTTGCGCAGCCGCTCGACCTCGATGGTCAGCTTGTCCGCCCGGGCCAGGGCCTCGTCCCGCTCGGCGCGGGCCTCCGCGGCGTCCCCCCGGCGGGCGACGGCGGCGACCGCGGCCCGGGCGCCCGGCGCGCCGGTGATCACCGCGGCGGCGGCCGAGGCGATCGGCTCGTCCGGGCCCGCGGCCAGCTCGCCGGGCCGGTGCTCCTCCCACCACGCGACGACCGCGGTACGGAAGGCACCGTCTCGCCGGAGCTCGCGCACCAGGGCGGAGCCACCGAGCCGGGCGCGCTTGGCGGGGGTGAACCGGGCGAAGGGCCGCAACGACCCGGGGATCTCCGGGCCCGGCATGTTCCCGACGGCCGTGGCCGCGACCTCGGCGAGCCGGTGCCGGACCGGGTCGGGCAGCAGGCCCCAGTCGAGGTCGGCCGGGTCCGCGGGCTCCGGAGGCACGACGGAACCCTCGACGGGCTCGGCGTCCTCCGGGTACATCGGACAAGGTTATCCCCGATCGACGCGGCCAGCCACGAGTTGCCCGACCGCCGCGCGGACTCCACTCGACCGCGCCACCGGGGCCGGTCGGAGCGCGACACGCTCGAACGGGTGTGCGAGAACTGTCGGTGGGTCGAACTAGTGTTCGGCCCGTGACCGCTCCCCAGCTGTCGTTCGACGAGCTCGGCACCCCGCTGCGCGAGGTGACCTTCGTGGTGCTGGACCTCGAGACCACCGGCGGCTCCCACCAGCGGGACGGGATCACCGAGGTCGGCGCCGTCAAGGTGCGAGGCGGCGAGCGGCTCGGCGAGCTGGCCACGCTGGTCGACCCGGGGACCGGCATCCCGCCGAACATCGTGGCGCTCACCGGGATCACCACGGCGATGGTGCGGGCCGCGCCGCGGATGGAGGCGGCGCTGCCGTCCGTCCTGGAGTTCCTGTCCGGAGCCGTCCTGGTGGCGCACAACGCCCCGTTCGACGCCGGGTTCCTCCGCTCGGCCTGCGAGCGCTACGGCCTGCCCTGGCCCAAGCCCCCGGTTCTGTGCACGGCGCGCCTCGCCCGCGCGGCGTTGACCCGGGACGAGTGTCCGAGCGTCCGGCTCGGCGCCCTGGCCAGACACTTCGGCACCCGGACCCGACCCGATCACCGCGCGTTGTCGGATGCGCGGGCCACCGTCGAGGTCCTCCACCACCTCCTGGAGCGCATCGGGAACCTCGGGGTGCAGAGCCTCGAGGAGCTGCTCGCCCTCACCCGCGAGGCCTCGGCCCACCGCCCCACCCAGCGGCAACGGCAGCAGCGGCACCTGGCCGCGGCCGTGCCCTCGGCGCCCGGGGTCTACCTGTTCCGTGGGCCGCGGGAGGAGGTGTTGTACGTCGGGACCAGCGGGGACCTGCACAGGCGGGTCCGCAGCTACTTCACCGCGGGCGAGCGGCGGCGGCGGATCCGGGACATGGTGGCCCTCGCCGAGCGGGTGGACTCCGTGGTCTGCGCACACGCGTTGGAGGCCGGGGTGCGCGAGCTGCGGCTGCTCGCGGCGCACAAGCCGAAGTACAACCGGCGCTCGCGCAATCCCGGGCGGGTGTGGTGGGTCGCGCCCACGGAGGAGGCCTTCCCCCGGCTGTCCGTCGTCACCTCGCCGAAGGAGGGGGCACTGGGGCCGTTCACCTCCCACCGGGCGGCGGAGTCCGCCGTCCACACGCTGTTGGACGCCGTGCCCCTACGGCGCTGCACGCAGCGGATCCCGGCCCGCGCGCCGTCGGCCACGCCGTGCATGCTCCACGAGCTGGGGCGCTGCGGGGCGCCCTGTGCCGGACTGCAGAGCCGGGAGGAGTACGCCCCGGCCGTCACGCGGTGGCGGGACCTCGTCGCGGGGCGGCGGGACGCGGAGCTGGCCGCGCTGGTCGGCGAGGTGGAGGTCCTGGCGGACCAGGAGCGGTACGAGGAGGCGGCGGGCGACCGGGACCGGCTCGTCGCGTTGATCGGGGCGCTGACCAGGCGCCAGAGCCTCGCCGAGCTGGCCGCGCAGCCCGAGCTGGTGGGCGCTCGGCCGGACGGGCGCGGGGGCTGGGAGCTCGCTGTCGTCCGGTACGGGCAGCTGGCGGCGGCGGACGTGGCGCGCCGCGGTGTGCGCCCGATGCCGGTGGTGGAGGCGATGCGCACCGGTGCGCAGACGATCCTGCCCGGGCCCGGGCCGCTGCACGGGGCGCCGCCCGAGGAGGTCCGGCTGCTCTACCGCTGGCTGACCAGCGGGGGGACCCGGCTCGTGTACTGCGAGCCGTGGGCCGAGCCCGCGTACGGGGCGGCGCGCTGGGGCGGATGGGCCGCCCGCGCGCGGGAGGGGACGGAGGCGGGCCGGGCCGCGGTGCACGCACTAGGTTGAGCGGACTCGTCGAAGTGAAGGAGAGCCCGTGATCACCGCGATCGTCCTGGTGCACACCGACGCCGATCGGATCCCCGAGACCGCACAGGCCATCGCGGACCTGGACGGGGTCGCCGAGGTCTACTCCTGCGCGGGGGACGTGGACCTGATCGCGATCGTCAAGGTCGAGCAGCACGAGCAGCTCGCGGACGTCATCGCCGGGCACGTGTCGAAGGTCGAGGGTGTGCAGCACACGGACACCCACATCGCCTTCCGCTCCTACTCCAGCGCGGACACCGACGCCGCCTTCGCCGTCGGCGGCTGACCGCGCCGGACGGCGCCCCCTCGGCGAGGGAGCGCCGTCCGTCCTCGTCGTGCGGAGCGGTCGGCCCCGTCGTGATCAGCCGACGGCCGCCGTCCGAGCGCCCGCGGGCTTCGCGGCCGTCGAGCCGGAACCGCTCGTGCCGTCCTCGGTCGCCGCGGCGGACGTGGGATCGGTCGCCGGGGAGTCCCCGGTCGGGGCGGTGCCGCTCGAGGCGGTCGACCCGGGCGGCGCGCCGGTCGTCGTTCCGGCCGGGCTGCCGGGAGCCGGGGTCGAACCCGACGGGGAGTCGGTGGTCGTGGCGGCCGGGGAGCCGGCGGTCGGGGTGCCGCCCGTCGGTGCCGCGGTCGTGGGGCCGGTGTCGCTCGGGGCGGGCGGGGTGGCACCCGTCGCCGCCGCGGCGCCGCCGGTCGACGCGCCGCCGGGCCCGGCCGTGGCCGCACCCGCACCGGCGTTCGCGCCGGGCTGGGGGTCCTTCGGGTCCAGGGTGTACATCCGGACCCAGTCGACCTCGTAGTTCGCCTCGCGCATGCCGCCGCCGTAGAAGTTGTCGAACTGGATCGTCAGGTGGCCCGACGGCATGTCCTGGATGTTCTTGCGCCCGCCCGGCCCGGCGCCGTTGGAGAGCGTGTACCACTCCTTGCCGTCGACGTAGCCGCGCACGTGGTCGGGGGTCCACTCGAACGCGATGGTGTGCCACTCGGACAGCGGCGCGCCGCAGTCCTTCTCCTCCTGGAACTCCTGCTGCACCGGCATGTTCGGATGCGGGTAGTGGATGAACGCGTTGGCGCACTCCTCCCCGGGGGCCTGGTTCTCCAGGAAGTCGTACTCGCCGTCCTGCGGCCAGCTGCCCGACTGCGGCCAGACGATGAGCAGTGGGTGGTACTCGTTGCCGCTGTCGCCGGTGTTGAACGAGCGGACCCTCGCCTCCCAGCGGCCGTACTGCTGGTCCAGCTTCGAGGCGAGCCAGCCGGTGTCGCCGTTCGCGCTCCCCTTCTGGATCAGCTTCTCCCCGTCGACGGTGCTGTTGGCCCCGCAGCGCTGTCCGTTGCCGTCGTGGCCCTTCCAGCAGCCGTCGATGGTCTCCCACTTCTCGGCGTTCGGGGTGCCGACGTAGTCGAACTCGTCCGACTGCGGCAACGGGGTGCCCCACCCGTAGCGCTCGGCTGCGGTGGCCACGCCGGCACCGGCCTGCGCCGTGGTGTCCCCGGCCTGCGCACCGGCGCCTCCCCCACCCGCGGTCGCGGAGGGATTCCCCCCGGGCGCCGCGGCGCCTGCCGCGGGCTTCGCGGCGGCGCCGTCGGCGGAGGAGCCACCGCCCGGAGCCGACTCACCCGTCTTCGCGTCACCGGCCGCGGGCTCCGCGGCCTCGTCCGTCCCGGACGCCGTGTCGCTGCCGGAGGTCGTGTCGCTGCCGGAGGTCGTGTCCGGACCCGAGGCCGTGTCGGAACCGGACGGATCGGCCTGCGCCGCGGCCGTCGGGATGTCCCCCAGCGACGGCGCCCCCGTCGCCTCGGCGGCGAGCAGGCCCGTCGCCGGGGCGTTCACGGTGCCCGCCGGGGTGGCGGTCAGGTTCGCGGCCAGGGCGACCCCGGGCCCGAGCAGGGCCAGGACGCCCACCGCCGCGAGGACGGTGAGGTGCTTGCGGGCTCGAAGCCTCATGGGTCAGTCGCCTTTCCGTGCACCACCCGCCGCCCCGGATGGGCGACGAGACCGCCTCGACCGCGACCCTCCGCGAGCGGAGCGCCACGGGCCGGTGGGCCGCGTGGTGTCAGTGGGGTAGGTGGTGCTGACGTGAATAGTGGTGCGTTTCGCAGCGGTCCGTCACCGGTTACGGCCCGAAGCCGCCCGATCGCGTGATGCGACCACCAGTCGGGCGTCACCCTGTGCAGCGACCCGGTCGGCGGCGCCGAGCACGTGTCACCACTCGTCCGAGCAGGCGTTCTCACGAGCCGTCACGACGACTGTGACGCGGCGTCACGACCCCGTCCGTGAGGGCCCCACGACGACGAAGGACCCGCCGCACACCGTGCGACGGGCCCTTCGGAGGAGCGTGCGGTCAGCCCTTGAGGCGCGTGGACACCTCGGCCCACCGCGCCAGCACCCGCTCCGCGGCGCCCGAGTCGATCGCCTCCGCCGCCCGTGAGAGGCAGGCCCGCAGCGCCGCCTCCAGGTCCGTGACCGGACCGTCGAAGGCCGCCAGTGCCCCCGCGGCGTTGAGCAGCACTGCATCCCGCACCGGACCGGCCTTGCCCGCGACGAGGTCACGGGCCACCTGGGCGTTCACCCCGGCGTCCCCGCCGCGCAGGTCCTCCCGGGTGGCGGGCTGGAGTCCCAGCACGGTCGGGTCGAGGGACGAGCGCGCGACCGCTCCCCCACCCGCGACCCAGACGGTGCTGGTGGTGGTCGTGGTCAGCTCGTCCAGCCCGTCGTCGCCCCGCACGACCAGCGCCGACGCCCCGCGCCCCGCCAGCACCTCGGCGATCACCGGAGCCAGCCGGGCGTCCGCGCAGCCCACCAGGCCCGCGGCGGGCTGGGCCGGGTTGGTCAGCGGGCCGAGGATGTTCATCGCGGTGGGCACGCCGAGCTCGCTGCGCACCGGGCCCGTGTAGCGCATCGCGGGATGGAAGACGGGCGCGAAGCAGAACGCGATCCCGGCCTCCGCGACGCAGGAGACGACGGAGGCGGGCGGCAGGTCGATCGCCACCCCGAGCGCCTCGAGCACGTCCGCCGCGCCCGACGCCGACGATGCCGCCCGGTTCCCGTGCTTCACCACCGGCACCCCGGCGGCGGCCACGACGACCGCGGCCATCGTGGAGATGTTGACCGTGTTCGCCTGGTCCCCGCCGGTCCCGACGACGTCCACGGAGCGGTCCGCCACCTCGATGCGGTTGGCGTGCGCCAGCATCGCCGCGGCGAGCCCGGTGATCTCCGCCGCCGTCTCCCCCTTCGCCCGCAGCGCGACGAGGAAGCCCGCCAGCCGGGCCGGGGTCACGCTGCCGGAGAGCACCTGGTCCATCACCCAGGCGGTGTCGTCCGCGGTGAGGTCCCGCCCGCCGATCAGCTGACCGAGCAGCGCGGGCCAGGTCTGGCCCGCCGTCACTGGACGGCGGGCGCCGGCAGGCCGCGCAGCACGTCCGCGACGGTCTCCGCGGCCGTCAGCGGGTCCAGCGGGTGCACGAGCACGGCGTCCGCGCGCGACCACGTGGCCAGCCACCGGTCGTCCGCGCGCCGCACCGCGACGACGATCGGCGGGCAGTCCGTGATCTCGTCCTTGAGCTGGCGGCACAGTCCGAGGCCGCCGGTCGGCTGGGCCTCGCCGTCCAGGATCGCGAGGTCCACCTCACCGGCGTCGCACGCGGCGAGGACCTCGGCGATCCCCCCGACCTCGAGGTAGCGGACCCGGCCGACGTCCGGTGCCGGGCGGCGCCCGATCGCGCTGACCAGACCCTCCCTGACCTCGGGACGATGGCTGAAGACGAGCACGGTCCTGGGCGTGGGGCTGGTCACGCGGAGCATCCTAGCCACCGGAACCCCGTCAGCCCGTCAGGCGTTCTCGAAGAACAAGACCGGGTCTGACGACACGTTGTAGAAGTTGTGGGTCATAATGCCCGGGTGACGACAGCGGCTCCCAACATCAGCGCGCGGATCCACTCGCTGAACCGACCGAACCTGGTCAGCATCGGCACCATCGTCTGGCTGTCCAGCGAGCTGATGTTCTTCGCCGGTCTGTTCGCGATCTACTTCACCGCGCGCGCCCAGAACGTCGGCGAGTGGCCCCCGCCGCCGACCCATCTCGACGTCCCCTACGCCCTGGTGGTGACGATCGTCCTCGTGGCGTCGTCGTTCACGTGCCAGTTCGGCGTGTTCGCAGCGGAGCGCGGCGACGTGTTCGGCCTGCGGCGCTGGTACCTGCTGACGCTGCTCATGGGCACGTTCTTCGTGCTCGGGCAGATCAACGAGTACCACACGCTGGTCACCGAGCACGAGACGACGATCTCGTCGAGCGCCTACGGCACCGTCTTCTACCTGGCGACCGGCTTCCACGGCCTGCACGTCACGGGCGGGCTGGTCGCGTTCATCTACCTGCTCATCCGCACGAAGCTCAGCAAGTTCACCCCGGCCCAGGCCACCGCGGCGATCGTCGTGTCGTACTACTGGCACTTCGTCGACGTGGTGTGGATCGGCCTGTTCGCCGTCATCTACTTCATCCGGTAGCGGGCGAGAAGCACTCCGTTGTCCCCGAACCGACAGCACGACCACCGTGAGGGTGAGACGCCGACGATGACCACCGAATCCACCACACGGCCCCCGCGCAGGCGGTGGGGCCACGGCAAGCTCAAGCGGCGCTTCGCCGCGGCCACGGCCCTCGGCGCCGCACTCGTCCTCACCGGCGGAATGGCCTACGCGTTCAGCGAGACGACCGGGACCGTGAACGAGGCCCAGGCGCAGCCGGACACCGCGCTGATCGCCAAGGGCGAGCAGCTCTACAACCAGGCCTGCATCACCTGCCACGGGTCGAACCTGCAGGGTGTGCAGGACCGCGGCGTCAGCCTCATCGGCGTCGGGGACGCGGCCGTCTACTTCCAGGTCTCCTCGGGCCGCATGCCGCTGGCCCGCCAGGAGGCGCAGGCCATGCGCAAGCCCCCGCTGCCCCAGTTCGACCCGGACACCGAGGAGGGTCGGGCCAACCTGGACGCGCTCGGCGCCTTCGTCCAGGCCAACGGCGGCGGCCCGGAGACCCCGGCGCAGACCGGGGCGGCCCTGCGCGGCGCCGACCCGGCCCGCGGCGGGCAGCTCTTCCGGCTGAACTGCGCGAGCTGCCACAACTTCACCGGTGTCGGTGGCGCCCTCTCGTCCGGCAAGTACGCGCCGAGCCTCGAGGCCCCCACCGAGGAGCAGATCTACACGGCGATGCTCACCGGCCCGCAGAACATGCCGAAGTTCGGCGACCGGCAGCTCACGCCGGAGGAGAAGCGGGACATCATCGCCTACGTCAAGTCGGTCACCGACGGCAACAACCAGGTGGGTGGCAACCCGCTCGGGGGCCTCGGCCCGACGACCGAGGGCGTCGTCATCTTCATCGTCGGCCTCACGTCGATCATCGGATTCGCCATGTGGTTGGGAGCGAAGAATTGAGCGCCACGGGCACGGGGCGGCCCACCCCCGAAGAGCTTGAGCGGATGTCGCCCGAGGAGCTCGAGCGGCTCGCGAGCAGCCTCGACGACGTCGAGGTGGTGCACAACGCTCCGAAGTGGCCGATCAAGGGCACGCGCGCGGAGAAGCGGGCCGAGCGGTCCGTCGCGACCTGGTTCGTGCTCTCCGCGCTCGCCGCGCTGGGCTTCATCGTCGCGTTCATCGCCTGGCCGCACGAGTACGTCGCGCCGGGTCAGCCGGGGTACGACTGGTACCACTTCTACACGCCGGTCGTCGGGTTCCTGTTCGGCTTCGCGGTGCTCGCGCTGGGCATCGGGGTCATCTCCTACGTGCGGAAGTTCTTCCCCGAGGAGGTCTCGGTCCAGCAGCGCCACGACGGCCGCTCGGACGAGGTCGACCGCAAGACGATCATGGTCCAGCTCGCGTCGGCGGGGCGGACCACCGACATCGCGCGCCGCAAGATGATCACTCGCTCGGCGGGTGCCGCCGCGGGCATCTTCGGCATCGGGCTCGGCATCGCGGCCCTCGGACCGCTGATCCGCAACCCGTGGAAGGGCGGCGACGACGCCGCGCTCTGGCACACCCCCTGGCGGCCGGAGAACGGCGAGACCGTCTACCTGCGCAGGGACACCGGCATCCTGGACGAGATCTCCCGGGTCCGCCCGGAGGACATGGAGCCCGGCTCCATGGAGACCGTGTTCCCGTTCCGGGAGAGCGACCGCGGCGACGAGGAGGCCCTGCTGCGCGCGCTGCGGGCCTCGGACGCCCCGGTCATGCTGATCCGGCTCCGGCCGGACACCCCCACCGTGAAGCGGCAGGGGCAGGAGAACTTCCACTACGGCGACTTCTACGCCTTCTCGAAGGTGTGCAGCCACCTGGGCTGCCCGACGTCGCTCTACCAGGCACAGGACAACAGGATCCTGTGCCCGTGCCACCAGTCGCAGTTCCTCGCGACCGAGTACGCACGTCCCGTCTTCGGTCCCGCGACGCGCGCACTTCCCCAGTTGCCCATTACCGTGGACAGTGAGGGCTACTTCGTGGCACGGAGCGACTTCATCGAGGCTGTCGGACCGGCATTCTGGGAGCGGAGGCCATGAGCGCCATCACCACACCCACGACGTCATCGGCGAGCAGGGCTGCGGCCGCGCTCGACGAGGCGGACGAGCGGTTCCACCCGGCCGCGGGGCTGCGCAAGCAGTTCAACAAGGTCTTCCCGACCCACTGGTCGTTCATGCTCGGCGAGGTCGCCCTCTACAGCTTCATCGTGCTGCTCCTCTCGGGCACGTACCTGGCGCTGTTCTTCGACCCGTCCATGACCGAGGTCGTGTACAACGGCCCGTTCGACAACATGCGCGGCATCCACATGTCCCGGGCCTTCGAGAGCGCGCTCGAGATCTCCCTGGAGGTCCGCGGCGGGCTGTTCGTGCGCCAGATCCACCACTGGGCCGCGCTGCTGTTCGTGGCCTCGATGGTCGCGCACATGTTCCGGGTCTACTTCACCGGCGCGTTCCGCAAGCCGCGTGAGACCAACTGGGTCATCGGCCTGGTGCTGATCCTGCTGGGCATGCTCGAGGGCTTCACCGGCTACTCGCTGCCGGACGACCTGCTCTCCGGTGTCGGCCTGCGCATCGCCTCGGGCTTCATCATGTCGATCCCGGTGATCGGCACCTGGGCACACTGGCTGCTCTTCGGCGGTGAGTTCCCGGGCACCGAGATCATCCCGCGGCTCTACATCGTCCACGTGCTGATCTTCCCGGGCATCCTGCTCGCGCTGATCGGCGTGCACCTGGGCCTGGTCTGGTACCAGAAGCACACCCAGTTCCCCGGACCGGGCCGCAAGGAGACCAACGTCGTCGGCGTCCGGATCCTCCCGGCGTTCGCGGCGAAGGGCGGCGCGTTCTTCGCCGTCGTCACCGGCGTTATCGGGATCATGGCGGGCGTCTTCCAGATCAACCCGATCTGGAACCTCGGCCCCTACGACCCCGCGCACATCTCGGCGGGCTCGCAGCCGGACTGGTACATGCTCTTCTCCGAGGGCATGGCGCGCATCTTCCCGCCGTGGGAGATCTACCTCTTCGGCACCTACACGATCCCGGCGGCGTTCTGGGCCACGGTGGCGTTCCTCCCGGTGCTGTTCGTGGTGGCGGGCTTCTACCCCGCCGTCGAGCGGCGGATGACGGGCGACACCGCGATCCACAACCTGCTGCAGCGTCCGCGGGACGTCCCGGTCCGCACCGCGCTCGGCGCCATGGGCATCTCGTTCTACGTGTGGCTGGTGCTCTGCGGCGTCAACGACTGGATCGCCTACTTCTTCCACATCTCGCTGAACGCGACGACGTGGGCGGGCCGCATCGGCCTGCTGGTGGTCCCGCCGATCGCCTACTGGGTGACCTACCGGCTGTGCATCGGGCTGCAGCGCGCCGACCGCGCGGTGCTGGAGCACGGCATCGAGACCGGCATCATCCGCAGGCTGCCGCACGGCGAGTTCATCGAGGTGCACCAGCCGCTGGCCGGTGTCGACTCGCACGGCCACGCCATCCCGCTGGACTACCAGGGCGCCCCGGTGCCCAAGCGGATGAACCAGCTGGGCTCGGCGGGCGAGCCCGTCGCGGGGTCGCTGCTCTCCCCGGACCCGGTCGACGAGACCGTGGCCCTGGAGCGGGCACGCGCCGAGAACCACCACCGCGAGCTCGAGGAGTCGGACGCCCGCTCCCAGCAGCTCGAGCTGGCCGGTCGCCCCGAGGCGGGTCGACCGAAGGACCAGACCGACTGATCCCGCGCTCCACGACAGGGCCCCGCCGGATTCGTTCGGCGGGGCCCTGTTCTCTTCTCGACCAGGACCGGGTGTCGCGTGGATCACGCCCGTGCTAGTGTCCTCGACGTGCGAATCGCAGCGATCCTCGTCGCCGCGCGTCTCGGGCTCGTAGTAGCCCGGCGCGCCGGCTGAACCAGGCCGCCGTCGCGCCCGCGGGACTCTCGCCCCGCCTTCTGAGAAGTCGAGAACCCTGCCGAGACCTGGCTCGCGTTCCCGCACGTCACGAACGCACCCCGGAGCACTCCCATGAGCATCACGATCGACCGCCCCACCACCGCCTCCCGCATCCTGCGCCGGCACACGATCATCACCACGCAGGGGATGGACGGCGTCCTGGCGGTCACCGCCGAGCTGCGCGCCTGCGCCACCCTGGTCAAGGAGATGGCGGTGGACGTCCGCGAGGGCGTCGGGTGCAGCGCGCTGACCTGCAGCGTCAGCATGACCGCGGAGGAGGCGGCGGACTTCGCCGCGCACCTTCGCACCCTGCCCGCCGTCGAGTCCGTCGACCCCTACTGATCGGTCGAGACCGAGGTCATCTCGACGGGGTGCGGCTGCGGCCTCGGGCCGCGGCCAGCATCTCGGCCAGCTCGGCGACCTTGACCCGCTCCGCGTCGCCCCGCGCGGCGCCGAGCCGGACCTCCTCGGCGTCCAGGCGCTCCCAGTCCGTCCAGGTGACGGGCTCGATTCCGTAGGCCTCCAGCACCTCGACCACGGACTCCGGCTCGGGATGCAGCGGGTCCGGCAGGGTGTGCAGGTCGTCCAGCAGGGCGGCGACGGTCTCGACGGCGTCTCCCTTGTTGGTCCCGATCACCCCGGTCGGCCCGCGCTTGATCCAACCGGTGACGTACGAGCCGGGCGCGACGCGACCGCCCTCGTTCGGCACGATCCCCGCGGCCTCGTCGTACGGCAGTCCGGGGATCGGCTCCCCGGCGTACCCGATCGCCCGCACCACGAGCCCGGCGTCCAGAATCTCCTCCGGTCCGCCGCCGGTGCGTTCGACGACCATCCCCGCGACCCTCCCACCCTCGGAGAGCAGCCGGACCGGGGTGCGGTGGAAGTGCAGGTGGATGCGCCGCGGCGCGGGCTCGCCGGGATCGGCCGCCCACTGCGTGAGCATGGCGATGTTCTGCTTCTGCCTGCGCTCCTCCGGTTCGGGGACGCCCGCGGCGAGCACGCCGTCGTCGTGCACCAGGACCTGCACCCCCGCCAGGTCGCCGATCTGGCGCAGCTCGGCGGGGGTGAACTTGACGTGCTCGGGACCGCGCCGGACGACGACGTGCACGTCCGTGACCCCGCTGCCCCGCAGCGCCTCCAGCACGCGGTCGGGGACGTCCGTGGCGGCCATCTCGACGTGCCCGCGGGCCAGCACCCGCGCGACGTCGAGCGCCACGTTCCCGGCCCCCACCACGACCACACCGGGGTGGTCCAGCGCGGGGTCCAGGTCGACGAAGTCCGGGTGTCCGCAGTACCAGCTGACGAACGCCCCGGAGCCGTGGCTGCCGGGCAGCTCCTCGCCGGGGATGCCCAGGCCGCGGTCCACCGAGCTGCCGGAGGCGTGCACGATCGCGTGGTAGTGCTCACGCAGCACGTCCAGCGGCACGCCCCCCTCGCCGACCCGGACGTTGCCCAGGAACCGGACCCGGGAGCCGTCGGCGAAGGGCTTCCGGAGCACCCGGATCACCGACTTCATCTTCACGTGGTCGGGGGCCACGCCGTAGCGGACCAGGCCGTACGGGGCGGGCAGCCGGTCCAGGACGTCGACGTCCACGGGGACGTCGGAGGTCGCCAGCGCGGCGGCGGCGTAGAGGCCGGACGGACCGGCACCGATGACCGCGACTCGGGGGTGGGCGGGCATGTGGGCGTCACTGCTCCTCGTACCCGGGATCGGCAGGGGTCCCGGATCGCGTGTGGTGGGCGCGTCCTCCGCAGTATCCCCCGAGATCACCCCGCGCGGGAGATCACCGCCGTCGACGTTCGCACGACCGCGCCCGTCCGCCCGTCCGGCAGCACGAGCTCGGTACGGTGCGACACGAACCGGCGCCCGGTCCGCTCGGCGGTGGACCGGCAGGTCAGGACCCCCTCGAGCGGCAGCGGGCGCAGGTACTCGACGACCGTGTCCAGTGCCTGCCGGCGATCCGGGCCGCGGGCGCGGAGTGCACCGCGATGCCGATCGCGGTGTCGGTCGCGACGCCCACCAGCACCGGGTACGACGCCCGCGAGCCGAGCGGGACCTCCAGCGTCAGCCGACCGCGTCCCAGCCGTACCGCCCGCAGCGCGACGCCGCCCTCCACCGGCGAGGCGGAGAACCGGCGGTTGGTCTGGGCCACCTCCGGGACGACGTCCTCGACCGGCTGGTCTCCCACGGGGAGTGCATCCATCCGGACATCGTCCGTGCTGAGCGTCCGTTCAGGAAAGTCCTCCGCGGCGTCCTCACACCACCGCGTTCTGGAAGGAGCGCCGGTAGTCGGCGGGAGCCACCCCCACGACCTGCCGGAAGTGGTGTCGGAGCAGGGTCGCCGAGCCGAACCCGCTGCGGGTGGCGACGGCGTCGACGGAGAGGTCGGTGTCCTCCAGCAGCCGCCGCGCGTGCAGGACCCGCTGCCGGGTGAGCCAGCGCAGCGGGCTGGTGCCGGTCTCGGCGGCGAACCGGCGGGCGAAGGTGCGCTCGGACATCGACGCGCGCCGCGCCAGGTCCGCGACGGTGTGCTCCTCGTGCAGGTGGCCGAGCAGCCAGTCCAGGATCGGCCCCAGGGAGTCCGCCGAGCACTCCGGCACCGGCCGCTCGATGAACTGGCGCTGCCCGCCCTCGCGCTGTGGCGGCACGACCATCCGGCGGGCGATCCCGTTGACCACCGCACTGCCCAGCTCGCGGCGGACCAGGTGCAGGCAGGCGTCGATACCCGCGGCGGTGCCCGCGCTGGTGATCAGGTTGCCGTCGTCCACGTAGAGCACGTCCTGGTCGACCTCGACGTCCGGGTAGGAGGCGCGCAGCTCGTCCGCGCTGTGCCAGTGGGTCGCCACCTTGCGCCCGCTCAGCAGCCCCGCCGCGGCCAGCACGAACACCCCGGAGCAGACGCTGAGCATCGTGGCGCCCGCGGCCTCGGCGTCCCGCAGCGCCTGCAGGGCGCCCTCCGGGTACTCGCGCAGCCGGGTGGCCGGGACGGCGACGAGGTCCGCGCCCGCCAGCCCGTCCAACCCGTGGTGGGGCACGATGTCCACCCCGCCGCTGGTGGTGACGGCCTTGCCCGCCTCCAGCCCGCAGACCCGGAAGTCGAGGACCGGGAGCCCGTCGTCGGAACGGTCGAGGCCGAAGACCTCGCACAGCACGCCGAACTCGAACACGGCCAGCTCGTCCAGCACGAGCACGGCGACACTCCGCAGCATGGCCGCCAGCGTACTGGCAGCATCTTTACGGGGGCTGTCTTCCATGCCACTTCTGGCGGGAACTGGACTACAGCACACTTCCTGCCATGACTTCTTCGATCCTCACCCTCGTCGCCGTCGTCGCGCTCGTCGCCTGGATCCTGGCGTGGACGCCGGTCCGCACCCGACGCGGCGGGCTGCACCCCGTCCGGGTCGGCAACGCCGTGCCGTTCCACCGCATCCCGCCCGAGGACGCCGACCACGCCCGCCTCCTGGCGGACCTGCGCGCCCTGCCCGACTCCCCCGCCGACGTGGAGACCCGGCTGCGGATCTAGATCAGGATCGGGTGGCGCCCTTGAGGTCCGCCTGGATCGCACCGGCGCAGGCGCGCAGGTGCAGGAGGGCCTCGTCCCGGAGCCAGGCCTTGGTGCCGCGGCTGGTGTGCGTGCTGACGTTCGCCGCCGCGACCACCCGGCCCATCGGGTCCTTGATCGGGACCGCGATGGAACGCAGGCCCTCCTCCAGCTCCTGGTCCACCAGGCAGTAGCCCGCCGCCCGGACGTCGCCGAGCAGGTCGCGGAGCGCGGCCGGGTCGGCGACGGTCCGGTCGGTGAAGGCGCGGGGCTCGCCGAGGCGCTGCTCCAGCTCGGCGGGCGGCAGCGCCGCGAGCAGCACGCGCCCCATCGACGTGGCGTAGGCCGGGAACCGGGTGCCGATCGTGACCGACACGGTCATGATCCGACTGGTGGCCACCCGGGCGACGTAGACGACGTCCGTGCCGTCGAGCACCGCGACCGAGGCCGACTCGTGCACCAGCTGCACCAGCTCCTCGAGGTGCGGCTCCGCGACCTCGGGCAGGGACAGGGCGGACAGGTACGAGTAGCCCAGCTCCAGCACCCGCGGGGTCAGCGTGAAGAGCCTGCCGTCCGTGCGGACGTAGCCCAGCTCGGCGAGCGTCAGGAGGAAGCGCCGGGCCGCGGCGCGGGTCAGCCCGGTCGACCGCGCGACGTCCGACAGGGTCTGTGCGGGATGCGCACCGTCGAAGGCCTTGATCACCGCGAGGCCGCGGGCCAGCGACTGGACGTGTTCGGGGCGCGGGGTGGCGGCGGTCATCGGGCGTCCCCCGCACGTGCGTCCAGGATGCGCGAGACCAGCGCGGCGGCGTGCCCGGTGTCCGGATCGGGCGTGGTCAGGTTGCGCCGCATGGCGTCCGGGTGCACCTTCAGCCCCGCCAGGCCGGTGCGCAGCCGCGCGGCCGCGCCGCCGGTGGTGGCCAGCAGGTCGGTCAGCGTGCCCCATTCCGCGTGCCAGGGCCCCGCTCCGCGTTGATGCTCGTGGTCCATGGCGGCGAGCAGCGTCGCGACCAGCCCGGGCGCCCGCCGGGCCGACGCCCGCGCGGTCACCGCCGCGATCGGGTTCCGCTTGTGCGGCATGGACGACGAGTCCCCCGGTGCCCCCTCCGACACCTCGCCGACCTCCGTCTGCGCCAGCAGCACGACGTCCGTCGCGACCTTCGCGCACGCCCCCGCCGCCACCCCCAGCGCACCCGCCAGGGCTCCGATCCGGGTGCGCTCGGTGTGCCACGGCACGCCCTGGGGGGCGAGCCCGAGCAGCTCGGCGAGGGTGTCCGCCACCGCGGGCGAGGACCCGGCCAGCGTGCCCGCCGCTCCCCCGAACTGCACCGGCAGCAGGGCGACCCGGGAGGCGAGGTCCCGCGCGGCGGCGTCCAGTCCGGCGGCCCAGCCCGCCGCGACCAGCCCGAACGTCGTGGGCAGCGCCTGCTGGGCGAGGGTGCGGGCCATCATCGGGGTGTCCCGGTGGGTGGCGGCGAGCCCGGCCGCGGCGTCCGCGGCCCCGCGCAGGTCCCCCAGCAGCGGACCGCTCGCGCCGCGCACCAGCAGCACGAGCGCGGTGTCCATCACGTCCTGGCTGGTGGCGCCCGGGTGTACCGCGGAGCCGGCCGCTCCCGCGGCCTCCCGCAGCAGCCTGACCAGCGGGATCACCGGGTTCCCACCCTCGACAGCGGCCCGGGCGAGCGCATCCGGGTCCACCGCGAGACCGTCGGCGGCCGCGGCGACCCGCTCGGCGTCCTCGCCCGCTACGAGGCCGTGCCGGGCGGCGGCGCGGGAGAGCGCGACCTCGACCGCGAGCAGCGCCCCGATCCAGGCCTCGTCCGTGAGCCGCTCCGCGACGGCGTCGGCACCGTACAGTGGGGTGAGGAGCCCGCTGTTCGTCATGCGGACAACCGTACGCCATGCGATCGGACACAATGCGCGGGTGACCCGAACCGTGCTCCTCGATCTCGACGGCACCCTCGTCGACTCCGCACCCGGCATCCTGGGGACCCTGCGCACCGCGTTCGACCAGGTCGGCGTGCCGTGGGACGACTCCGTCATCGGCCCACACCTGCTCGGCCCGCCGCTCTACGAGTCCCTGCCGCCGCTGGTCGGCGAGACCGCCGCCGAGCGGATCCTCACGCTCTACCGCCCGCTGTACCGGGATAGCGGCCTGCTCGAGTCCACTCCCTACCCGGGGATCGAGGACCTGCTGCACGCCCTGGTCGAGGCCGGAGCCCGGCTCGCCCTCGCCACCAGCAAGGCCGAGCCCGCGGCTCGGCAGATCCTGGAGAACCAGGGGTGGACCGCACTGTTCACCGAGATCGCGGGCGACACCGTGGACGCGCAGCTGCCGAGCAAGGCCGCCGTGGTCGGCGAGGTGCTGCGCAGGCTGGGCTCCCCCGACCCGGCGGACTGCGTGATGGTCGGCGACCGCAAGCACGACGTGCTCGGCTCGGCCGCCCACGGCATCCGCTGCCTGGGCGCGGGCTGGGGCTACAGCGAGCCCGGCGAGCTCACGGCGGCGGGCGCCGTCGAGATCCACCCGACCGCCCGGACCCTGCAGCGGGCCCTCCTCGGGTAGCCCTGTTCGCATTGCGAACTCTTGTGCGTTATACGAACTCGGCGTACGGTGCCCGGCATGGACAAGGTGGTGGAGTCGGCCGCGGAGGCGGTCGCCGACATCGGCGACGGGGCCTCCCTCGCCGTCGGCGGGTTCGGCATGTCCGGCGTCCCGACGGTGCTGATCGCCGCCCTGCTCGAGCAGGGCGCGACCGACCTGGAGACGATCAGCAACAACCTGGGGGTGGACGGCTTCGGCCTCGGCACCCTGTTGGCGGCCGGTCGGATCCGCCGCACCGTCGGGTCGTACGTGGGCAACAACAAGGAGTTCGCGCGCCAGTACCTGGCCGGTGAGCTCGAGCTGGAGCTCACCCCGCAGGGCACGCTCGCCGAGCGGCTCCGGGCGGGCGGCGCGGGCATCCCCGCGTTCTTCACCCCGGCCGGCGTCGGCACCCTGGTGGCGGACGGCGGGCTGCCCTGGCGGTACGCCGCGGACGGGTCCGTCGCGGTGATGTCGCCGCCGAAGGAGATCCGCGAGTTCGACGGCGTGCGGTACGTCCTCGAGCGCGCCCTCACCCCGGACTTCGCGCTGGTCCACGCCTGGAAGGGCGACCGGCACGGCAACCTGGTCTACCGGCGCAGCGCACGGAACTTCAACCCGGACTCCGCCGCGGCGGGCCGGATCACCATCGCGCAGGTCGAGCACCTCGTCGAGCCCGGCGAGATCGACCCGGACGCGGTGCACACCCCCGGCATCCACGTCCAGCGCGTCGTGCACGTGCCGGACGTGGAGAAGCCGGTCGAGTTCAGGACGGTGCAGAAGTGAGCCTCTCCCGCGCAGAGCTGGCCAAGCGGGTCGCCGACGAGCTGCCGGACGGGTCCTACGTCAACCTCGGCATCGGCATGCCCACCCTGGTCCCGGACCACATCCCGGCGGACCGGACCGTGGTGCTGCACAGCGAGAACGGCATCCTCGGCGTGGGCCCCTACCCGGGGGAGGACGAGGTGGACGCCGACCTGATCAACGCGGGCAAGGAGACCGTCACGGTCCTGCCCGGGGCGAGCTACTTCGGTTCGGCGGACAGCTTCGCGATGATCCGCGGCGCCCACCTGGACGTCGCCGTGCTGGGCGCGATGCAGGTCAGCGCCACCGGTGACCTCGCCAACTGGGCCATCCCCGGCAAGATGATCAAGGGCATGGGCGGGGCGATGGACCTGGTCCACGGCGCCCGCACGGTCATCGTGATGATGGACCACGTCTCCAAGGACGGGTCGCCCAAGATCCTCCCGCAGTGCACCCTGCCGCTCACCGGCGTGGGCTGCGTGACCCGGATCATCACCGACCTCGCGGTCATCGACGTGACCCCCGAGGGCCTGAGGCTGGTCGAGACCTTCGAGGTGAGCGAGGACGAGGTCCGGGAGAAGACGGGCGCCCCCCTGCTCTAGGTCCACGATCGTTCCGAACGTGCACCCCCACCGACCACGCCCCCGTCACGCTCGGAACGAACACGGTGGAGCGAGGGGGAAGCGATGCGGTCGTCGTCGCGTCACAGATCGAGGACGCGTTCCAGGTGGTCCAGGTCCTGGCGCAGCAGCTTCAGGGCCGCGGCGGGGCCCTCCGCCTCCGGCACCTGGTGGTCCGGCCGGACCAGCGCGCCGACGGCCATGTCGGCGAGCTGCGCCGTCACCCCCTCCGCGGAGTCCCGGCCGCCGGGGTGGAACCACCAGGCGACCCAGTTGCACATGCCGAGCACGCCCAACGCGGCCACCCGGGCGTCGACCGGGCGGAACCGGCCGCTGCGCACGCCGTCCTCGACCACCCCGGCGATGACCTTGAGGACGGCCCGGCGACCCTCGTCGTACGCCGCGGTGAGCTCGGCGGGCAGCTCCGCCTCGGACCGGATGAGCAGCCGGAACCGCTCGGGCTGGGTGGCCCGGCGCCCGACGATCACCTCCACGATCCCGCGCAGCAGGGCCTCGGCGTCCCCACCCCCCGCCACGAGGGCGTTCAGCTCGTCCAGCGGGCCGTGGGTGACCTCGGTGACCAGCGTGGCGAGCAGCTCGTCCTTGCTCTTGACGTAGTAGTAGAGCGCGGGTCGGGTGATGCCGAGCGCGTCCGCGATGTCCTGCAGGCTGGTGCCCGCGAACCCCCGCTCGGCGAAGAGCCGCGTGGCGTGCTCGTACAGCTCGTTCTCCACCAGCTCACGGCGGGCGGTCGCCTTGCGCTCGGGTCCGCTCATGGGCTGATCGTAGGGCCGAGCAGGCGGCCGGGGCATCGATCCGCGCTACCCGGTGTCGGCCCTGTGGCGGCGCGAGGAGCCGGACCGGACCCCGGGCCCGCGGCACTCAGCCGCGGGCCCAGGTCCAGGCGTAGTTCGGGTCCTCCGCGGCGATCCCGCCCTCCCCCAGGTCCAGCGGGCGGAAGGTGTCCACCATGATCGCCAGCTCCTCGAAGGACTCCGCCCCGAGCGACCGCTCGACGGCGCCGGGCTGCGGCCCGTGGCTGTGGCCGCCGGGGTGCAGGCTGATCGAGCCCTGAGCGATGCCGGAGCCCTTGCGCGCCTCGTAGTCCCCGCCGCAGTAGAACATCACCTCGTCGGAGTCCACGTTGGAGTGGTAGTACGGCACCGGGACCGACAGCGGGTGGTAGTCCACCTTGCGCGGCACGAAGTTGCAGATCACCAGGTTGTCGCCCTCGAAGACCTGGTGTACCGGCGGCGGCTGGTGCACGCGCCCGGTGATCGGCTCGAAGTCCGAGACGTGGAACGTGTACGGGTACAGGCAGCCGTCCCACCCGACGACGTCGAAGGGGTGCGTCGGGTGGACGTAGCGGGTGCCCGTGATCCCCCGGCCCCCGCGGTGCTTGACCAGCACCTCCACGTCCGTGCCCTCGACCAGCAGCGGCTCGGTGGGACCGTGCAGGTCCCGCTCGCAGTAGGGCGCGCTCTCCAGCAGCTGCCCGAACCGGGACAGGTAGCGCGCGGGCGGGGCGAGGTGGGAGTTCGCCTCGATCACGTACAGCCGCACCGGGTCCGGGCCCGTCGGGATCCAGCGGTGCGTCGTCGAGCGCGGGAGGAGGACGTAGTCGCCCGCCACCGCGTGCAGCACCCCGAACACGGTCTCGACGGTCGCGGTGCCCGCCTCCACGTACACGCATTCGTCCCCGACCGCGTTGCGGTACAGCGGCGACGCCTCGCCCGCGACGACGTAGGCGATCCGCACGTCCGCGTTGCCGAGCACCGTCCGCCGCCCGGTGACGGCGTCGGCGCGCTTGCCCTCGCCGTCCGGGAACAGGGTGTGCAGCCGCAGGTGCCGCGGCAGCAGCGGCCGGTTCTCCGTCAGCGCGGAGTCCGGCGGCTCCCACGGCTCGGCCGCGACGAGCGCCGACGGGATCCCGCGGTGGTAGAGCAGCGCGGAGTCCGCGGAGAACCCCTCCTCCCCCATCAGCTCCTCGGCGTACAGCCCACCGGAGGGGGTCCGGTGCTGGGTGTGCCGTTTCGGCGGCACGCTCCCGACGCTGCGGTAGTACGCCACGACGAGCCTCCTCGCTCCCGGGTTCGCCGACCAGGCTACCCAGCCGCGGCCGCCGCCGGCCGGAATCCGACGACGTGCGCCTGCGACATCGATCGCCGCCCCCGACGCCCAGCCGAGCCCCATTGCCCGAGGGCGTCACCGACCAGTCGCCTCCACGGCACAGCGATGTGTCTCAGGTCACACCATGGCCGTGTCGAGGAGCCCGGAGGGGCTCCGTCACCCCGATGAACGACACGACACCAGGAGTGACCATGACCGACGTCCTGCACACCCCGCTCGCGACGGAGCTGTTCGCCTCGGCGATCCCCGCGCGGTTCGCCTACACCGGCCTCGACGGCGACCCCTACGTCGTCCCGGTGGCCTTCCACTGGACCGGGAAGACCGTCATCGTCTGCACGGTGGAGAGGTCGGCCGAGGTCGCGGCGATCCGGGCCAACCCGCGGGTCGCCCTGACGATCGACACCGAGGGCTTCCCGGCGACGGTGCTGCCGGTGCGCGGCGCCGTGGCCGTCGAGACGGTCGAGGGGGTGCCGGACGAGGCCACCCTGCCGGACTTCGAGACCACCATCCCGAAGGCCGCGGCGGACCTCGTCGCGGCGGCCCGGTGAGAGAGGATCGCGCCATGCCCAGGTACCTGATCCTGACCACCCACGAGTCGACGAGCCGGGTGCCGCCGATGTCCGAGTGGGACCCGGCGGATGCGGAGGCCCACCTGGCGTGCCTGTCCGCGCTCAACGCCGAGCTGACCGAACACGGCGAGCTCGTCGAGTTCACCCCGCTCGTCGACCCCGTGCTGGCCCGGGTGGTGACAGCGGGTGGGCCCGCGGGCACCGTCGTCACCGACGGGCCGTTCGGCGAGACCAAGGAGGCGCTGGCGGGCTACCAGCTGGTGGACGTGGAGTCCGAGGAGCGCGCGCTGGAGATCGCCGCGCGGGTCTCCGCCGCGCCCGGGCCGGGCGGGGTGCCGCTGCGCCAGCACATCGAGGTCCGGCAGGTCCTGGAGTTGGGCTGATGGACCTGGCCGAGCTCGGCCCCCGGGCGGTGGGGATCATGGCGCGCAGGCACCGGGACTTCGCCGCCGCGGAGGACGCCGTCCAGGAGGCGCTGCTCGCCGCCGCCCGGCACTGGCCGGTCGACGGCGAGCCGGACAACCCGCTCGGCTGGCTGGTCCGCACGGCCGAGCGCCGGATGACCGACCGGTACCGGGCCGAGCGGGCGCGCCGGGAGCGCGAGGACGCGGCCGCCCGGCTCGAGACCGAGCCCGGGGACGTGCCCGCGGCGGACGACACCCTCACCCTGCTGCTGCTCTGCTGCCACCCGGTGCTCACGCCCGCCTCCGCGGTCGCGCTCACCCTGCGGGCCGTCGGGGGCCTCTCGACGGCGGCGGTGGCGGCCGCGTTCCTGGTCCCCGAGGCCACCATGGCCCAGCGGATCAGCCGGGCGAAGGCGAAGATCGCCGCGGCGGGTGGCCGGTTCGTCATGCCGGACGAGCCGGACCTCGCCTCGGTCCTGCACGTGCTGTACGTGATGTTCACCGAGGGCCACGTCACCGCGGTCGGGTCCACATTGGACCGACCCGACCTCGCCGCCGAAGCGATCCGGCTGACCCGTACGGTCCACGGCCTGCGGCCCGCGGATCCGGAGATCGCGGGCCTGCTGGCGCTGATGCTGCTCACCGAGGCGCGCAGGCCCGCGCGGACCACGGCGAGCGGCGAGCTGGTGGAGCTGGCGGACCAGGACCGCGCGCGCTGGGACCGGGAGCTGCTCGCGGAGGGGCTGCGGATCCTGGTCGCCGCGCGGTCCCGCGGGGTGGTCGGGGTCTACCAGCTGCAGGCCTCGATCGCCGCGGTGCACGCGGGCGAGCCCACGGACTGGGCCCAGATCCTGGGCCTGTACGACCTGCTGCTCCGGCTCGACGGCTCCCCCGTGGTCGCGCTGAACCGGGCCGTCGCCGTCGCGATGGTGCGCGGTCCGGAGGCGGGACTCGCGGCGGTCGAGGAGGTGGCGCCGTCGCTGCCGGGCCACTTCCGGGTGGACGCCGTCCGCGGGCACCTGCACGCGATGCGCGGGGACCGGGAGGCCGCGGCCCGACACTTCGCCGTGGCTGCCGCCCGGACCACGAACCTCGCCGAGCAGCGGCACCTGACGCTGCGAGCGGCGCGGGCGAACGCGCCTGGTGATCGGTCCCGATCCTGAATCGTCGTTGGACGCGGGCGGCGTGTGCGAGGTGCACTGGGGCGTGTTCCACAGCACGCACTGGGGGTCGTTCCGCGGCGAGGCCGACCCGAGCGGCCTGCGGGTGCGTCCCCGCCCCGCCGACCCGGACCCCTCGCCGCTGCTCGCCACCGTGCCGAGCGCGGTCGACCATCCCGCCCGGGTCCGCCGACCCGCGGTCCCGCGGGGCTGGTGGGAGGGCGGGCAGCCCGGCCCGGGTGGAACCCGTGCTGCCCTCCGGGGTCGGAAGGACGGAGGTGGCAGCCCCCTCCGGAGCGAGGCCCCCCGGAGGGCGTAGTCCATCACCCGGAGAGCCTTCACTCCCCCGAAGCGCGAGATCAGCCAGGGGACCAGCCCACAGCCGGAGCACCCGTCCGAGCGAGGTCGGTGATCAGACGAGTGTTCTGTTCCAGCGGACGGGAGGCGGCCATGCCCTGCGTGCGGCGTTCGTGGTCGTACGCGGCGTAGGCCTCGCGCAGCGCGGCCGAGGTGCCCGGCAGGATCGACGCCGCCGCGGCGTCCACAGCGGACTCGAGGCTCGCCGCGCCCCGCCGGAGCCGGGACCGCAGGCCGGGGCTGCGCGGGGTCACCCGCACCTCGGTCCCGACAGGTGCGCCCTGGCCCGGTCCGTCCACCGTGTGCAGGGACTTCCCGCCGACGGCCGCCAGGAACCGCGCCAACCGGCGCTTCGCCTCCGTCCGCGGATCGGACGTCGCCGCGCCGAACACCGGTCCCACAGCGCCGTGGAACCCGTCGCGAGGGCCAGGTCGAGCCGCCCGCCCACCAGCAGGTCCGTCGTCCCCGCGGCCTCGGCGAGCAGGATCGGGTCCTGGTAGCGCATCGGGATGACCGCCGACCCCAACCGGATCCTCGACGTGTGCTGGCCCACCGCCGCGAAGAACGGCAGCGGCGAGGACAGGTAGTGGTCGAAGTGCCGCTGGTAGGCCCAGCCCGCCTGGTACCCGAGCTCCTCGGCCGCCCGGTACAGCGCGACGCCGTCCCGCAGGCCCTGGCCGGGGTCGTCCGTCCAGGCCACCCGGGTGGTGAAACCGAGTGCCCTGGTCCCACCCCCGGCCTGCAACGCCGCGGTCACACCCAGGTCGGCGGGGATCACGCGGCGGGCTCCGCCCGTCGTCCCGGCACCGCGGCGATCAGCCCACGGGTGTAGTCCTCCCGCGGACGGCCGAACACGGCGGCGACCGCACCCTCCTCCACGATCCGGCCGCGGCGCAGAACCGTCACCGTGTGCGCGATCTGCGCGACCACGGCGAGGTCGTGGGACACGAAAAGGTAGGACAGGCCCAGCTGCTCCTGCAGCCGCGCGAGCAGGGCGAGGATCTGCTCCTGCACGGACACGTCGAGGGCCGAGACCGGCTCGTCGAGCAGCACGGTCCGCGGCGCCGGGGCCAGCGCGCGGGCGATCGCCACGCGCTGGCGCTGGCCGCCAGACAGCTCGGCGGGCAGCCGGTCCAGGTAGGACGCGGGCAGCGCGACCTGTTCCAGCAGCTCCAGGGCCCGAGCCGTGCGGGATCGGCGGTCCCCGATCCCGAACGACACCAGCGGCTCGGTGATGCTCTGCCCGATGGTGAACCGCGGGTCGAGGGAGGCGAACGGGTTCTGGTGCACGAGCTGCACGTCTCGGCGCAGCGGCCGAGTCTGCTTCCAGCCCAGGCCGGTCAGGTCCGTGCCCCCCAGCAGCACCCGGCCCGACGACGGCTGCTCCAGGCCGAGGGCCAGCCGCAGCGCGGTCGTCTTCCCCGACCCGGACTCGCCGACGAGCGCGTGGGTGCGCCCGGCCCGGAGGTCCAGGGAGACGTCGTCGAGCGCGGTGAGCGCGCCGGAGCCGTGCCCCCGTGGGAGGGCGTAGCGCTTCCCGACCCCGAGCAGCCGCAGCAGCGGCTCGGTCGTCGGCTCCCGCTTCTCCGGGTGCCGCGGCACGATCCGGCCGCCGTGGGCGAGGCCGGGCGCCGCGGCGATCAGCCGCCGGGTGTAGGCCTCGGCGGGCGCGACCAGGATCGACCGGGGGCTGCCCTGCTCCACGATCCGCCCGTGGGACAGCACCGCCACCCGGTCGCTGCGGTCCGCGGCCACGGCGAGATCGTGCGTGATCACCAGCAGCGAGATGCCGGAGTCCCGGACCAGGCCCTCCAGGTGGTCGAGAATCCGCCGCTGCACGGTGACGTCCAAGGCGCTGGTGGGCTCGTCCGCCACGATCAGCCGCGGCCGCCCGGCCAGCGCGATCGCGATCAGCACCCGCTGGCGCAGCCCGCCCGAGAGCTGGTGGGGGTACTGCCGGGCGCGCAGCACCGGTTGGTCGACGCCCGCCTGCTCCAGCGCCTCGACGACCTCGAGGTCGACCTGCGGCCCGCGGACCCCGCGCAGCCGGATCGGGCCCGCGACCTGGGCGCCGATCCGCATGGTCGGGTTCAGCCCGACCATCGGGTCCTGCGGCACCAGTCCCACGACGGAGCCGCGCAGGCCGCGCAGCACCCGCTCCTTCGCGCCGACGACCTCGGCCGGCCCGTCCGGCGCCGCGATGGTGACCGAGCCCGCGGTGACCCGGGCGTTGGCGGGCAGCAGGCCGAGCAGGGCGGTGCCGATCGTCGTCTTGCCCGAGCCGGACTCGCCCACGAGCGACACGACCTCGCCGGGGGCGATGTCCAGGTCCACCCCGCGCACGGCCGGTGCGACCCGGCCGCGGCGGGCGTAGCCGATCTCCAGGCCGCGGATCCGGACCAGCGGCTCGACGGTCGTCATCGCTCCAACTCCTGCAGGGTCTTCGACACGTGGTTGAGCGTCAGCACCGTCGCGGCGACGAACAGCCCCGGCAGCAGGGACACCCACGGTGCGGTGATCATGAACTTGCGGCCCGCGGAGATCAGGCTGCCCCACTCGGCGGCGGGCGGGGCGGCCCCGAAGCCGAGGAAGCTCAGCGAGGCGATCGCGATGATCGCCACGCCCGCGTCGAGCACCGCCAGCACGGCGACCGGCCCCCACGAGTTGGGCAGCAGGTGCCGAACCAGGATCCGGGGCCAGGACGCACCGCCGGTGCGGGCGGCCTCGACGTAGGGCAGGGTCCGGACGCGCAGCACCTCGGCCCGGGTGGTCCGGGCGAAGCCGGGCACGATCCCCACCCCGACGGCGACGGCCACCGGGATCGTGCCGAACCCCAGCGCCGTGACGATGGCGAGCGCGAGCAGCAGCCCCGGGATCGCCAGCAGGACGTCCGAGAACCGCATGATCAGCGAGTCGGTGAACCCGCCGAAGAAGCCGGACACCACCCCCAGCACGAGTCCGGCCACGATCGCGATGGCCAGCGCGATCAGCGTGGCCTTGATCGTCAGCTCGGAGCCGCTCAGCATCCGGGACCAGAGGTCGCGGCCGATGTCGTCGGTGCCGAAGGGGTGCGCGGCGCTCGGCGGGAGCAGCCGGTCCTTCGGTGCCGTGGCGTACGGGTCGTAGCCGCTGAACAGCTGCGGTACGAACGCCGAGGCCAGCACGAACAGCAGGAACAGCGCGGAGAGCAGGAACCCGGGGCGGCGGGCGAGGGTGCGTAGGGCGGACCACAGCGCCGCCCGACGACCGGTGGGCTCGGTGTCCGCGGCGAGCTCGTCCTCCTCCGGCGCCTCGAGGTCCCGGCTCAACGACAGGGTCATGGCGCGCTCACCTTCGGGGTGTGGATGATCCGCGGGTCGAGCAGGGGGTACAGCAGGTCGACGACCAGGTTCACCGTGACGAACAGCGCCGCGGCGAGGGTGACGACCCCGAGCACCACCGGCACGTCCTGGGCCAGCACGGCCTCCTGGGCGAGCCTGCCCACCCCGTTGCGGGTGAACACCGTCTCCACGACGATCGCGCTGGTCACGGTCTGCCCGACGAGCACGCCCAGGATGGTGACGGCGGGCAGCGCGGCGTTGCGGAAGGCGTGCACGAGCTGCACCGCCCCCCGCGACAGCCCGGTCGCCCGGGCCGTCGCGATGTAGGGCTGGCGGAGGGTCTCGTCGAAGCTGCGCATGAGCACCTGGGCCAGCACGGAACCGGTGAGCAGCGCGATCGTCAGCGACGGCATGACGAGCGTCTCCCAGCCCGCGTCCCCGGTGGCGGGCAGCCACGCGAGGGTGAAGGAGAGCAGCTGGATCAACAGCAGCGCGACGAAGAACTGCGGGAACGCCGCGCCGACGGACGGCAGCCTGGTCAGCAGCAGCCGCGCGGGCCGCCACCGGACGGCCGCGGCCAGGTACGCCAGGGCGGTCCCTGAGACCAGCGCCAGTGTCCCCGCCGCGAGGCTGAGCGTGAGGGTGGGGCCGATCCGCTCCGCGATCAGCTCCGCCACCGGCCTGCCCTGGGCGAACGAGGTGCCGAAGTCCCCGCGCACCGCGCCCGTGAGGTAGCCCCAGTACTGCGCGAGCACCGACCGGTCCAGCCCGAACTGTGCCTGCACCTGTGCCAGCTGCTCCGGGGTGAGCTTGTCCGTCTCGATCCCGGCCGCGCCGAGCTGCAGTGCGACCGGGTCGCTGGGCAGCAGGTAGAGCACCACGAACGTCACCGTGAACGCCGCCCAGAGCACACCGACCGCCTGGGCGACGCGTCCGAGCACGTACCGGACGGTGCGGTTCACGAGGTCTTCCAGACGTCGGCGAGCTTGAGGAAGCTCTCCGACGTGAACGCGAAGCCCTGCACCGCGTTGCTCACCCCGGCGTACTGCACCCGCTCGAACAGCGGGAACGTCACGCCCTGGTCGATCAGCAGGTTCTGCAGGTCGGCGTAGGCCCGGGTGGTCTGTGCCGGGTCGGTGGTCTGGATGGCCTGCGCGAACAGCTGCTTGACCTGGGCGCGGACCTCCGGGGTCATGGAGTTGGTGGCCAGCGCCTTGGAGTTCGCCAGGTCGGGGTCGAGCACGAACTGCAGGGCGCCCGGGTCCGCGCGGGTGAAGTAGGTCTGAGTGATGTCGTAGTCCCCGTTGGACAGCCTCGCGGGGATCTCGGCCTGAGTGACGGTGTCCAGCCGGACCTCGATGCCAACCTGCTTGAGCTGGTCCTGGAACAGCTCGGCGCCCACGTTGAACGCGGTCAGCGGGTAGACCAGGGTGAGCTTGGCGCCGTCCTTGTACCGGTACCCGTCCGGCCCGACGGTCCAGCCCGCGGCGTCGAGGTCCGCCTTCGCGCCCTCGGGGTCGTAGGCCAGCTTGCCCGCGACCGAGGAGAAGTACGGGGTGGTGGCGTCGTAGGCGCCCTCGACGACCGGGTACCCGTCGCCGAAGACCGTCTGAGCGTAGGTCGGCAGGTCGACGGCCTTGAAGAGTGCCTGGCGCACGGCCGGGTCGGACAGCGGCCTGCCCGCGCTGGTGTTCGCGAACTGGCTGTAGGAGACGCCCGGCAGCGAACGGGACTGCAGGGTCGCGTCGGAGCGGGAGATCAGCTCGCGGTCCTCGGCGGTGAACGGGTTGCGCGGCCACGCGATGTCCACGGCCTTGCTGACCAGGTTGCCCGTGCGGACGCCGTCCTCGGCGACGTAGCTGAACTCGACCTTGTCCAGGTAGGCCTCACCGGTGTTCCGCGACAGCGCGGAACCCCACGCGTACCCGGGGCGGCGGCTGATCGTCAGGCTCTGGCCGGGCGAGTACTGGTCGAGCACGAACTGGCCGGAGGCGACGAACTCGCCGAGGCAGCGGTCCTTGGTCGAGTTCTGGAACGAGGCCGGGCTGATCAGGGCCAGGTTGGTGGTCGAGGTGGCCTGCAGGAAGGACGAGTTCGGCTGCGCGAACGTCACCCGCACCGTCGTCGGGTCCACGACCTCGGACGCCGAGTACCCGAGGATGTAGCTGGAGCCGTACGCGGCGCCGCCGGTGGACTTGACCGTCTCCGCCCACCCGTCGAAGTTCGCCTTGACCGCGGCCGCGTCGAGCGGGGTCCCATCGCTGAAGGTGACGCCGTTCCGCAGGTGGAACGTGTACTCCCTGCCGTCCGGGGACACCTCCCAGCTCTGCGCGAGCCAGGGCTTGATCTCGTTGGTATCCGGGTCCTGGTCGGTCAGCGAGTCCGCGATGTTGCGGATCACCGAGCGGTGCTCGATCCAGTACGTCTGGAACGGGTCCACGCAGGAGAAGGCCGGATTGTCGGGGAAGAACGCGACCTTCAGCGTGCCGCCTCGCACGGGCGGGCCCGCGGCGGCGTCCCCACTCCCGGAGGCCGGGCCGGAGCAGGCGGCGAGGGCGAGCGTGGCCCCCGCGAGCAGGGCCGTCAGCCAGCGATGACGGGTGGGACGGGACATGGTGTTTCCTCTGGTGGATGGGACGTGTCGATCAGGGGGCGAGCAGGCCGCGGCCCGCGGCCAGGAGGGCGGCGTCCTCCTGCGGCGGGTGGACGCGGACGCAGAGGACGTCGCGCAGGTGCCGTTCGAAGGGCAGGTGACGGGTGAGTGCCGGGTTGCCGAGCGCGGCCACGGCGGTCTGCACCGCGGTGACGGCCGAGCGGGCGATCTGCACCTTGAGCAGCGACAGCTGCGCCAGGTGGGCGGTGTCTGTCCGCAGCAGGGCGCCGTGCAGGAGGGTCTCGGCCTGGGCGACCTGCGCGTCGATCTCCCCCGCTACGGACTGGATCCGCTCGGTCTCGGCGATCGGGCGGCCGAGCGCCGTCGGGATCCGCTCGCGGGCGTAGCGGACGAACGCGGCGCGCGCCGCGCGGGCCACGCCGACGTACAGCGCGGGGTGGCCGAAGCTCGTGAGGCCGGTCGCGGCGGCCGGGTCGCGGTACACCCCGTCCGGCCCGCGGGGGATCTCGACGAAGTTCTCCAGGGGCACCCGGACCTCGTCGTAGACGACATCGTGGGTGTTCGACGCCCGGAGGCCCAGATGGTCCCAGGTGTCGATCCAGCCGATGCCCGGGGAGTCGCCGGGGACGAGGAGGTGACCGACCCGGTCGTCGTCCGTCACGACCCACACGACGTGGTACGCCAGCGCGGACCCGCCGGTGGCGTAGGCCTTGTGGCCGTTGAGGATCCAGCCGTCCGCCCCGCGTCGCACGGCGGTCCTCGGCAGGCCGCCGCGGGCGGGGGCGCCGAGCTCCGGCTCGGCGCGGATCGCGTTCGCGAGGGCAGGGCCTGCGAGGCTGCGCCGCACCAGGTCCCCGTAGGCCGCCTCGGGCCAGTGCCCGGCTGCGCCCTGGCTCTGGTGGATGGCCAGGGTGTTCGCGGCGAGCAGCGCGACCGACGGGTCCCCCTCCCCCAGCGCGACGAGGATCCGCACCGCATCGAGCGGGCTGACCGCGGGGCCGCCGAAGCGCTCGGCGACGGTCGCGGTCAGCAGCCCGGCGCGGTGGGCGGCCTCGAGCCCGGCCACCGGGATCGCGCCGCTGCGGTCGTACTCCTCCGCGGTCTCGGCGACCTCGGCGGTCACCGCGGCCAACGCCTCGTCGGTGAGGTCGGGCACCGGGAGCGCCTGGACGGCGATCGTCATCGCACACCCGCCAGCGCGTCGGCGTCGAAGCCCGGGGCGAAGGCGCCCGGGTGCTCGGCCTGCAGGCTGCCGCGCTGCCCGGTGGCCTCGCGGTGCGCCAGCTCCTGGCGGACCAGGGGCAGCACCGTGCGGCCGTACTCGCGGGCGTCGGCGAGGGTGTCGTAGCCGCGGATCGAGACCAGGTCGGCGCCGACGTCGATGTAGTCGACGATCGCGGCCGCGACCGTCTCCGGCGTGCCGACCAGCGCGGTCGACGCGCCCCCCGCGTTCGTGACGGCGGCGGTCCGGGTCCACAGCGCCCGGTCGTAGACCTCGGAACGGGCGGCGAACTCCAGCGCCCGCTGCGACCCGACGTTCTGCGGCGTGCCCTTGCCGACCAGGTACTGCTTGCCGTATGCGGCCCGCTCGAAGGTCCGGCCGATCTGCTCCGCGTACTCGTAGGCCTTGCGCCAGGCCAGCTCGTCCGTGCGGTCGACGATCGGGCGGAAGGTGACCCAGATCCGCGGCCGCGGTCGACCGGCGGCGTCCGCGATCGCGTGCACGCGCTCGATCTGGGCGCGGATGTCCGCGAGCGGCTCACCCCAGAAGCTGAAGACGTCCGCCTGCCTGCCGCCGATCTCGAACGCCTCGTCCGACTGGCCGCCGATCGAGATCGGGATGGTGTCGCCATAGGGCCGGAAGCCCGGGCCGAAGTCGTCGAAGCGGTAGAACTCGCCCGCGTGGGAGAAGGCCTGCTCCTCGGTCCACGCCCGGCGGAGCAGGTCGACGAACTCGCTGGTCCGCGCGTAGCGCTTCGCCTTGGGCAGGTAGTCGCCCTGGCGGGCCTGCTCGGCGTCGTTGCCGCCGCTGATCAGGTGGACGACGGCGCGGCCCTCGGTGAGCTGGTCCAGTGTGGCGAGCTGCTGAGCCACGACCAGCGGGAACGCGGTGTTGGGCCGGACCGCGACGATCGGCCGGATCCGCTCGGTCAGCTGGCCCACCGCCGAGGCGACGACGAACGAGTCGGCGCTGCCGGAGCCGTAGGGCAGCAGGGTGTAGTCGTAGCCCGCCTCCTCCAGGGTCCGGACGTAGCGGCGGAAGTACGGGAGGTCGATGCCGCGGGACGCGACCGGCTCCAGCTCCGTCGACGGGTTGAGGTGCGACAGGCTGATGAACTCGACCCGGCGGGACGCGGTGTCGGGGATGGACGGGCTCATGGTGGGTCTCCTGGGGTGGTGCGCGGACGGGCGGCACGAATCGGCAGGGCGCACGCCGGTGGGCGCCCGGGGAGGGGTGGCCGGGTCAGGGCCGACAGCGGGCGGCGTTCACAACGCCTTGCCCGGGTTGAGCACCCGGGCGGGGTCGAAGACCGCCTTGAGGTCCCGTTGCAGAGCGAGCACGTCCGCGCCGAGCTCGGCGGCCAGCCAGCGGCGCTTGAGCAGGCCGACGCCGTGCTCGCCGGTGAGGGTCCCCCCGAGGCGCAGCGCGGTGGTGAACACCTCGCCCGCGGTGGCCCACACGTGCTCGTCCAGCGCGCGGCCCGGCTCGAGGACGAGGATCGGGTGCAGGTTGCCGTCCCCGGCGTGCGCCATGGTGGCGATCCGGATGCCGCTGCGCCGAGCGATCGCGGTGATCGCCGCGACCGCCTCGGGCAGCCGGGACCGCGGCACGGCGACGTCCTCCACCAGCACCCGGCCCAGCCGCTCCAGTGCGGGCAGGGCGGCCCGGCGGGTGGCCAGCAGGAGCTCGGCCCGCTCGGGGTCCGTCGCGAGGTCGATCCGCTCGGCGAGGGGCTCGACGACCGCGCGGACGGCGTCGATCTCCGCGTCCGCGCCGAACCCGTCCGTCTGGACCAGCAGGAACGCTCCGCCGCGGCGGCGGCCGTCTCGAAGTCGGCGAACCAGGCCGCCAGGGTGGCGGTGCGGACCGGGATCGGGCGCAGCCGCACGGTCGCGCCGACGATGACCCCGAGGGTGCCCTCGGACCCGACGAACAGGCTGGTCAGGTCGTAGCCCGCCACGCCCTTGACGGTCCGCCGCCCGGTCGCGACGCGCCGCCCGTCCGCCAGCACGACGTCCAGGCCCAACACCGAGTCCCGGGTGACGCCGTACTTCGCGCAGCGCAGCCCGCCCGCGTTCGTGGCGATGTTCCCGCCGATGGTCGAGATGGCCGCGCTGGCCGGGTCCGGGGCGTAGCGCAGGCCGTGCGCGGCCGCGGCGGCGTCCAGGTCCGCGGTCACGACCCCGGCCTCGACGACCGCGAGCTCGTCCGCCGCGGAGACCTCGAGGATCCGGTCCAGCCGGGTCAGGTCGAGGACCAGGCTGCCCTCACCCGCCACCGCCCCGCCGGACAGGCCGCTGCCCGCGCCGCGCACCACGACCGGGGTGCCGGAGGCGTGCGCGTGGCGCAGGGTCGCCGAGACGTCCGCGACGGACTCGGCGACCACGACGGCCGCCGGGCCGCCGCCGGGATCGAACCCGGACCGGTCGAGCCGGTGGGCCGCCAGGACGGCGGGATCGGTCGTCCAGCCGGCGAGGGCCGGGGGCGCCGACAGGGTGGGGTTGTTCATCGCTCTGCTTCCGGATCGTCCGCCCGACGCCGCGCAGGGCACGGCGGAGCGGCGGCGCCGCGTGGACGCGGGCCGGGCGAGGCGGGCCCCGGTGCGGGGCGCGCGTCAGATCTCAGCGGGGCGGCGGGCCGGTCCGGGGACGGACGCGGGCGCGCCGGGGCTCAGCAGGAGCGACAGCCGGTGGAGGTGACCGTGCCGTGGTCGATCACCCGGCGCTGGGTGAGGTCGACGCCGACGTGCACGCAGGGCGACGTCACCCGGGCCGGGCGGTCGCCCGGGCGGGGGGTCGGGATCTGGTGCGGCACACGCAGAGTCAAGCTCACGGGTGCCGCCCGGGTCAAAGGACGAAACGGGATCGGTACCGATCGCGTGGCGTGATCAGTCACGGAGACGGAGCCTGCGGAGTCGACCATCCGCACGGAGACGGAGCCTGCGGAGTCGACCATCCGCACGGAGACGGAGCCTGCGGAGTCGACCATCGGCACGCTCACGGCTCCGCGCCCGTGGCGACGGGTCGATCCGGGTCCGAGGACCAGGCCGACCAGGATCCCGGGAACAGCGCCGCGGTGATCCCGGCGGCGGCCAGGGCCGCGACCTGGTGCGCCGCGGTGACCCCGGAGCCGCAGTAGACGCCCACGGGTCCCTCGGCGGCGCCCAGGGCGGCGAAGCGCTCCCGCAGGTCCGCGCGGAAGCGGCCGTCGGCGGCGAGGTTCTCTCCGGTCGGCGCGCTGACCGCGCCCGGGACGTGCCCGGCCCGCGGGTCGATCGGCTCGACCTCACCGCGGTACCGCTCCGAGGCCCGGGCGTCGAGCAGCAGCCCGGTGCGGGCCAGGTCGGCGGCGGCGTCCGCGTCCAGGGTCGGCAGGTGGCCGGGGCTCAGCACGACGTCCCCGGGCTCGGGATCCGGCACCGGACCCGACTCCAGCGGGCCGTGCTGTGCCGTCCACGCGGCCAGGCCGCCGTCGAGCAGCCGGACGTCCGGGTGCCCGGCCCAGCGCAGCAGCCACCACGCGCGGCCCGCGGCGAGCCCGCCCGAGGCGTCGTAGACGACGACGGGTCGGTCCGCGCGCACCCCCCAGCGGCGGGCCGCGGCCTGCAGGTCCGCCACCGCGGGCAGCGGATGGCGGCCGTCCGTCGGGTCGTCGGTGTGCGCGGCCAGCTCGGCGTCCAGGTCCACGTAGACCGCGCCGGGCAGGTGGCCCTCGCGGTGGTGCTCGCGGCCGTGCGGGTCCCCGAGCGCCCACCGGACGTCCAGCAGCACGGGCGGCGTCGGGCCCGCCAGCTCGGCGGCCAGACCCGCGGGGTCGACCAGGACGTCCAGGTCGGGCAGGACCGCACGCAGGTCGGCCTCGTCCAGCGAGCCGACGGGCGAGCCCGCGCCGACCGCGCGCTGCAGCCGGGCCTGGACCGCGGCGTTGCGCGGGGCCGCGGTGCCGTGCAGCCGGGCGAGGAGCGCGATCTCGCCGTTGAGGAAGTCCGTCTCCGGCGACACTCCCCGGATGACGCTCTGCCAGGTCGAGCGGCCGGTCGGCGCCCGGCCGGGGAGGGGCTCGACGGCGAACCGGGTCAGGTCCAGCTCGGTCTCCGCCCGCAGGTCCGCCGCCGACACCCCGGCGGCCGCGTAGACCGCGCGGGCCTCGGCCCGGACCGCCGCCGCGGCGCGCTCGCGCAGCGGGCCCGCCGGGTAGAGCGCCTCGAGGGCGTTGCCGAGGATGGCCGGGAGCTTGCCCGCCTTCCACCGCGGGACGTCCTCCACGACCTCGGCGAGGTGTCGCGCCTTGCGCAGGTCCGCGGCGATCGACTCGGCCCGCTCGTCCCGGCCCGCCGGGTAGCGGCCCAGCCACAGCACGCCCACCGCGGGCGCGCCGGGGGACTCGATCTCCCCGGGGGTCACGTAGGTCGCGGGCGACCAGGACACGGCCCCGTAGACGGTGGCGAACCGGCGCAGCGCGACCCGCTCGGCATCCAGCCCGTTCTGCAGGGTGATCACCGGGAGGACCTCCGCCGCGGTCCGCTCCCCCACCGGGCGCCAGGCCCAGTCGGCGAGCGCGGCCTCGGCGTCCTGCGCCTTCGGGGCCAGGACGAGCACGTCCTCCGGATCCAGCGCCACCTCGTCCGGCGCGGCGACCGGCACGTCGATCCGCTGCTCGCCGTCCGGGCGGACGTAGCGCAGGCCGCCGCGCAGCGCCTCCAGGTGGGCGCCGCGGGCCACCAGCAGGGTGGACAGGCCCGCCAGGTGCAGCTCGGCGGCCAGTGTGCCGCCGACCGCCCCGGCACCGATCACGACGTAGCGGGTCATCGCCCTCCCCTTCCGCGGATGCCCATCACAGCATCTCGGTGTGCGCGATCGGGCCCTCGCCCAGCCGCAGCCGCTCCAGGAACAGGATCGCGGTGGCCGCGGCCGTGCGGTGGGTGGCGTCGTTGAGCGCGTCGTGCACGCCGCCCGCGATGCTCACCAGCTCACCCCTGGGCAGCTCGGCGTACCAGCTCCGGACGGCGTCCAGCGGGCTCAGCGCGTCCGCCGCGCCGTGCAGGCCCAGGACCGGCACCGCGATCGAGGCGGGCTGCGCGCCGTCCAGCCAGGCCGTGGGGACCGCGGCGGACAGCGCGCCGCGGCGCACCCCGTCGTCCGCGGTGAGCCTGCCGCGGTGGGTGGGGCACGAGGTCCGCAGGACCAGCTCGTCCGCCCAGTCCGCGGTCGAGCGGTCCCGGCCGGTCGGGAGGCCGGCGAGCACCAGCCCGTCGATCCCGGGGGTGGCCTCCGCGGCGAGCAGCGCGGCGAACAGGGCCCCGGTGTCCGAGCCGACGAGCACCCGCGGCGGCGGCCCCGCCTCGCCCGGCTCGTCCGACGGGGCGGTCTCCAGCAGCGCCCGGACCTGCGCCCGCGTGCGCGCTTCGTCGACGGTGGGGTCGGAGACCGCCCACACGCGGTAGGCGTCCGCGGCCAGCCGCCTGCCGAGGCGCTCGTAGACGCCCGCGTGCTCGCCGCGCCCCGGCACCACGACGACGGTGCCGCGGGGCTTCAGGCCCTCCGGCTCGGACCAGGACGCGACGACCGGGACTGCACCCGCGACGGTCATGCGGGATCACCTCTCTCGAGACGACGTGCGCGGACGACGTCGCGCACGGGGGAACGGACTGCGGGCGGGAGGGCGCCGCGCGGGCGGCGGGAGCTCAGCGACAGGCCGCGGAGAAGACGGTGCCGTGGTCGATGACCCGGCGCTGCGTCAGCGGGCGCGCGCACACCGGAGTCCGCCGGACGGCGGTCGGGAGGACGGGGCGGGCCACCCGGCGAGTCAAGACGACCGCGGCCGCGCTGTCCAACGACGAATGTTCATCACAAACGATCAGGGAACGCGATCGGTGCGCCGTATCGTCGATCCATGCCCGCCGTCCTGGACATCGTCGCGCTCCGCAGCGTGGTGGCCGTGGCCGACTGCGGCGGCTTCCACCGCGCCGCCGAGGCCCTGAACCTGTCCCAGTCCGCCGTCAGCCAGCACCTGCGGCGGCTGGAGAAGACCGTCGGCCGCCCGCTCGTCCGGCGCGAGGGCAGGCGGAGCCGGTTCACCGCGGAGGGCGAGGCGCTGGTCGGTGAGGCACGCCGGATCCTCGCGGCGCACGACGCCGCGCTGGGCAGGCTCGGCGTCGGGGATCCGCGGGACTCGCTGGTCCTGGGCTCCACCGAGCACGCCGCGGACGAGCTGCTCCCCCGGGTCATGGCGGCGCTGCAGGAGGTGTTCCCCGGCACGGCCGTCCGGTTCCGGCTGGACCGCTCCAGCAGGCTGAACGACGCCGTGGACCGCGGCACCCTCGACCTCGCCATGTACATCGGCGACGTGGTGGACGCGGACAGCATCTCCGTCGGCGCGGTGCCGCTGACCTGGTACGCCGCCCCCGGCTGGCGCCGCCCGCCCGGGGACGCCCCGATCCCGCTGGTCGTGATCGACAGCCCCTGCACCATCCGCCGCCGCGCGCTGCAGACCTTGTCGGACAACGGGTTGGCCGCCACCGTCGTCGGGGAGGCCGCCTATCTCGCCGGCGTGCTCAACGCCGCCCGCGGCGGCCTCGGCGTGGCCCTGCTCGCCGGGACCGGCGCCGTGCCGGAGGGCCTGCAGGCCCGCACCGACCTGCCGCCGGTCGCACCCGAGCAGCTGCACCTGCGGGTCCGCCCCGGTTCCGACCCCCGCCTCCTGGACACCGCCGCGAAGGCCCTGGACGCCGTCCTGACCCCCGTCACCGATCTCTGACCGAGGTCACAGCGAGCTCGCTTGCCCCTCCGATAGTAGGACGTCATACTAAAGGCGTCCATCGCTGTGCAGGAGGATCCGTGGCTGAGCTCTACGTGCCCAAGAACCCCATCCGCTTCGTCACTGCGGCGAGCCTGTTCGACGGGCACGACGCCGCGATCAACATCATGCGGCGCATCCTGCAGCGGCAGGGTGCCGAGGTGATCCACCTGGGGCACAACCGGTCCGTGGACGAGGTCGTCACCGCGGCCGTCCAGGAGGACGCACAGGGCATCGCGATCAGCTCGTACCAGGGCGGGCACGTCGAGTACTTCTCGTACCTCGTGGAGCTGCTGCGTGAGCGCGGCGCGGGGCACATCAAGGTCTACGGCGGTGGCGGCGGTGTCATCGTGGCCGAGGAGATCGAGCTGCTGCACAGCCGCGGCGTCTCCCGCATCTTCTCCCCCGACGACGGCCAGCGCCTCGGCCTGCCCGGCATGATCAACCTGATGATCCGGGAGACCGACCAGGACCTCTCGGAGCAGCCCCCGAGCAGCTACGACGGGCTCTTCACCGGCGAGACGGCCACCCTCGCCCGCGCGATCACCGTGGCCGAGGCCGGGAAGCTGCCCGCCTCGGTGCTCGAGTCCGCGCCCGAGCGGCACGTCCCGGTCCTGGGCATCACCGGCACCGGCGGCTCCGGCAAGTCCTCGCTGACCGACGAGCTGGTCCGCCGCTTCCGCCTGGACCAGGAGGACAAGCTCCGGATCGCCGTGCTGGCCGTGGACCCGACCCGGCGCAAGGGCGGCGGCGCGCTGCTCGGCGACCGGATCCGGATGAACGCGCTCAAGGGCGACCAGGTCTACTTCCGCTCGCTCGCCACCCGCGGGAACGACGGCGTGATCCCCGAGAACCTGGGCGACGTCATCTCGGTGTTGAAGTCGGCCGGGTTCGACCTGGTCATCGTGGAGACCCCCGGCATCGGCCAGGGTGACGCGGGCATCGTCCCGTTCGTCGACCGCTCGCTGTACGTGATGACGCCGGAGTTCGGCGCCGCGTCGCAGCTCGAGAAGATCGACATGCTGGACTTCGCGGACGTCGTCGCGATCAACAAGTTCG
This sequence comes from Pseudonocardia xishanensis, assembly GCF_039541715.1. Classification (NCBI taxonomy): domain Bacteria; kingdom Bacillati; phylum Actinomycetota; class Actinomycetes; order Pseudonocardiales; family Pseudonocardiaceae; genus Pseudonocardia; species Pseudonocardia xishanensis. The sequence continues at coordinate 218,502 of NZ_BAABGT010000032.1, forward strand.
AGCGCCGCGGCGCCGAGGACGCGCGGCGAGACGTCGGGCGCCAGCTCGTGCGCAACCGCGAGGAGTTCGGCAAGGGCTGGGAGGACATGCCGGTCTTCGGCACCTCCGCCGCCACCTTCAACGACGACGGCGTCACCGCGCTCTACCAGGAGCTCTGCTCCCTGCTGAGCGCCGACGGGCTGACCCTGCACGACGGGCGCCTACCGAAGGTCTCCGGCAAGACCTCCACCGAGTACGCCGCGGTGATCCCGCCCGAGCGCGTCCGCTACCTCGCCGAGATCGCCGAGACCGTCCGCGGCTACCACGCCGAGACCGTCTCCGAGGCCACGAAGGCCCGCGTGCGCCAGCACCTGCGCACCGCCCGCGAGCTCGTCGGGGACGCCGGCGGATCTGCACTGGACGAGGCGCTCGGGAAGGCCGAGCAGGATCTCGCCCGCTCCTCGGCGGAGCTGCTGGACACCTGGCCCCAGGTGGTCGAGGACTACTCCGGGGACGAGCTCGTCGTGAAGGTGCGGGACAGGGAGCTGCGCACGCAGCTGACCCGGGAGACGCTGTCCGGCACCAAGATCCCGCGAGTGGCGCTGCCGCGCTACACCGAGGACGCGGAGCTGCTGCGCTTCCTGCGCAACGAGAACCTGCCCGGCCGGTTCCCCTTCACCGCAGGGGTCTTCCCGTTCAAGCGGGAGGGCGAGGACCCGGCCCGCATGTTCGCGGGCGAGGGCGATCCCTTCCGCACCAACCGCCGCTTCAAGCTCCTGAGCGCGGACTCGGACGCCAAGCGGCTCTCGACGGCCTTCGACTCGGTGACCCTCTACGGCCACGACCCGGCGACCCGCCCCGACATCTGGGGCAAGGTCGGCACGTCCGGCGTCTCCATCGCCACGCTGGACGACATGAAGGAGCTCTACGCGGGCTTCGACCTCTGCTCCCCCACCACGAGCGTGTCCATGACGATCAACGGCCCGGCGCCGACGATCCTCGCGTTCTTCCTCAACACCGCGGTGGACCAGCAGGTGGCCCGCTTCCGCGAGGAGGAGGGCCGCTCGCCGGACACCGCCGAGCTGGAGGAGCTGACGGCGTTCGCCTACGCGAACGTGCGCGGCACCGTGCAGGCGGACATCCTCAAGGAGGACCAGGGGCAGAACACCTGCATCTTCTCCACGGAGTTCTCGCTGCGGATGATGGCGGACATCCAGGAGTGGTTCATCCGCCACCGGGTGCGGAACTTCTACTCCGTCTCGATCTCCGGCTACCACATCGCCGAGGCCGGGGCGAACCCCATCAGCCAGCTCGCGTTCACGCTGTCCAACGGGTTCACCTTCGTGGAGAGCTATCTCGCGCGCGGCATGTCGATCGACGACTTCGCGCCGAACCTGTCCTTCTTCTTCTCCAACGGCATGGACGCCGAGTACACCGTGATCGGCCGGGTCGCGCGGCGCATCTGGGCCGTGGCGATGCGCGAGAAGTACGGCGCCAACGAGCGGTCGCAGAAGCTCAAGTACCACGTCCAGACCAGTGGGCGGTCCCTGCACGCGCAGGAGATGAACTTCAACGACATCCGCACCACGCTGCAGGCGCTCTGCGCGCTCTACGACAACGCGAACTCGTTGCACACCAACGCCTACGACGAGGCGATCACCACCCCCACCGAGTCCTCGGTGCGCCGCGCGATGGCCATCCAGATGATCATCAACAAGGAGTGGGGCCTGTCGATGAACGAGAACCCGCTCCAGGGGTCGTTCGTCGTGGACGAGCTGACCGACCTCGTCGAGGAGGCCGTGCTACAGGAGTTCGACCGCATCGCCGAGCGCGGCGGGGTGCTGGGCGCGATGGAGACCGGCTACCAGCGCGGCCGGATCCAGGACGAGTCGATGCTCTACGAGCACCGCAAGCACGACGGCACGCTGCCGATCGTCGGGGTGAACACCTTCGTCAAGGAGACCGACGAGGAGCCCGTCGAGATCGAGCTCGCCCGCGGGACCGAGGCGGAGAAGCAGTCCCAGCTGGACCGGCTCGCGGACTTCCAGGCGCGGCACAAGTCCGAGGCCGAGCAGGCGATCCGGCGGCTGCAGGACGTCGCCACCGGCGAGGGCAACGTGTTCGACGAGCTCATGAGGGCCGCCCGGGTCTGCTCGCTCGGACAGCTCACCGACGCGTTCTTCGAGGTCGGCGGCCAGTACCGACGCAACATGTAGACTGGGGGTGTCAGGTCGGGCACCTGTCGGCACCTCGTGGAGCAGTCGCTGCGCAGGTAGTCGGTGGGCAGCCGGCGCGCGGTCTCTCCACACCGCGTGTCCGCTCGGCCGACCGGAGGAGATTCGATGAGCTCGGTTCGGCACACCAACCCCGCGGACGCAGGCCTCGCCTGGTCGGACGCGCAGGACGCCTACGACACCCAGCGCAGAACGCAGAACTGGCAGGCCGCGCGCGTCGTCGCCGGACAGGCCACGGACCTCGCGGACTGCAACGAGCTGCTGGCCATGCTCGGCATCGACGCGGCGGCCCGTCGCCCCGCATGAGCTCGGCCGCGGGCTCCGGGTTGGCGCCGGGTGGCGCGGGCCGTCGTGGATCCGGCCTCTCGACGGTCCCCACGGGCACGTTCAGCTCCACCGCCGCCTCCCGATAGGTGCGCTCGCCCAGGATCATGACCGCCACCGCCGCGCGGTGGACGCCACTGATCCGGGTGAGCGCGTCGCCGATACCGAGCCGCAGCACCACCGCGGAGGACTCGTCGACCGCGCCCCTCGTGGGCGAGACCGTGGTCGTGGTCGCACCGTGGGCCCGCACGAGGCCGTCGAGGAGGCGCTGCGGACCGGCGTGGGGCATCTGTGAGCGGCCGCGCGCCGGGTATGTGTCACATCTGGTCCGCCCCGACCGGTTAGCGGTCCACGGGGCCTAGGGTCGACCCATGCCCTCCCGCAGCCCCGCGCTCGTCCCCACCCTCGTCGAGCCCTACCGGCTGGCGGCCGAGATGACCTGGTCCGTCCCGTTGGTGATCGGTGCCCGGCTGGTGCGGATCGCCCGCGGCGGGCCGCGGGGCAAGCACGAGACCCGGCGGATGGTCACCGAGAAGACCTCCGCCTTCGCCGCCGCGACGGTCGCCGCGGCGGTGGCGACGGTGACCGCCCCCACCGCCGTCCTGGCCCACGGGCTGGCGCCGATCCACCGCACGGTCCGCGCGAACCGGCGCCGCCTGCTCCGGCGCTGATCAGCGCGCCGGGACCCCGAGGGCCTTCCCGAGCCAGGCCGTGGCGTCCCGGACGTACCCTCGGCTCAGCGCGGCGTCGGCGGCCCAGCTCTCGAAGCCGTGCCAGCCGAACTCGTTGCTGCGGTTGTCCCGGACCCGGTGGCGCACCGCGTCCAGGTCGCGCGGGCCGCGGCGCAGTCGTCCAGACCGGCCGGGAACAATCCGCTCGAGGTCCACTACCGAGCAGGCGCCGCGGTCTTCAGGGCCGCGACGATGTCCTCGACGCGGTCCTTGGCGTCGCCGAACAGCATCGAGGTGTTCTCCCGGAAGAACAGCGGGTTCTGCACGCCCGCGTACCCCGCGGCCATGGACCGCTTGAACACGATCACCTGCCCGGCCTCCCAGACCCGCAGCACGGGCATGCCCGCGATCGGGCTGGTCGGGTCCTCCGACGCGGCCGGGTTGACCGTGTCGTTGGCCCCGATGACCAGCACGACGTCCGTGGACGCGAGGTCGTCGTTGATCTCGTCCATCTCCAGCACGATGTCGTACGGGACCTGGGCCTCGGCGAGCAGCACGTTCATGTGCCCGGGCAGCCGCCCGGCGACCGGATGCACCCCGAACCGCACCTCGACGCCGGACTCCCGCAGCTTGCGGGTCAGCTCGGCGACCGGGTACTGGGCCTGCGCGACGGCCATGCCGTAGCCGGGGGTGATGACCACCGAGCTCGCGCCCGCCAGCGCCTCGGCGACCGAGGCCGCGTCGATCTCGCGGTGCTCCCCGGTCACCTCCGCCCCGCCCGACGCGCTCGGCGCACCGAACCCGCCCGCGATGACGGAGATGAACGAGCGGTTCATCGCCTTGCACATCACGTAGGACAGGTAGGCACCGGACGACCCCACGAGCGCGCCCGTGATGATCAGCAGGTCGTTGGACAGCAGGAAACCCGACGCGGCCGCGGCCCAGCCGGAGTAGCTGTTGAGCATCGACACCACCACGGGCATGTCGCCGCCGCCGATCGAGGCCACCAGGTGCAACCCCAGCAGCAGCGCCAGCACGGTCACCGCGACCAACAGCCAGAGCGACGGGGAGAGCACGAAGAACACCGTGAGCACCACGAACGCCACCAGGGCGCCGAGGTTGAGCACGTTCTTGCCCGGCAGCGTCAGCGGCGCAGACTTGATCTTCGCCGACAGCTTCAGGTAGGCGATGATCGACCCGGTGAACGTCACCGCGCCGATGAACACCCCGACCACGACCTCGCCGTGGTGGATGCCCTCCAGCGACGGGTCCAGGGCGCCCGGCTCGAGGTAGCCGTTCCAGCCGACCAGCACCGCGGCCAGGCCGACGAAGCTGTGCATCAGCGCGATCAGCTCGGGCATGCCGGTCATCTCCACGACCCGGGCCCGCCAGAGCCCGATGGCACCGCCGACCACGACCGCGACCACGAGCAGCACGACCCCGAGCGCGCTCGCCCCCGCCACCGCGGTGACCACGACGGTGACCAGGGCGATCGCCATGCCGGCGATGCCGAAGCCGACCCCGGCGCGGGCGGTCTCGTGCCGGGACAGCCCCGCGAGGCTGACCACGAACAACAGGGCGGCGATCAGGTACGCCGCCAACGTCAACGAACTCGCAGTCATGGCGTCAGCTCCGGGAGAACATCGACAGCATGCGGCGGGTCACCGCGAAGCCACCGACGATGTTGATGGACGCGAGCAGGACCGCCACCGTCGCCAGGGCCATGACCACGGCGTCGTCCACGGCGATCTGCAGGACCGCGCCGACGACGATGATCCCGGAGATGGCGTTGGTGACCGACATCAGCGGCGTGTGCAGGGCGTGGTGCACGTTCCCGATCACGTAGAAGCCGATCACGATGGCCAGCAGGAACACCGTGAGGTGCGCGGCCAGCGCGGGCGGCGCCGCGGCCGTGACCGCGAACAACGCGACCCCCGCGGCGAGTCCGATGACGTGCCGGAACCGGGAGGGCTTCTTCGGCTCCTGCGGCTCCGCGGCGGGCGCGGCGGCCGCGGGCTGCACCGGCGCGCTCACCGACACCTCGGGCGGCGGCCACAGCGTCTCCCCCGCGTGCGCCACGGTCAGCCCGCGCTGCACGACGTCCTCCAGGTCGAGCGTGAGCCGCCCGTCCTTCTCCGGGGTCAGCAGCTTGAGCAGGTTGACGACGTTGGTGCCGTAGAGCTGCGAGGCCTGCGCAGGCAGCCGACCCGGCAGGTCGGTGTAGCCGATGAGGGTGACGCCGTTGTCCGTCGTCACGACCTCGCCCGCGACGGTCCCGGCCACGTTGCCGCCCTGTGCCGCGGCCATGTCCACGATCACGCTGCCCGGCTTCATCGACGCGACCTGCTCGGCCGAGAGCAGCTTCGGGGCCGGGCGGCCCGGGATCAGCGCGGTGGTGATGACGATGTCGACGTCCGCGGCCTGCTCGGAGTAGATCTCCGCGGCCCGGCGGTCGTACTCCTCCGACGTCGCCTTGGCGTAGCCGTCCGTCGAGGCCTCCTGGGCGACCTCGACGGGCAGGTACTCCCCGCCCAGCGACTTGACCTGGTCGGCGACCTCGGGCCGCGGGTCGGTGGCGCGCACGATCGCGCCGAGGCTGTTCGCCGCGCCGATCGCGGCCAGCCCCGCCACGCCCGCCCCGGCCACCAGCACCTTCGCGGGCGGGACCTTGCCCGCCGCGGTGATCTGCCCGGTCAGGAACCGGCCGAAGGCGTGCGCCGCCTCGATCACGGCCCGGTACCCGGCGATGTTCGCCATGGAGGACAGCACGTCCAGGGACTGGGCCCGGGAGATGCGCGGCACCGCGTCCATGGACAGCGCCGTGACCCCGTGCGCCGCGAGCGCCGCCACCCGCTCCGGCTCGAACCGCGGCGCGAGCATCGCGATGAGCGTCGCGCCCGGCTGCAGCTTCTCGATCTCGTCCGGCTCCGGCGCGTTGATGGCCAGCACGACCGCAGAGTCCCAGACCGGACCCTCGGAGATCTCGGCCCCGGCCTCGCGGTACGCGGAGTCCTCGAACCCGGCCCGCACCCCCGCCCCGGACTGCACGGTCACCGCGTAGCCCAGACCGATCAGCTTCCGCACCGACTCCGGCGTCGCGGCGACGCGGGTCTCGGACTTGGCCGTCTCCGCCACCACACCGATCCGCATCCCGGGCGGACCCTCGACGTCTGTCACGCAGTTCTCCTCACTGGCAGGCAACGTTGTCGCTCGTTCGGGAGCAGCCCGGATCGACCGGGCGGTGGGGTGCATCATGCCTGGTCGGCACCCGATGCTATGCGCTTGGCAAAGTTAACCGAGCGGGCGTCGAATCCGGTGGTCGAACTGGTCACACCGCGACCATCGGACAGGCTCCGCGGCCGTTGCGGCATTCCTGGGCGGGACGGACCGGGATCCTGTACCGCGACGCCGGCACCGGCCGGGTCGGCGCAGGGTGGCCACCGCGGTCGCCGCCGCGTCCCGGTCGACCGCTCTTAGTATGATCCGATACGCCTATTTCCTATCCTAGACGGAGGTGGTGTCGTGGACCGGATCGCCGACATGGGCGGCCGGGAGGGCCTGGGGGCCGTGGCGCCGCCGCGACCGGACGAGCCGGTGTTCGGGGAGGCCTGGGAGGGCCGTGCGTTCGCCCTCACCCTGCTCACCATGGGCCGCGTGTCCGGTCGCAACCTCGACGCGTTCCGGCACGCCCTCGAGCGGCTCGACGAGTCGGCCTATCTCGACGACGGCTACTACGGCCGCTGGCTGAACGCCGCCGAGCTGATGCTCCTCGACAGCGCGATCCTCGCCCCCGGCGCGGTCGACGCGCGCGCCCGCATCCTCGCGGGCGAGGACGCGGAGGAGCCTGCCGTGCCGGAGCCGGACAAGCCGGACTACGCCGCGACGGCGCCGGGCTCACTGCGGACCGTCGAGGTGGCGCCCGCCTTCGCCGTCGGGGACACCGTCCGCGCCAAGGAGATGTCCCCCGCCGGACACACGAAGCTGCCCGCCTACGTGCGCGGGCACACCGGGGTCGTCGAGCTGATCCAGCCCGCGCACCTGTTCCCGGACACCCACGCGCACTTCCTGGGCGAGAACCCGCAGCACGTCTACTCCGTGCGCTTCGACTCCCGCGAGCTCTGGGGGCCGGACGCCGAGACCTTCAGCCTGACCATCGAGCTGTTCGAGAGCTACCTGGAGCCCGCACCGTGACCACCCCCGACGCCGGGGCCGCCTCGCGCCCCTCCCCCGCCCTCCGGACCGAGGCCCTCGAGCAGCTGCTCACCGAGCGCGGGCTCGTCGACCCGGCCGTGATGGACGGGTTCATCGCGAACTACGAGACGAACGTGGGCCCGCTCAACGGCGCGAAGGTCGTCGCGAAGGCGTGGACCGATCCCGAGTACCGCGCGCGGTTGCTCGCGGAGGGCACGAGCGCCATCACGGAGCTCGGGTTCGCCGGGCCGCAGGGCGAGCACATCGTCGTGGTGGAGAACACGCCCACGCGGCACAACGTCACGGTGTGCACGCTGTGCTCCTGCTACCCCTGGCCGGTCCTGGGGCTGCCGCCGTCCTGGTACAAGGACCCGGCCTACCGGGCCCGGGTGGTCCGCGAGCCCCGGGCGGTGTTGGCCGAGATGGGCCTCGAGCTCGGGGACGACGTGGAGATCGTCGTCCGGGACTCCAGCAGCGAGGTCCGGTGGCTGGTCCTGCCCGAACGCCCCGCGGGCACCGAGGACATGACCGAGGAGGAGCTGGTCCCGCTGATCACGCGGGACGCCCTCGTCGGGGTGGCGAAGGTGCGGGTGCCGGAGTGACGGAGACCCTCGCCCCGCTGGCCGTCGACGGGCCCGCCGCACCCCCGCGCTCCAACGGCGAGCTCGTCTTCGCCGAGCCCTGGGAGGGCCGCGCCTTCGGGATGGCCGTCAGCCTGCACGCCGCGGGCGCCTTCGCGTGGGAGACGTTCCAGGCCGCGCTGATCCGGCGGATCGCCGCCTGGGAGGCAGGCCACCCCGAGGGTGAGTGCTGGAGCTACTACACCCAGTGGCTGGGCGCCCTCGAGGACGTGCTGACCTCGGACGGCACCGTGGGCACCGGCGAGGTCGCGACCCGGGCCGAGGCCCTGGCCGCGCGGCCCGCCGGGCACGACCACGGAGACCACCGGGACCACGGGGACCACGGCCACGGGCACTGACCCGCTCGGACCCCGAGCGCCCGACCGACCCGGGCGTACCCCTCGGTGTGCCGGTCGGCGCCGGCCTCCCACGAACCGGCAGCCCGGCCGCCATCGCCTCCACCTTCGCCGACATCACCGCGCTGTCGCCGGGCCGCGCGGCGGCGGTCGCGGTCGGGCGGCGGCCGTGCTCGAGCTAGGTGCGCAGGGTGTCCAGCAGCGGCACCCCGCTGACCCCCGCCGTCGCCGAGATGCACCGCGCCCTGCGCCGGGCGCTCGACCCGCACGGGATCCTCAACCCGGGCAAGGTCGTCCCCCGGACCACGTCGTGACCCCCGCCGGCAGCCCGGCGTGGACGAGCCGCCGCGCCGCCTGCCGGGCCACGACCTCCCTGCCGGCGCACCGTCAGACCCGCTCCCCCCGCGCGCGGATCCGGGCGACCGCGGCCTCGACCCCGATCCGGTCCACCAGCCTGATCGCCTTCGTCGACAGCCGCAGACGCACGTGCCTGCCCTCCGACGGCAACCAGTAGCGGCGGGCCTGGACGTTCGGGTCGAATCGGCGCGGGGTGCGCCGGTGCGAGTGCGACACCGTCTTGCCGAAGCCCGGCTCGCGCCCGGTCAGCTGACACCTGCGGGACATTCACCCTCCTCTTATCGGTAATGGTTGTCGTTTACGATACAGTCTCGACCCCATCACCCCGAGGAGGGCGCATGTCCCAGAACGAGCTGCTCATCGTCACGGGCCTCCACACCGACGGCGTCGAGCGCCTGCTCTCCCGCCTCCGCGAGGCGGACCCGGACGCGGTCGTCGTCCACCACGACCTGCGCGACATCGCGGCCGGGCGACTGCAGCGGCGCATCCGCGACCGGCGGTCCGACACGTGGACCGAGGTGCACCTGGCCCACGGCTGCGTCTCCTGCACGCTGCGCGAGGACCTGCTGCCCACCCTGCGCGCGCTCGCCGGGCGGGGCCGCCGGATCGTGCTCCACCTCGACCCGGCGCTCGAGCCCGACCAGGTCTGCTGGGCCCTCGACCACGTCGTCGTCGACGACCTCGTGCTGACCGACCTCGTCGACCTGCGGGGGGTGATCACCGCGGTCGACGCGGCCACGTGGCTGGACGACGCGACCGGCGACGAGACCGTCGCCGAACGTGGTCTCGCCTCCCTGCCGGACGACGAGCGCACGGTCGCCCAGGTCGCCGTCGCCCACGCCGAGTTCGCCGACCTGCTCGTCCACACCGGATCGGCCGGGGACCGCGACCGGGTCGACGCGGTCCTCGAACGCCTCGCTCCCCTGGCGATGCGATCCGACCTCCTCGACCTCGATGACGACGCCCTCCTGCTCCGCCGTGCCCACCCGCTGGCCCGCCGCGGCCGACCCGACGACGTCCACGCCCCCCTGCTCCGCGGCACGCCTCCCCTGGTCCCCGGCCACGGAGCACGCCTCCTCGTGTTCTCCGCCCGCCGCCCGTTCCATCCGGACCGGCTGCACACGGCGTTCGACCTGCTGCTCGACGGCGTCGTGCGGACCCGGGGGCGGATCTGGCTCGCCACCCGGCCGGACGACGTGATGTGGCTGGAGTCCGCGGGCGGTGGGTTGCGGATCGGGCGGACCGGGCGGTGGCTCGCCTCCCAGGCCCCCGCCGCCTGGGACCAGGTGTCCGAGGAACGGCGGGCCCTCGCCGCGCTCGGCTGGCACCCGCGCTTCGGTGACCGGGCCCAGGACCTCGTCGTCCTCGCCCACGCCCTCGACGACGACGGGATCGACGCCGTCGAGGCCGGGCTGCGCTCCGCACTGCTCGACGATGCCGAGCTCGCCGCGGGCGAGCAGGCCTGGCGGACCCTCCCGGACCCGTTCGGATCGCGGCACACCGACCCCTGCGACGACACCGGGACCGCCGACCTGACGGCGGAACGGTCCCGTGGGGAGGAGCACTGACGACCGGGAGGCAGCATCCGGGCACATCGCCCGGCACCGGGCCCCTGCACCGCTCGAAAGGCGATCAGCGCGGGCCTGCTCCACGCCGGGCCGCAGCACACGCTGCCGACCAGGAACGCGGCGATGCCGACGAGCCGGGCGGCCGCCGATCCGCTCAGCCGCCGGTCTCGACCGACAGCCCCCACCCGGCCGCCCTGGCCGCGGCGGCGGCACGGTTGCGGCACCCCGTCTTCCCCAACACGTGCTCGACGTGGGTCGCCACCGTGCGCGCCCCGATCCCCAGGTCCGCGCCGATCTCGCCGTTGCTCCTGCCCGCGGCGACTCCGGCGAGCACCTGCAGCTCGCGCGGGGTCAGCCCGTCCGGGGCCTGCACCTCGCGATGCAGGACGACGACGCCGGTGTCGGTGCGGTACAGGTCGACCTCGATCGCGGCGTCGCCCTGCACGACGAGGCGCCGGACCGGCCCGTGCACCCGGTCGAGCTCCGCCGCCAGCGGGGAGCCCGCCGCCACGAGCTCGGGCCGCGGGCGCGTCGACAGCGGCTGGACCCGACCACCCGGGCCGACGAGCAGGCCCTCGGTGGCCCCGTCGCCGAGCCGGGCGGCGAGCGACGGCGGTGGCGGCACGGGGTCCAGGGCCGCACCGAGGTCCGCGGCGAGCAGTCCGAGCAGGGCCACCGTGTCGTCGTCCGGGTGGCGGGCGTCCAGCGAGCTCGCGTTCAGCATGCCCACGTAGCGGCCGTCCGCGGCGAACAGGCACTGCGTGACGCCGTCCCGGAAACCGGAGGGCAGGATGATCATGTCGAAGATCCGGCCGATCCGCTCCCGCACGGGCAGGTCGCGGACCCTGACCGGCCCGCCGCCCGCCCTGACCGACGCGAACAGCGGGTCGGTGTGCATGCCCTCGTCGAGGTAGCCGGTGAGGGGCGTCGGGTAGGTCGACGCCAGCGTGCGGTGGCGGCCCAGCCCGGCGTCCCACACCGACAGCGCCAGGCAGTCCGAGGGGACGATCGACCGCAGGCACTCCGCGGCAGCCAGGGCCGAGCCCGGGGTGCGGCTCCCGTTGCGCCGCAGGAACGACCTCAGCTCCTGCGCCGCGGCCAGAGCGGTCATGGCCGAGAACGGTACCCGGATCGCGACATCCGTCAATCGACCGATGGCAGGGGGTCCGGGCGCCTCTAGGTTCCGTCTCCTCGACGACGACGGAAGGGCCATCCATGAAGCCCAGCGAGTACACCGACCTCGACGCGACCGCGCTCGCCGCGCTGATCCGGGACCGGGAGGTGAGCGCCGACGAGGTGCGCGAGGCCGCGGTCACCGCCCTCGCCGCCGCCCAGCAGACGACCAACGGGCTGGTCAGCGGCCCCTTCGACACCCCGCTCGACCACTCCGCCGACGGTCCGTTCGCCGGGGTCCCGTTCGCGATCAAGGACCTGATCACCCACGCCGCGGGAGTGCCCACCCGATCCGGGACCCGGATGCTCGGCGCGGGGGTCCCGATGCCCGCCGACACCGCCCTGATGCAGCGCTTCCGCCGCGCAGGCCTGGCGACGCTCGGCCTCACCGCGACGCCGGAGTTCGGCTTCAACGCCAACACCGAGGCGGTCGCGACCGGATCGGTCCGCAATCCGTGGGACCGCACCCGCAGCCCCGGCGGGTCCAGCGGGGGCTCGGCCGCGCTCGTCGCCGCGCGGGCCCTGCCCGTCGCCCACGGCAACGACGGCGGCGGCTCGATCCGCATCCCCGCGGCCGCGTGCGGCCTGGTCGGGCTCAAGCCCAGCCAGGGCCGGACCTCCCCCGGCCCGGACTACGCCGATCCCCTGCTCGGGCTCGGCGTCGAGTTCGTGCTCACCCGGACCGTGCGGGACTGCGCGGGGCTGCTCGACGCCGTCCACGGCTACGAGCCCGGCGACCGGTACCGCCTCCCCGACCCGGCCCGCAGCTACGCGGAGGACGCCCGCGCCGGCAGCCGGACGCTGCGGATCGCGCTCCACACCGAGCCCTTCTCCGGCGGGGGCGCCGTCGACCCGCGGTGCGTCGCGGTGGTCGAGTCCGTCGCCCGGACGCTGGAGGAGCTCGGACACCACGTGGAGCGGGCCGCCCCCGACCTGGACGCCACGGCCTTCGACGACGCCAACTTCGTGGCGTGGACCTCGTTCCTGGCCGACGGCGTCGACACCGTCGCCGCCGCGCTCGGGGTCACCCCCGGCCCCGACAGCCTCGAGGCGACCACCCGCGCCTGCGCCGACCACGGGCGCACGCTGCGTGCCGCCGACCTCTACGCCGCCGAACGAGTCTTCAACCTCAGCCGACGCGCGGTCGGTCTGTTCCACCGGACCTACGACCTGATCCTCACGCCGACCATGAACGTCCCCAACACCGCGGCCGGCTACCTGAACGCCGACGACCCCTCCCTCGACGCCCGGGGCTGGTACGACCACATCTTCAGCACCGCCGGCTTCACCGCCCTGTCCAACGTGACCGGCAACCCCGCACTCAGCCTGCCCCTGGGCCGGACCGACGAGGGGTGGCCGGTCGGAGTGCAGTTCATCGCCCCGTACGCGGACGAGTCGACCCTGCTCGCCCTGGCGGGCGACCTCGAACGCGCCCTCCCCTGGGCGGACCGCCGCCCCGCCGACCCCACCCTCTGACGGGGCGAAGGATTCGGGCTGGTTGTGTCCCTGAAGCGCCGCGACGTGGTGTGAGCTTCCTCGGCCTCCTGGCCTGGAGTCGAGGCGGTTAGGGTCGCGCCATGAGCGTCGACGACGCCCCCGGATCCGCGAAGCATCGTCTGCTGGTGCTGGGCAAGATCACCGAGATCCTGGACGCCTTCTCCCTCGACCGGCCCGTGCTGACCCTCGGTGAGATCCAGAGGCTGAGCGGCCTACCCGCCTCGACGGTCCAGCGTCTGGTGGCCAACATGGTGGCCGAGGGTCTGCTGGACAGGGCCGGGGACGGGATCCGGATCGGGGTGCGGATGGCGTACTGGGCGGCGCCCGCGACCCGGGACGTCGACGTCCTGGAGCTGGTGCAGCCGGTGCTGCGTGAGCTGCGGGACGAGACGGGTGAGACGGCGTGCTTCTTCCGTGCCGAACAGCGTCAGCGGGTGTGCGTCGCCATGGCGGAGACCCGCCATGCGCTGCGGCGTGAGATGTACGTGGGCAAGGTGATGCCGCTGCACGTCGGGTCGGCGGGACGGGTGATCCTCGCCTGGCGGCCAGATCTCGCCGAGGCGGTGCTGGAGGCGCCGATGCCCGCGTTCACCGAGGAGACGATCACCGACCCGGCCGAGCTGCGGGCCGCCGTGGACCAGACCCGTCGGGACGGGTTCGCGGTCACCGTGGGCGAGCGGGACGACGGGGCCTCCGGGCTCGCGGCGCCGGTCTTCGACTCGGCCGCGGAGCTGGTCGGGGCCCTCGCCCTGAGCGGGCCGACGTTCCGCATGCCCCGGGAACGCTGCGAGGAGTGGCTCGACGTCCTCGTGTCCCGTGCCGAGCAGGTGATCCGCACCCTCGGAGGTCGCCGCCCGCACTGACGCCGCGCCACCAGCGGCCCGTCGGGCGAGACGTCACACCGAGCGGTTGACTCACATCGTGGGTGTCTGCTCACATTGCAGGTATCGTTGGATTTCCCCCACGCGAGGAGAACCATGTCCGACCCCTTGCCCCTCCAGGGCGTGCGGGTGCTCGAGCTCGGCAACTACATCGCGGCGCCCACCGCGGGTCGACTGCTGGCCGACTTCGGCGCCGAGGTGATCAAGATCGAGCGTCCGCGGACCGGGGACGAGCTGCGCAACTGGCGCCTCTACGGCGGGACCACGTCGATGCTCTACCGCACCGTCAACCGCAACAAGAAGTCCGTGGTGCTGGACCTGCGCGAACCCGAGGGCCGCGAGGCGGCGCTGAGGCTGGTGGCGCGCTGCGACATCGTGCTGGAGAACTTCCGTCCCGGGACCCTGGAGAAGTGGGGCCTGGGCCCCTCGGAGCTCGACGCCGCCAATCCCGACGTGATCGTCTGCCGGATCTCGGCGTTCGGCCAGACCGGCCCGATGGCGCATCGGCCCGGGTTCGCCGCGGTGGCCGAGGCGATGGGCGGGCTGCGGGACCTGGTCGGCGAGCCGGACCGGCCGCCGTCGCGCACCGGAGTCTCCATCGGGGACTCCATCGCCGGGCTCTACGCGGCGTTCGGCGCCGCGATGGCCCTGTTCCAGCGCGAGGCCCGCCGCGGCGGGGAGCGTCCCGCGCTGGTGCAGCGCACGATCGACGTGGCGCTCAACGAGGCCGTCTTCTCCATGATGGAGTCCCTCGTGCCGGACCACCTGGCCTACGGCGTCGACCGGCAGCGCGTCGGGGGCCGGATGGAGGGCATCGCCCCGTCGAACGCCTACCCGTGCTCCGGGGGCGACTCCGTCGTCATCGCCGGGAACGGCGACGGCATCTACCGACGGCTGATGGAGGCCGTCGGCCGACCCGACCTCGGTGCCGATCCCGGCCTCGGGACCAACGCGGAGCGGTGGGCCCGCCGCGACGAGCTCGACGACGCGATCGGCGCCTGGACCTCCACCCTGCCGCGCGACGAGGTGCTCGCCCGGCTGGAGCAGGCCGCGGTGCCCGCGGGCCCGATCTACACCGCCGCCGACATCTGTGCGGACCCCCAGTTCACGGCGCGCAACATGATCCAGTACTTCGACGTCGACACCGGCGAGGCCGCTCCCCGCCGTGTCGGTTTCCCCGGCATCGTCCCCGTGATGGGCGAGGCCTCCCTCCCGGTCCGCAGCGTCGGACCCGACCTGGGCGAGCACACCGCCGAGGTGCTCGCCGCCCTCGACATCCCGGAGACGACCCGATGACCGGCCCGACTCCCGACGTGCTCCTGCGCGACGTGACCCTGCGCGACGGCCTACAGCTCACCGGCAAGCCGCTCCCCACCGAACGCAAGATCGAGATCGTCCGCGAGCTGCTCCGGCTCGGTGTGCCCAGCCTGGAGATCGGCTCGCTCGCCCGACCTGATCTCGTCCCGCCGCTGGCCGACACCCTCGACGTCGTCGCGGGCCTGACGGCTGCGGAGCTCGAGCGGTGCTGGGTCTGGGTGGCGACCCCGCGGCACGTCGCCCGGGCCGTCGAGGCCGGGGCACGCAACGTCCAGTACTGCCTGTCGGTCTCCGACGCCCACAACCGCGCCAACATCGGCCGCGACACCGAGACCAGCCTCGCGGCCATGCCCGAGGCGATCGCGACCGCGCTCGCGGCGGGCGGGCGCATCGAGCTCTGCCTGGCCACCGCGTTCACCTGCCCCTTCGACGGGCCGGTGGACCCGGACCGGGTCCTGCGCATCGTCGCCGACCCCCGCACCGCGGGCGCCGCGGACGTCGTCGTGTGCGACACCCTCGGCCAGGCCGCGCCCGGCGAGGTGTCCGCGCTGATCGGGCGGGTGCACCGGGAGCGCCCCGACGAGCGCGTCGTCTTCCACGGCCACGACACCTGGGGGCAGGGCGTGGCGAACACGCTCGCCGCCGTCGACGCGGGCGCCGGCATGGTCGACGGCGCGCTCGGCGGGCTCGGCGGCTGCCCGTTCGCGCCGGGAGCCAGCGGGAACACCGCGACCGAGGACCTGCTCTTCGCCCTCCGACCGAGCTGGCTCGACCCCGCCCGGCTGGTCGACCTCGCCGCGTTGTCCATCGAGCTGCTCGCCGAGCTCGACGAGCCGAACCGCTCCCGGACCCTGCAGGGCATCCGGTCCCCGGCGGCCGCGTTCCCCTGGACGGCGGCGCACCAGGGTGCACCCGCGCTCCGCGCCGAGCCCTGCTGACGCCTCCCTCCGCACGGTCAGCTGTGGGGCGATGGTGAACGCCCCGGCCCCGGTCTCGGAGTTCGACACGGCGATGTCCCGGCGGGGGTTTCACCGGAGGTCCGGTCGCAGCGGGCGTTCACGGCCTGGCCCCCGACTCCGAGCCCCCGCCCGACGGCCGGCTCGTACTACAGCGGGTCGACGGCGCCCCGGCGCTCGAGGAACACGGTGTCGCGCCAGACGCCGTGATGGCGCCCGATCCGTTCGCGGACGCCGAGTGTGCGGTAGCCCGCGGACTGGTGCAGCGCCAGGGAGGCGCGGTTCTCCGGGAAGATCGAGGTCTGCAGCGTCCAAATGGTGGTCGACTCGTCGGCGGCGGTGACCTGCTTGTGCAGCAACGCCTTCCCGACGCCACGGCCGCGGAACCCGTCACCGACGTAGACCGAGGTCTCCGCGACCCCGGCATAGACGGGCCGGGCAGAGGCGGGGGCGAGTGCGGTCCAGCCTGCGATCCGGCCGTCGACCTCGGCGACCCAGCGGTGGTCCGGAAGCCACGTGCGGTCCAGCTCGCGCCGTTCGGGGACCTCGGTCTCGAAGGTGGCGTGCCCGGTGGCGATGCCCTCGGCGTAGATGCGGCGGACGTCGGCCCAGTCACCGGGTTCGAGGGCGCGCACGGTGACGCCGATCGGAACGTCGGCGGGGCAACAGGGACGGGGGCCGAGCATGCCCATGACGGCGTCGGCGGCGTGCGGCAGGCCGGTGCAACACGCGGGGTTGACCGACACCAAGGTCGCCGTGCCCTCCTTGCGGAGAGTCACGAACCCGACGTCGGCGAGCTTGCGCAGGTGGTGGGAGGTGGTGGACTGGCTGATCCCGAGCTGGGAGTGCAGCTCCCCCACCGTCGTCGCGTGGCCGGCGACAGCGACGGCGTGCAGCAGCCGCACCCGGGTCGGGTCGGCGAGGCAGGCGAACCACTCGGCGTAGGTCGCCGCGTCCTGCGCCCCGAGCTGCGCCGGGGCCGGATCCGAGAGGTCCGTGAGCGGCACTGGGGGCATCGCGGTCGACGGACGAGGCGGAGCACTCATGGCTGCCATAGTATCGACGAACGTCGATGGTTGCATCCATCGACCGCCGTCGATACAGTTCGTACTCGAAGGATCGACGTTCATCGATGGAGGAGCCATGACCGAGCCCGTGTCCGAGACGTCCGAGCTGCCGGTGGTGGTCGTGGGTGCGGGCCCCGTGGGACTCGCCGCGGCCGCGCACCTGATCGAGCGGGGCATGACCCCGCTGGTACTCGAAGCCGGCGAGGTCGCAGGCGCGGCGGTGCGGCAGTGGCACCACGTGCGGCTGTTCTCCCGCTGGGGCGAGCTGATCGACCCGGCGGCGGAGAAGCTGCTGGCCCCGACCGGCTGGGTCGCCCCCGACCCCGACACTTATCCGACCGGCGCGGAGTGGGCGACGCGCTACCTGCAGCCTCTCGCCGATGCTCTGGGCGACACGGTCCGGTTCGGCGCGCGGGTGGTGGGAGTGGCCCGCCGTGGCCGGGACCGGGTCGTCGACGCAGGCCGTGACACCGAGCCGCTGACCGTGCACCTGGAGAACGAGCGGATCACCGCCCGCGCGGTCATCGACGCCTCGGGCACCTGGAGTGGTCCGAACCCGCTCGGCGGCGACGGGCTGCCCGCGGCAGGCGAGCAGACCGCGGGAGGGCGGATCAGCTATCGCGTCCCGGACCTGACCGACCCCGGCGTCCGAGCCGGGTACGCGGGCAAGCGGATCGCCGTCGCAGGGAGCGGCCACTCGGCGCTGACCGCGCTGGTGGCGTTCGCCGAGCTCGCCGAGGCCGAGTCCGGCACCCATGTCGTGTGGTTGCTGCGTCGAGGCCGGGTCGGCGACACGTTCGGCGGTGGGGACTCCGACCAGCTCCCCGCCCGCGGCGCCCTCGGCATTCGGGCCGCCGCGGCGTCGGAGGCCGGGCACATCTCCACGGTGACCGGGTTCCGCACCGCCGCCGTCGAGCAGACCGGCGGCGGTGTGGTCCTGGTGGCCGACGACGGCCGCCGCCTGGACCCCGTCGCGGAGGTCGTCGTGCTGACCGGGTTCCGCCCCGATCTGTCGTGGCTCTCGGAGATCCGCCTGGACCTCGACCCGGTCCTGCAGGCCCCGCGCGAGCTCGCTCCGTTGATCGACCCGAACGTGCACTCGTGCGGCACGGTCTACCCGCACGGGGCGCGTGAGCTGGCCCAGCCCGAGCCGGGGGTGTACCTGGTCGGGATGAAGTCCTACGGCCGGGCGCCGACGTTCCTGGCGATGACCGGTTACGAGCAGGTCCGATCCGTCGTCGCCGCCCTCGACGGGGACCGGGACGCGGCGGAACGCGTCGAGCTCGTGCTGCCCGAGACCGGCGTCTGCGGCGGCGCCGGAGTGTTCGACGACCCGGCCGGGGCCGCCGAGGGTGGGTGCTGCGGTGCACCGGCCGAGCCGGTCGCCGTCGGCTTCGGGCGCCCGCAGGACTGACCACGTGCGACCGACGAGCGCCCTGCCGCTGGCCTCGGGTGGCCTGCGGCGGGTGCTCGTCGTGCTCTGCGCGACCGAGATCGTCAGCTGGGGAGTCCTGTACTACGCCTTCCCGGTGCTGGCCCCGTCGATCTCCACGGACACCGGCCGCTCGGTCTCGACGATCACCGCCGCGTTCTCCGCGGGGCTGATCGTGTCCGCGCTGGTCGGCATCTGGACGGGGCGGCTGCTGGACCGGATCGGGCCGCGACCGGTGATGACGGCCGGGTCGGTGCTGGCCGTGCCCGCCGTCGTCGGGATCGCGCTCGCGCCGACGCTGCCACTGTTCTTCGCTGCATGGGTGCTGGCCGGGGTTGCCATGGCCGGCACCCTCTACCCGCCGGCGTTCGCCGCGCTGACCCGCTGGTGGGGGCCGCGGCGGGTGCGTGCGTTGACCGTGCTGACCCTGGTGGCCGGGTTGGCGAGCACGATCTTCGCCCCGCTGACCGCGGCGTTGGTGGGTCAGGTCGGCTGGCGGAACACCTACCTGGTCCTCGCCGTCGTCCTCGCCGTGATCACCATCCCCGGCCACGCCCTCGGGCTGCGTGGGTACTGGCCAGAGCCCCACGAGGCCGACGGTGAGGTCGACGCCGAGGTCGACGCCGCGGCCACGAGCGGCCACGCACCGCGGGAGATCGTGCGCAGCCGGGCGTTCGTCCTGCTCGTCCCGGCGATCGCGCTGGGAACGTTCAGCGCGTTCGCCGTCGTGGTCAACCAGGTCCCGCTGCTCATCGAGCGCGGCCTGTCCACCTCGACCGCCGCCTGGGCGCTCGGGCTGGGCGGGGTGGGGCAGGTCTGCGGGCGGCTGTTCTACGGACGCCTCGACCGACTGCTCGGCGTCCGCGCCCGCGGCGTCACCGTCCTCGGGCTCTCGGCACTGGCGACCGCGCTGCTCGCAGCGATACCCGGGCCGACCGGCCTCCTGGTCGCCGTGGCGATGCTGGCCGGTGCGGCTCGGGGCATCTTCACCCTGCTGCAGGCCACCGCGATCAGCGACCGCTGGGGCGCCTCGCACTACGGGCGCCTCAACGGCCTGCTCTCCGCCCCGTCCATGGTCGCGACCGCTGTGTCACCGTGGGCGGGCGCCGCTCTGGCCGCGACCCTGGGCGGCTACACGGCGGTGTTCTGGCTTCTCGCCGCAGTCGCCGCTGCCGCCGCGGCCCTGGCGTGGGGCACCGTCCCCGGCCGTCAATGAAGCCTGAGCGAGATGGCGAGGCGTTGGGGCGTCGCGCCGCCCTCCGCGGGCACCGACCCGGCCCCGGAGGTGCACCCCGGCGCCCTGGCCGTCGCCCGCCGCCGACACCTCGCCCTCGTGCCGACCCCACCGCGCGGTCTCGACGGCGTCCTCGCCCCGACGTCGACCTGAACAGCCGATGACGAGCCAGGATGAACGGTTGTCGACATCACCGGGCCCACTGTTGCTCTCATGGTTCGACAGTGATGAAGATAGAGGAGTGTCGAAACTGCTGCCCCTCCTCCCCTCCTCGACCACCCCGCGAGCGCCGCTGAGTGCCGAGGACGCCGTCGACCTTGCAGCGGCGTTCAAGGCCCTCGGCGACCCCGTGCGGCTGCGGCTGGTCTCCCTCATCGCCGCCCACGATGGCGGCGAAGCCTGCGTGTGCGACCTGACCGGAGCGTTCGACCTCACCGGCCCCACCATCAGCCACCACCTCAAAGTGCTGCGCCTGGCCGGCCTGATCACCGGTGAGCGCCGCGGCACCTGGATCTACTACCGCATCCAGACCGAGGTCATCGGCCACCTCGCCGAACTCCTCGCCCCCACCACGGCACCCCTGGCCCCCACCTGCACGCCCGAGGAAGGCGACCTCCCCGAATGAGCGCCACCCCCGACACGAGCAACTCCACCACCGACACCCCGGTCGCGAAGCAGCTCTCCACCCTCGACCGCTTCCTACCCGTCTGGATCATCGCCGCCATGGCGGCCGGGCTCGGCGCCGGACGCCTGATACCGGGCCTCGGCTCCGCGCTCGACGCGATCGCCATCGACGGCGTCTCCCTGCCCATCGCCCTCGGGCTGCTGATCATGATGTATCCCGTGCTGGCGAAGGTCCGCTACGACCGGCTCGGCACCGTCACCGGGGACCGCCGCCTGCTCATCAGCTCACTGATCCTGAACTGGATCCTCGGCCCGGCACTGATGTTCGCCCTGGCCTGGCTCATGCTTCCCGACCTGCCCGAGTACCGCACCGGCCTGATCATCGTTGGTCTCGCCCGCTGCATCGCCATGGTCATCATCTGGAACGACCTCGCCTGCGGCGACCGCGAGGCCGCCGCCGTCCTCGTCGCGATCAACTCGGTGTTCCAGGTGATCGCCTTCGCCGGGCTCGGCTGGTTCTACCTCTCGATCCTGCCCGGCCGGCTCGGACTCCCGCAGGCCGACCTCGACGTCTCCGCCTGGCAGATCGCCCGCTCCGTGCTGATCTTCCTCGGCATCCCGCTGGTCGCCGGCTACCTGACCCGTCGGTTCGGGGAGAAGGCCAAGGGCCGCGCCTGGTACGAGGAGAGGTTCATCCCCCGCATCGGCCCCTTCGCCCTCTACGGGCTGCTGTTCACCATCGTCATCCTCTTCGCCCTCCAGGGCGACGCCATCACCTCCCAGCCCCTCGACGTCGCCCGCATCGCCCTGCCGCTGCTGGCCTACTTCGCGATCATGTGGTTCGGCTCCCTAGCCCTGGCCAAGGCCGTCGGCCTGGGCTACGAACGCTCCGCGACGCTCGCGTTCACCGCGGCGGGCAACAACTTCGAGCTCGCCATCGCCGTCGCCATCGCCACCTTCGGCGTCACCTCCGGCCAGGCCCTCGCCGGGGTCGTCGGACCGCTGATCGAGGTCCCCGTCCTCGTCGGCCTGGTCTACGTCTCCCTCGCCCTGCGCCGCCGCTGGTGGCCCACCATTCGTCAGGAGAACCGATCGTGAGCATCCCCGAGGTGCTGTTCGTCTGCGTCCACAACGCGGGCCGCTCCCAGATGGCCGCCGCGCTACTGCAACACCACGCCGGCGGCGCGGTCACCGTCCGCTCCGCCGGGTCCGCCCCCGCGGAGTCGATCAACCCGGCCGTCCGCGAGGTCATGGCCGAGATCGGCATCGACCTCTCGCGTGAGGTGCCGAAGAAGCTGACCACGGACGCCGTCAAGGCGTCCGACGTCGTGATCACGATGGGCTGCGGCGACGCCTGCCCCGTCTTCCCCGGCAAGCGGTACCTCGACTGGGACCTCACCGACCCCGCCGGCAAGCCCGTCGAGGACGTCCGCCCGATTCGCGACGACATCGACCGCCGCGTCCGTGAGCTCCTCGCCGAACTCACGGCAACCACCGGATGACCGAACCCAAGCCGCCGAAGTCGGGGCCGACATGTCCGGCGAGACGCCCGAACCCTTCGACTCGGAGCTGCTGCGCCGCGTCGATCTGGTCATCACCCTCGGCCGCGAGGCCCAGGTCGACGTCCCGGACGGAGTCGAGCTGCGCAACTGGGACACCGACGAACCCTCCGAACGCGGCATCGACGGCATCGAACGCATGCGCCTGATCCGCGACGACATCGCAGGCCGCGTTGCCGGCCTGCTCATGGAACTCGGCGTGCAGGCCGGTCGATCTCGCTAGGGGTCTTCGAGAGCTTCGTCGCGGCGGGCGGCAAGCCGCCCGGGCGAGGCCCGCTTGCCGCGAAGGTGTTCCAGGGCGAGGTCCATACCCTCGAGCTCACCGAGGCATCGTTCTCGGCCGGCCTGCTCGCGGCGCCTCTTCAGGTCCCGTTCGAGATCGTCGAGGCGGAACAGCATGGTCGGGTGGACCTGCAGGCTCGGGCTGCGGAGGCAGGCGTGCTCGCGGGCGCAGGGTGTGGCGTAGGGGCGACCGCAGCCGCCAAGCTCGTCGGCCACCGCGGCTGATGTGCTGGAACAAGAACGGCGGCGCGCCGTCCGCTCTCGCTGTGGTGGGGTCCCAGCGGGGTTGATCGCGGGGATCGTGCCCGCCTGCGCGGTGTGGCGGACGAGCTCGGCGAAGACGTGCAGCAGCTCCGGCGACGGCCGAGCATCCCGGCGATCACATCGAGCTGGTCGCGGGCCATCTCGCGGGGCCGGGCGGCCCCGGTCATCCTCGGCCACGCCCAGATCGCGGTCACTCTCGGTGTCTCCAGCGTGGACTTCGACGACGAGTTCGAGCGCGATCTCGCTCGTGGAGACCGCTCTCGGCGGGGCCTCGGGACCCCGTCCAGCAGATGCCGAAGGAGGCTGAGGTGGGTCGAGTGTCGCGCGCGTTGCCGTCAAACCCGCGTCACACGCCCCGCACAACGCCGAAGGCCCCGGTCTCCGGCTCCTGTCGGAGCCCCTGACCAGGGCCTTCGGCGAGTGGGCGATACTGGGACCGGACGAGTGACCTCTTCGGTGTGAACCCGATCTTCCCCCAGGTCACAACCCTCTGAGCTGGGAAAACGTGGTCGTGGACGTGGTCTGAAGGCGGTCTGTGTCGGCTCCTGTTGTTGTCAGAACTGAGTCAGACGACGAGGTCGCGCCAGCAATGCTTCCTCCCGTCATCTCGGTGGCCACCCCTGACGACAGCGGGGACCTGACGTCGACTGTGCGGCGTGCACGCAGAGTGGTCGGATGCCGAACACCCCGGCATCCGACCACCCGCCGGATTCAGATCCGCCGACGTCACGGGAGGAGGGTGAACGCGTCCACATGCCGGGGCCGAACGACCCGGAAATGCCGGTGGTCGAGCGTGGCGACCTCGGTGACCCCGAGCCGCTCGGCGAGCGCGACCACGGAGGCGTCGCTCGTCCCGAGCGGAAGATCCGCGTACGTATCGACGAGATCCGCCATCCGCGCATAGTCCGCGGAGGTGAGCTCGACCGTCCGGAGAATCGCCCGCCGCGAGCGAGCGCAGGAACGACGACTCGGCCCGCGGGCTGCCCTTGTGATGGAGCAGATACCCGACCTCGGCCACGATCGGCGCGGTCACCAGCATCGGCCGTCCACTCATGTGCGGCGACGCGAACAGATCCACCGACGCCCGATGATCCGGATCCCTCGACAGGCCCGCCGCTACCAACGGCCCCGTGTCGCAGAGGATCACCTACCGGCCGAACCCCTCGGCCAGGACTTCGTCATGATCAGCCCCGACCCGGGTCCCGTCGCCCGGCTCGATCCCGAAGAACGCGGGCGGCCACGACCGAACACTCTCCAACCGGCGGCGCAGGTCCGAGAGCACAGCCGGGACATCCTCCCTGCGCTACTTCGCCCTCGACGGCAGCGACTACCCCTCCCACACCGCGCAGGAAGCCGCTATCGCCGGCTACGTCCGCTGGGCCAACCGCCACGCCCGACCCAAACGGCGCTTCGCGCCCGAGTCCACGATCCGCAGACCCGATTACCTACCGAACGTTGCCTGACGAGGCACTAGCTCCCCACCGACCGAGAGATCGCCAGGCTCGCCGTGCGCAGTGCGATCCGAGCAGCGACCTGGGATCTGCCCTCGTCCGGCGCCACCAGCGACAGGGCGCCCAGGCAGTCGCCGCGCCGGTTCAGGATCGGGGCCGCCACGGACACCATCGATGCGGGCCCGGCACCCACCGGGGCCGCGCCGGCGTGGAGGGGGTTCACCCCCGTCATGGCGCAGACACCCTCCCGGAGCACAGCAGCCATGAACCGGCGGACTCGGCTAGAGTCGGGTGCACCGTCCAACGCTTCGCGACGCACCTGCTCGGGAGCATGGGCCAGGAGGGCGATGCCGATGCCCGTCTGTGCCAGCGGCAGACGCCCGCCGACCCGGTACTTCACCGGTGCGGCGTCCCGCGCGGACAGCCGCTCGACGAGTACGGCGTCCTCCCCGTCGCGGACGGCGAGCAGGATGTGCTGGTGCGTGACGCGGTGGAGGTCCTCCATGTACGGAAGCGCCGCCGCCCGCAATCCGTGGCCCCGGGGGGCGAGCGAGGCGATCTCCAACAACTGAAGACCCACCACGAAGTCTCCGTTCTCCAGACGCTCAAGGGCGCCTACCGATCTCAGCTGGGCCGCGATCCGGTAGGTGGTGCTCTTCGACAGTCCTGCCCGCGCCGCGAGCAGGTGCAGCGGCAGACCCTCTCCGGCCTCGGCGAACGCACCGAGGATGCGGAACGCCCGCTCGACGATCGGCTCCCCCCGCACCGGTCGCCCGGAACGACCAGCCGACTCCGGTGTTCCACTCATCGAAATCCCCACTGTGCCTCGGCGATCACGGCCGCGACTCTAACGGCGTGACGGACCGCGAAGACGACGCGCCAGCGCGGGTGCTGATCGCCGGTGGTGGGCCGGCGGGCCTGGCGGCCGCGAGCGAACTCGCCCATCACGGCATCCACTCTGTGTTGCTCGAACCCCGTCGCGAGGTATCGCATCTCCGACCCCGTGCGAAGACGACCAGCGCTCGCACGATGGAGCTGTTCCGGCGTTGGGGCATCGCTGACGAGGTCCGGCGCGCCGCCCCGCTGTCGCACTCCTGGAGCCGACGGGTGGTGTTCTGCGCGGCACTCGACGCCGAACCGATCACGGAGTTCCGCGACGTCTTCGGCCTCAGTGCCGCGGAGGACGGGTTCACCGCCGAGGCGGGTCAGCAAGTGGCGCAGCCGGTGGTCGAGGAGGTCTTGCGCGCACACCTGGTTCGGAGCGGACTCGCCGAGCTCCGTCTGGGCGAGCGGCTGCTCGGCTTCACGGAGCGGCGGGACGGGGTCGTCTGCGAGGTCCTCCGCGCGGATGGATCGACCTACCGGCTGGCTACCGAGTACCTGCTCGGGTGCGACGGCGGCCGCAGCACCGTGCGTGAGGAGATCGGGGCGGTGCTGCACGGCAGCTCCGCTCCGCGGGCCAACCTCAACGCCGTCATCCGGGCGCCGGGGCTGCGACCCACCGCTGGCACCGCCCTCCATTACTGGGTGGTCGAGCCGGAGGTGCCCGGGGCTGTGGGGCCGTTGGATCGGGACGGGCTCTGGTGGGTCACCCTCGCCGACGTCGGCGAGTCGGCCGACGCCGCCCGTGCGGTCGAGTTGATCGAACGGCTCGCGGGCCGGACCGCCGCGGAGCTGGGAATCGAGGTGCTCTCCACCGACCCGTGGACACCCCGCATGATGCTGGCCGACCGGTTCGCCACCGACCGGGTCTTCCTGGTCGGCGAGAGCGCGCATGTCAACCCGCCGTTCGGCGGGCACGGCTTCAATACCTGTGTCGGGGACGCGGTGAACATCGGGTGGAAACTCGCCGCGGTCCTGCAGGGTTGGGCCGGGGTCGACCTGCTGGCCTCCTACGAGATCGAGCGGCGAGGCATCGCTGAGCTCACCCTCGCCTCGGCGGTCCGCAACCTGGAGGCCTCCGGACCGAACCGGGCGGTCACCGGCGCCCGGATTCAGCAGACCAAGGCGGAGGAGTTTCACTCCCTGGGGCTGGTGCTCGGCTACTCCTACGCGGGCTCACCAGTGATCGCCGACCACGCTGCGTCGCGAGCCGACGTCCAGACCTACGAACCGAGCATCGTGCCGGGTGGTCGGCTCCCGCATGCGTGGATCGCACCCGGGCACGCCCTGTACGACGATCTCGGACTCGGGATGACCCTCCTCGTGCCACCGGGCGCAGGCGGACGGGCGACAGCGGCCTTCGCCGAGCATGCCGGCGTCATCGGGATCCCGCTCACCCTCCTCGAGTCGCCCTTGCGGGCGTCGGACTACGTCCTCGTCCGACCGGACCAGCACGTCGCCTGGTGCGACCGCGACCTCGGAACCGCCGAGCTCGCCCGGTACTGCGGTGTCAGCCTGCCGGGGACGAGTCACCACGGAAAGGAGCACGCCCCGTGACCCTCCACAGACTGACCGGGATCACCCTGGGGGTACCCGATGTCGAGGCCGTCGCCGCCTACTACTCCGATTTCGGCCTCGTCTCGGTCGGTGGTCATCGTTTCGCGACAGCGGACGGCGGCGAACAGCTCACGCTGCGCCCGGCGACCCACAGGCGGCTGCTCGACCTCGGCATCGGAGTGGATGATCCGGACGACCTCGACCGCGTGACCCGGAGCCTGCGGAGGGTGGGTGCCGAGGTGCATCGGTCGGAGAACGCGGTGACGGCCCTCGACCCGGGTACCGGCGTACAGGTCCGCGTCGAGATCGCCCCACGCCTCGCGTCACAGCCCACACCCGCCCCGGCCTACAACCGTCCAGGCGACGTGCCGCGGCCTGGCCGGCGCGCCGACGCCGTGCTTCGCGATGCCCCGGTCCGGCCCCGCAAGCTCGGGCACGTCGTCCTGGGTTCCACCGACCAGGAAGCCTCGGAGCGCTTCTTCGCCGAGGGTGTCGGGCTCAAGGTCAGCGACACAGTCCCCGGCGTCGCGGCCTTCCTGAGGTGCTCCACCGACCACCACAACGTGTTGGTCCAGACCGCGCCCGTCGCCTTCCTGCACCACACCTCGTGGCAGGTCGACGACGTCGACGAGGTCGGGCGCGGCGCGACCGCCATGCTGGAGGCGGATCCGGATCGGCACGTGTGGGGTCTGGGCAGGCACGCCATCGGGTCCAACTTCTTCTGGTACCTGAAGGACCCGGCGGGCAACTTCTCCGAGTACCACGCCGACATCGACTGCATCGTCGACGACGCCCTGTGGACCCCACGCGTCTGGGAGGGCGCCCGAGCGCTCTACCAGTGGGGCCCTCCCCCACCGCCGTCCTTCCTCGCTCCCGACGACCTCGGCGCACTCATGACCGGCGCCCATTCCGCCTGATCCGTACCACCGAGACCCGACAGCCCGAGGAGACAGCAATGGCCGCTGACCCTGCCGCCCGCGACGTGTACGTCCACCACGCCTTCCCCGAGAAGCAGGCCGATCTCGGTGAGATCACCATGAACTACGCCGAGACCGGAGACCCGAGCAGACCAGCGGTTCTGTTGGTCCCCGAGCAGACCGGCTCATGGTGGGGCTACGAGGAGACGATGGCGCTGCTCGCCCAGGACTTCCACGTCTACGCCGTCGACCTGCGAGGCCAGGGGCGCAGCAGTTGGACGCCGAAGCGGTACAGCCTCGACAACTTCGGCAACGACCTCGTCCGCTTCATCGCACTGGTGGTGCAGCGCCCCGTCGTCGTCGCAGGCAACTCCTCCGGTGGCGTGCTCGCCGCCTGGCTGTCGGCCTACTCCATGCCCGGTCAGATCCGAGGCGCGTTATGCGAGGACGCCCCCTTCTTCTCCTCCGAGCTCGTCACCACGTGCGGCCACTCGATCCGACAGGCAGCCGGGCCGTTGTTCGACCTCTTCCGCACCTACCTCGGCGACCAATGGAGCGTCGGTGACTGGGCGGGCTATTGTCGAGCGGCTGCCGCGTCGTCGTCGCAGATGGCGGGCTACTTCTCCGCCGATGAGATCCCGCAGCACATGAAGGAGTACGACCCCGAGTGGGCGCGGGCCTTCTGGGAGGGCACCGTCGCTCTGCACTGCCCTCACGAGCGCATGCTCACCAAGGTCAAGACCCCGGTCCTGCTCACCCACCACATGCGGGGCATCGACCCGGAGACGGGGACCTTGATCGGCGCGATCTCCGACGAGCAGGCCGCCCGCGCCAGAGCTCTGATGGAGTCCGCGGGGGTGCCGGTCTCCTACGAGTCGATTCCTGACGCCCTGCACATGATGCACCAGTTCGACCCGGCCAGGTACGCCAAGATCCTCACGCACTGGGCGTCGTCTCTGCCCGCGTGAACATCCCCTCCAGAAAGGACGGTGCCGCATGCGCGTCGCCTCTCGGCACGGTCGTTCGGTCCTCGTCTCGCCGGACGTAACTCTCCTCATCGACGTCGCCGAGGCGAGCGGCGGCCGCTTCGGACCCGACCCGCGCCGCGTCTACGACGACTGGGATGAGTTCATCGCCTGGACCGGGACGGTCGATTTCGGGCAGGGCATCCCCGTCGTCCTCGCCGAGCTCGGCGCGCCGTCGCCCGACCCGCGGCAGGTCTTCGCGATCGGCCTGAACTATCGCGACCACGCCGACGAGTCGGGGTTCGACCATCCGACGTCGCCGCCGACCTTCACGAAGTTCGTAGGCGGCTTCACCGGTCCAGTCGGCGACCTGCCGCTACCGGCTGCGACGGTCGACTGGGAGGCCGAGCTCGTCGTCGTCATCGGCCGCCGGGCGCACCGCGTTGGCGCCTCCGAAGCCTGGTCCCACGTGGCCGGACTGACCGTCGGGCAGGACTACTCGGAGCGTGCTCTGCAGCTCGCAGGCCCCGCCCCGCAGTTCTCCCTCGGAAAGTCGTTCCCCGGGTTCGCCCCGCAGGGGCCCTGGCTGGTCACGATCGACGAGGTCGCAGATCCGGACGACCTCCCGATCGAGTGCCGGGTCGACGGGGAGGTGATGCAGCAGAGCTCGACCAAGCAGCTGATCTTCTCCGTTCCGCAGCTGATCGAGCACCTGTCGGCTGTCCTGCCACTCCTGCCCGGAGACGTCGTCTTCACCGGCACACCCGCCGGAGTCGGCGGGACCCGGACACCGCCCCGTTTCCTGCGTGCGGGTGACGTCGTGGAGACGATCATCGAGGGCATCGGGGAGCTCCGCCAGGTCTGCG
Organism: Pseudonocardia xishanensis; assembly: GCF_039541715.1. Classification (NCBI taxonomy): domain Bacteria; kingdom Bacillati; phylum Actinomycetota; class Actinomycetes; order Pseudonocardiales; family Pseudonocardiaceae; genus Pseudonocardia; species Pseudonocardia xishanensis. The sequence goes on from NZ_BAABGT010000032.1 coordinate 247,726, forward strand.
TCGATGCCAGCTGACGGAGACATCGCTCCACCGAACCGGGAGGGGTCATGCGATTCGTCACCTACACCACCGCGGGTTCCGTCGACCGAGTCGGTGTGCTCAGCGGGACAGAGATCCACGGCCTCGACCCCGGTGTGACCCTGCGGGGTCTGCTGGGAGACGACGGGGAGCGCCTGCACCGCGCGGGGGAGCGAGCGCTGCGTGACCCACGCGAGGTCCTGGTGCTCGACGACGTCCGGCTCCGGGCGCCGCTTCCCGATCCACCCACCGTCCGCGACTTCATGACGTTCGAACGTCACGTCGAGGGAACAGCACTGCTGGCGGGCGTCGCAACCGGGATCCCGCCGCGCTGGTACGCCGCACCGACGTTCTACTTCACCAACCCCTACGCGGTGCTGGGTCCGCACGACGACGTCCCGGTCCCGCCGGGGAGCGAGCTTTTCGACTTCGAGCTGGAAGTCGCCGCCGTCGTCGGCCTCGGTGGGCGTGACATCGCAGCGTCCGACGCCGAGCGACACATCGTCGGGTACTGCCTGCTGAACGACTGGTCGGCGCGTGACCTGCAGTTCGACGAGATGTCTGTCAAGCTGGGGCCCGCCAAGGGCAAGGACACGTCGCTCACGCTCGGGCCCGTGCTCGTCACCGCCGACGAGCTCCTCCCCCACCGCTCGGGGACGGCCTATGACTTGGGCATGAGTGCCGCGGTCAACGGGGTGGTCGTCGGCACCGACCGGTGGGACTCGATGCACTTCTCCTACGCCGAGATGATCGAGTACGCGAGCCGGGGCACGGAGGTGAGGCCCGGTGACGTGTTGGGGTCCGGTACGTGTGGCGGCGGCTGCCTCGCCGAGTCGTGGGGCAGGGCAGGGTGGGCCGCTCACCCCTCGCTGCAACCCGGCGACACCGTGACGGTCTCCGTCGACATGCTCGGAACCCTCACTTCGCGGGTCGTCGCCTACGGCGACCGCCGCGACGACCAGGGCGTGTCCTGTCAGGGCTCTGAGCTGGTCTGATTGATCATGTTCAGGTGGTCGGTCGTGGTGAGCTGACAGACAGGGCGTGGGCTCGGATCGAGCCCTTGCTGCCGGCGGTGGCCGGGAACGGCCGCCGCCGGCGCGATCACCGCCAGGTGATCAACGCGATCCTCTGGAAACTGCGAACCGGAGCACCGTGGCGGGACCTGCCCGAGCGCTACGGACCCTGGAAGACCGCCCCCGAACGACTCCGCCGCTGGACCGCCGATGGAACCTGGGACCGCATCCTCGACGAGGCGGTCACCAAGGACGACTCCGTCGGAGCCGTCGAAAGGCCCACTCCCACCCCTCGACCCGGGCGGCGATGCGCCGAGGCGGGATCGGGTTCACCAGCCCCGAGCGCGAGGACCGGATCGCCCGCCGCGCCGCGAAAGGCTCACACGGCGGGCGCCCAGGTTCGACCCGGTCGTCTACGCAGGCCGCAACGTCGTCGAGCGCTGCTTCAACCCCACTTCCGTGCCGAGATCACCATCGCGGCCACGATCCTCTGGCTCCGCCAGGACTTGCGGGACACGCCCTTGTTGGGCCGGGACGGCACGGTTTATGACTTCGCTGCTGGGCAGCAGCGCTGTAAGCCTGCCCTGTCTGCCGAGAGGCGCCGTGTTCGGCACGTCCGCTTGTGGCCGGCCATCCCACCACCGGTTGCAGGGCTGGCCGTTCCGGTCGCGGTATCAGCCAGCCGGAACCTTCGGCCGGGGCGGAGGAGCGAGAGGGACGGATGCCGGCGCAGCGGCACTCGATTGCCGGAATGAGGCGTCAAGATGGCCTGCTTGAATGTGATCGATGACGAGCGTGGTTGTCCAAGTCGATCAAGATCATCTTGGACCTCGTTTCAGAAGTGGAGGCCCCGGTCCTGCCCGTGACGGCGGGCTGACAGCATCGAGGACATGCCCGCGCCGCGTGTGTCTGTGAGGACGAGGATCTTCGAGCTGGAGATGGTGTTGGCTGGAGCCCAGCCGCCGGTCCGGCGTCGTGTGCAGGTGCCGGGCGAGATCGACCTGGCGGTGTTGCACGAGGTGGTGCAGTCGGCGATGGGCTGGACGAACTCGCATCTACACGAGTTCGAGATCGCCGGGCGCCGGTACGGGATCCCGGACCCTGACTGGCCCAGCCAGGATGTCGTCGACGAGACGAAGGGCAAGCTGTTCCGGCTGGTCGAGCAGGGTGACCGGTTCGGCTACGTCTACGACTTCGGCGACAACTGGACCCACGAGATCACCGTGGAGAAGATCACCGGCGCCGAGCCGGGGGTGCGCTACCCGCGCTGCGTGTCCGGAGAGGGAGCGTGCCCGCCCGAGGACGTCGGCGGGATCTGGGGATACGAGGAGTTCCAGGCCGTCATGGCCGACCCCGCCCATCCCGACCACGACGAGCGCCTCGAGTGGGCCCGTGGGTCGTTCGACCCCCACCGCTTCGACCTCGACGAAACCGATCGGGCCCTGCAGTGGCTGGCTTGGCGACCGCTCGCCCCGGTCTCGTAGCGCACCTGGAGAACTCCTCGCCAGGCAAGAGAGGTCCAGGGCTTGGCTCGCGCGTCGTCAGGCCGGTCGCGGTCGGTGTCCGGCGAGGCGGCGGTGGCAGATCGGCGGTGGCAGATCAAGCCGCACGCCAGCGACAACAGGGCGGTGATCGTGGACTCGGCGCGGTCGTACCGCAGCGCGAGGCGGCGGAAGTCCAGCAGCCAGGACATCGTGCGCTCGACGACCCAGCGGACCCGCCCGAGGCGGGTGGAGTCCTCGATCCCGCGCCGGGCGATCCGCACCCCGATCCCGCGACAGGCGAGGTAGCGGCGGCATCGCGGGTAGTCGTAGCCCTGGTCGTCACTTGTCGGCGTGCAGAGTGTCCGGCCGCCGACGGGGACGACCCGGGCATCGGGCGTGTTCGCGCACGCCGGGGTCGGTGTCGAGCAGCGGGGCGAGCATGCGGCTGTCGTGGGTGTTCGCGCCGGTGACCAGCGCATGCAGCGGCAGCCCGTTGCGGTCGCACAGCATTGAGAGGACTGCCTGCGCCCTAGCCCGGGGCTTTCATCGCGGTTCGGCGCGTGGGGCGTGTCATGAGGCTGGAGGGTGCCGCTGACCAGCGAGGATAGGGATTTGCTGAGGTCCCGTATTCGCGCAAGGTAGGAGCACCCTCCAGGTGAAGAAGGCTATCGGGTTCTACCCGTGCCCGGACGTCGACACGGCCGCGTCCGCGGTGGTGTCTCATGCCGGGACGCTGCTGCTGACCGAGACCATCGGCAGGGTCGGTCTGGACAGGACGCTGTCGGCCGCGCTGGAGCCGTGGCGGCCCCGCTTCGCGGTGCACGACCCGGCCAAGATCCTGCTCGATCTCGCACTCGGACTCGCGGTGGGCGGGGACTGCCTGGCCGACGTCGCGCTGCTGCTGCGCGCCGAACCGACTCTGTTCGGTCCGGTCGCCTCGGATTCCGACGGTGTCACGCACGATCGACCGCCTCGCCACCGACGCCTCCACCGTCCTGGCGGCGATCGACACCGCTCGCGCCGCCGCCCGAGCGAGGGCCTGGGCGCTGGCCGGTGATCATGCCCCCGACCACGACACCCATACCGGATCACCGCTGGTCATCGACGTGGACGCCACCCTGGTCACCGCCCACTCGGAGAAGGAAGCAGCAGCGCCGACGTTCGAGAAGGGCTTCGGGCACCACCCGTTGTGGGCGTTCGTCGACCACGGCCCCGACGGCACCGGCGAACCCCTCGCGCAGCTGCTCCGCCCTGGGAACGCCGGGTCGAACACCGCCGCCGACCACATCACCGTGATCCGGGCGGCGCTGCGCCAGTTACGCGGCCACCGGCCCAGGGGCCGAGCCGGGCGGAAGGTCCTGATCCGTGTCGACGGCGCCGGAGCCTCCCACGAACTCCTCGGCCGGCTCGGCACTCAGCGTCTGTCCTATTCGGTCGGGTTCGGGCTCACCCAGCCGTCGTCGACCAGCTCGCCGCCCTCCCGACCCAGGACTGGCAGTCCGCCTACAACGCCGACGGCGAACCCCGCCCCGGGGCCTGGGTCATCGAAGCCACCGGCCTGATGAACCCCGCCACCTGGCCGGACGGGATGCGGGTGATCGTGCGCCGCGAACGGCCTCATCCGGGCGCGCAGCTGCGGTTCACCGACCCGGACGGGCTGCGCTACACCGCCTTCGCCACCAACACCCGCCCCGGCGGACCCGGGCGACAGCTCGCCGACCTCGAGCTGCGTCACCGCCGCCGCGCCCGCGCCGAGGACCGCATGTGACCGCGCCGGGCAGCTCCTCGAGCGGCGACAGCCTGGAGCGCCGGCGGGCGTGGGACGGTAGGCTGCTGCGCGGCATGGAGATGGAGGTCGTCGACGACGAGGGCGACCTGCTCCCCCCGGGCACCGTCGGCCGCCTCCGGATCCGTGGCCCGCAGCTGCTCGACGCCTACCCAGGCGCCGGCGGCCTCGCACCCGGGCGTACAGAAGGTTTTCACGACCTCCGGCGCCGGGGTTCGGATCGGACCACCCCAGCACGACGGCCGATTCGCTGGGCGCGGCCGTCGGCGTCGACTGACGCGGCCTCCGAGGCTCCTGCGCCCGTGCCGTGTCGTGTGGACCGGGACGGGCGCAGGCATCGTCAGGACGTGTGGACGATCACCACGTCGACCGTCGCGCGGCGCGCAACCTCGGGAGGGTACGGAGCCGAGCAGACCCCCGGTGAGCGTGCCGATCCCGCGGTTGCCCACGACGATCACGCCGGCATCCTGGCTGCGGGCAACGTCGACGAGCACCTCGATCGGCTCGCCCTGTACGGCGGTGGAGTCGATCCGGTCGCCCGGGAGCAACTTCCCGGCGCGGTCGGCGGCGGCGCGGAGGTCGTCCTCGGCGGGCCGAGACCCGTGGACGAGGTGCGACTCGCCTTTCAGTGCGTCGTCCGCCGCTCCCCCGCTCTCGCCCGCGCGGTAGGCCGTGGCGACGACGAGGCGCCCGCCGCCGTCCGCGGCGAGCCCTGCGACGCGGTCGACGGCGAGCATCGAGGTCTCGGAGCCGTCTGTCCCGACGACGATGGTGCGATAGCTCATGGTCGGTTCCTCTCGAGAGCCGGTCAGCGCGGCTGGTCGAACCGGTTCGGTGCCCCGACCCGCGGCAGGACCTCCGTGGGCGCCTCCCCGCCGGGACGGCCGTACGGCGCGGCACCGACAACGGTCTCACGCGGCTGCGCGTCAGCCACCTCCTGCTGGGAGCGGCGGATCGCCTCCTGCGCGGCCGGCGGGAGCGTGTGCAGCATGTCTCGGACCCGCTGCTGTCGACGCGCCACGGCCTTGCGCTCGGGCAGACCCTTCGTCGCCTCGATCTGGGGCTTGATCGGCGGCAGCCCGGACAGCTCGTCGATCTCGGCCATCTCGCGCTCGGCCTGGGCTGTGTCCTTCTCCTCCGACATGCCGATCGGGCCCTGGCGGCGGCCGTTGAGGAACTGGCTCACCACCGGGTCCTCCGAGGTCAACAGCACCTCACGAGGGCCGAACATGGCCAGGTGCTTGCGGTAGAGCATCCCGATGTTGTCCGGCACGGTCTGCGCGGTGTTGATGTCGTGGGTGACGATCAGGAACGTCGAGTCCGTCTGCGCGTTCAGGTCGATGATCAGCTGGTTCAGGTACGCCGTCCGCACCGGATCGAGACCGGAGTCCGGCTCGTCGAACAGGATGATCTCGGGGTCCAGCACCAGCGCCCGGGCCAGGCCCGCGCGCTTGCGCATCCCGCCGGAGATCTCGCCCGGCAGCTTGGACTCGTCGCCCTTGAGCCCCACCATGTCCATCTTCTCGGCCACGATGTCCCGGATCTCGGTCTCGGACTTCTTCGTGTGCTCGCGCAGCGGGAAGGCGATGTTGTCGTAGAGGTTCATCGACCCGAACAACGCGCCGTCCTGGAACAGCACGCCGAACAGCTTGCGGATGTCGTAGAGCCGGGACTCGTTGCAGCGCACCAGGTCCGTGTCGTGGATGACGATCGAGCCCTTCTCCGGCTTCAGCAGTCCGATCAAGGTCTTGAGGAACACCGACTTGCCGGTGCCCGACGGACCCAACAGCACGCTCACCTCACCGGGCGGCAGCGTCAACGACACGTCCGACCAGATGTTCGCCCGCCCGAAGGACTTGCTCAGTCCCTCGACCTTGACCTCGACACCGCTCATGACGTGACGTCCCTCCTGGACATGTGTGTGCCGAGCCCTTCGGCGGCCGGCTTCTTCGACGATGGAGCCGACGGCCGCCGACGATCACGGGTCCCGCCCCCTCAGCTCAACGACCAACACCGCGAGAAGTGACGTACACCGTGTTCGACCCGGTTCCCTCAGGAATGCTAGTCGGCGCGGCTCCGGAACAGTTCACGGAACGGGATGCAACCGCCGTCGACCACTCGAAAGAGAGCTGCCTCGACGCCCCCACCCTGACGGACCAACCGACCGCCTACAGTGACTCGTCCGCTGGCATCGCGGGTTCAGCGCATGCAGGCGGTGCGGACAGGAGGTTTCAGGGCGAATGACCGACAGTACGGAGTCAGCCGTGGAGAGGCGTCGCAGAACGATGCTCTCGCGCCTTCGGCCTGCCGTCTCCCACCTACTCACCACACATTCCGGCTTCGCCGACCTCAGTGTCGAGAAGATCATCTCGATCGCCGGGATAGCGCGATCCACCTTCTACGCCTATTTCGACGACAAGGGCCACCTCCTGCGATGGCTGGCCGCTGACGCGGCCGACGACGTCGTCGGTGCCGTCGAGCCGTGGAGGTGTCTACCGGACGACGCCGGCCGCGACGATCTGCGCAGCGCGATGCGCGTCCTGGCGTTGGCGTACCGAGAGCACTCGGCCACGATGTCGGCACTCGCCCAGATGGCGGCACTCGACGGCGGGGTGGCCGAGAGCTATCGGCAGTTCATGCACCGTGGTGCGGAGAAGATCGAGACACACGTCCGCGGCGGATACGAGCGCGGCGCCATCCGCGCGGAGATCGATCCCATCCGCACCGTCGACTGGCTCGTCACGATGCTCGAACGGGGCCTCTACCACCACCTCCGCGCCGCGGACGACGAAGAGCTCGCCCGCCACGTCGAGGTCCTGACCGACATCGTGTGGCAGACCCTCTACGCCGGGGTCCCCGGGCGGCCCACGGAGTGATCCGATTCAGCCCGCCTGCAATGATGCACACGCTTCCCCCGCCCATCATCTGACAGAGGCCGGTGCGCGCGCCATCCACCTGCCGCTCCCCCGCCTGAGCCCGTAGTTGCAGCGTGGTCTCCCAGATCTGCGCCGGCCCGGTCGGGCCGCCGGGGTGGCCACGACCGATCAGGCCGCCGTCGGTCGAGAAGGGGATCCGCCCACCGAGGCTGGTCGCGCCCTCGGCCACGAGCTCGTCGCCCCCGCCGTCGCCGCAGGTTCGGCGACTCCGTGTAGAAGGCGAGGGTCCGCTCCGCGCTCCCCACGTCGACGTCGACAGAACGTCTGATCAAGGCCTGCTCGGTCTGGACGTGGGCTGGTCCTCTTCGGACGGTCGCAGCCAGCCGCCGTCGGGCGCGACCGAGCCCAACGCAGGGGCTCCCGCCACCCCCTCCGGGACGCAGCCGAGCACCCGCATCGGCGCGGTGAGCATGTCGACGACGACGCCGGGGCCCACCTCGACCGGCCGGGCCCAGCCGTTGGCCGCCACCTGGGGGTCGGCGAGCACCTCGGCGGGTCTCGCCACGACCTGCCACCACACCCCAGCGGCGGCGAAGCGCTCGGCCCACCGGTCGAGGGTGTCGCCCGCGAACGCCTCGTCGAGCAGCGCGATCAGCTCGCGGCGGTGCCGCCGCATCGCGCCCGGGGAGGCGAACCGCTCGTCCGCGGCCAGCCAGGGCCGACCGATAGCCGTGCACACCGCGGGCAGGTGCCTGGCACCCTCCACACAGGTCAGGAAGAACCAGCGGTCGTCCGCGGTGCGGTAGCTGTTGACCAGCGGCATCACCGCGGAGCGTCGGTCGGCGACCGGGTGCACCTTGCCCAGCGTGGCCTGCACTGCGAGGTCCGGCCCGGCGATCCAGGTGGCGGTCTGCAGCAGCGAGGTCTCCACGAGCCCGCCCCGGCCGGTGCGCTCGCGCTCCAGCAGGGCGGCGAGCACGGCGGAGAACAACGCGAGCCCCGTCACGTGGTCGCCGTAGGCGCCGGGGGCGTGCAGCGGGCTGCCGCCCGCGAGCTGGTGAGACAGCCCGCTGCGGGCCCAGAAGGCGCCGACGTCGTAGCCCGGCTCGTCGGCATCGGGCCCGTCGAGGCCGTGGGCGGTGAGCGAGCCGTAGACCAGCCGCGGGAAGCGGGGGCACAGCTCCTCGGCGGTGAGCCCGAGCTTGCGCAGGGCCGCCTGCCGCAGGTTCACCACCAGCACATCGGCCTCGCCGAGCAGCTCCTCGAACCGGCCCCGTCCCGAGGGGTCGGCGAGATCGATCACGAGGCTGCGCTTTCCCCTGTTGTCCAGTGCGAACGTCGGCTGCACCGGCGCGTCCGTGCCGGTGGCGGCGAAGAACGCCCGGGCCGGGTCCCCCGCGGGCCCCTCCACCTTCACGACGTCGGCGCCCAGGTCCGCGAGCAACGCCGCCGTGGACGGCGCCGCCATCCACACCCCGAGCTCGAGGACCCGCAGGTCACGGAAGAAGGCCAGGTCCATGGGTCACGTCCTCGGGATCGGGGGGCGGGCCCGGCCGTGCGGGTCAGCCGGTGTTCTGCAGGTCCAGGAGCAGGTCGTTCTGGGAGATGAAGCGTTCGCACTCCGCGACGACCCGGTCGACGAGGTCGAAGCGGCCCTCCGCGTCGCCCTCGCGCAGCCGCACCGCGGACAGGGCGAAGGCGGCGAACTCGCGGGCGATCTGGACGGCGGTGAGCGAGCCGTCGGGCTTGTACCAGCGGCTGAAGGAGTTGACGACGCCCAGCACACCGAAGCTGGCCATCCGGGGGTCGGCCTCCGGATCGAGCAGGCCCGCCCGCTGGCCCGCGACGACCACCGACCGGAGGAACCGCTCGTACTCGTCCCGGCGGGCGATGAAGGCCTCCCGGCGGGCGGGCTGAAGGTTCTCCCCGTCGCGGAGGAACACGTTGCCGCGTTCGAGCCGCTCCGGCGTCGCGTTCAGCCGGACGTGGCCGTACGCGAACGCGACGAGCTGTTCCAGCGGCTCGCCGTCGAAGTGGGCGACGAGCTGGAGGTTCTCGCTCTGGCCGAGCTGGCCGATCCGGACGACCTCGGCCAGGAGGTCCTCCTTCGAGGTTATGTAGTGGTAGAGGCTGCCCTTGAGCACCCCGACCTCCACCGCGATGTCGGTCAGCGAGGTCCCGGCGAAGCCCTTCTCCGCGAACAGCCTGCCGGCGACCGCCACGATCTCGGCGTACTTCTGCTCGTTGACCGGGGACCGGCCGGGCCGGGGTCGGGGCGCCTGCACGGACCGCCGGGTCGCGGGGGGCATCTCAGGCACCCCCGGTGGCGGACCGGGCCGCCTCCGCGCGCCGCTCGGCCGCGGTGACCCCGCCCGCCATGAAGTCGTCCGCGGCGATCGGGGTCAGCCACACGCGGACCGACTGCCGGGCGACACCGAGGTGGGTGCAGGCCGCGTCGGTCACCGCGGCCAGGAACTCGCGGCGTTGCTCCGCTGTCGGCCCGTCGACGAGCTGCACGTGGATCAGTGGCATTGGCGTTCCCCCTACCTACCGGTTGGCTCCACACAGCGTAGCCAGGCCCGCGTGGCACGGCATCGCACCGTCCCTCCGGGCGCGTCACCCGAACCCCCGTCGGCCCGCCGCCGCCGCGGCTCCTTGCTGGGCGAGGGCCGCGACCGCCTGTTCCTCGGCGAGGAACCGGGTGAGGTCGGCTCCCTCGGCGGCGTGCAGCAACCGCTTCGTGAGGGTGACGGCGCCCGCGTCGGCCGCGGCGATCGCACCGGCCAGCTCCAGCGCGACGGACTCCGCCGATCCCGCGTCGCACAGCGTCGCGACCAGGCCGGACTCGTGCGCGGCCTGCGCGGACAGCCGCTCCCCCGCCAGCAGGATCGCCGACGCCCGGTGCCTGCCGAGGCGTTCGGTGAGGTACCAGGCGGCCCCGCCGTCGGGCACGACGCCGCGGGCGACGAACGGCGCCGCGAACATCGCCTCCCGGCTCGCGACGACGAGGTCGCAGGACAGCACGAGGCTCCAGCCCATGCCGATGGCACCGCCCTCGACGGCGGCGACCACCGGGACGGGGAACTCCCGGAGCCTGCGCAGCACGCGCTGGGCGCGGTCGAGCCGCGCCACCGGCGCCAACGGGCCCTCGCCCCGCGCGGGGGTGGTCTTGAGGTCCCCGCCGGAGCTGAAGTAGCCGCCGCACCCAACCAGCACCACGGCCCGGACCGAGGCCACGAGCGCCTCGTCGAGCGCCTCGTCGAGCCCCGCCCAGCTCTCCCAGACCAGGGAGTTCCGGCTCCGGGGGCGGTCCAGGGCCACCACCGCCACGGCGCCCACGAGGGTGCACCGGACCACGGCGGCCGCGGGCGCGCTCACGGCTGCGCCTCCCGGTCCAGGACGGCGAGTCCGTCGAGGGCGACGGCGCGTCCGTCGGGCCCGACGACGAGCGGGTTCACGTCGAGCTCGCAGAGCTCGGGCACCGCTGCGGCGAGTGCCCCGATCCGGTCCACGACCTCGACCAGCACCGTGACGAGCCGCTCGGCCGCGATCGGGTCCCGGTCGGCCGCGCGCCGCACGGTCCGCAGCCGTTCGACGGCCGCCCGCAGGCGCGCGGGACCGGGCCTGCCGACGACGTGCGTGACGTCGTCGATCAGCTCGACCGCACCGCCGCCCGCGCCCGCCACCACCACCGGCCCGAACACCGGGTCCCGGACCAGCCCGACCATCAGCTCGGTCCCCGCGGGGACCGCCTCGGCGACCAGCACGCCGGCGAGGCGGGCCTCGGGCCGCGCCGCGGAGACCGACGCGACGATGCGCCGGTACGCGGCCGCGACCGCGGCCCCGTCGGCGAGCCCGACGGCCACGCCGCCGACCGCCGCCTTGTGCGGCACGTCGTCGGACACGATCTTGGCCACGACCGGATGACCGATTTCCGCCGCGGCGGCCACCGCCTCCTCGGCCGAGCACACCACCCGGGCACGCGGCACCGCCAGGCCCGCGGCCTGCAGGAACGCCTGCGAGCGGACCTCATCCAGGGTCGTCCGCCCGGCGGGCTCGGCCGCGACGAGCTCCTGCAGCCGTGCCGCGGCGGCCGCGGACAGCTCCCCGGCGGCCTCGGCCGGGGCCGCACCACGCTCGTCGAGCCTGCGGTTCCACCGCTGCCAGGCCGCGACCGCGCGCATGCAGCGCGTCGCCGAGCGGAACAGCGGCAGCGTCGGCGCGGCGTCGAGCACCTCCGTGCCCGGCCCCTCCGCCCAGCTGGAGAGCCAGACGGCCGCCAGCGGCGTGTCCAGCCGGTCCGCGGCCGCGGCGACGGCGGCCGGCCGCCCCGCCGTCGACGGCCCGGTCATCGTGGCGGTCAGCACCACCGTCGCGGCGTACCCGGGGTCCTCGCCGACCGCCGTCACCACGTCGGTGAGCACCGGATCGGGCGGGGCCGCCGTGGTGTCGATCGGGTTGCCCACCGCGGCGAACGCGGGCAGCAGCGCGCCGAGCCGTTCGAGCGTCGCCGGACGCGGGGCGGGCAGCTCCACGCCGTTCTCCGCGGCCGCGTCGGCGGTGAGCACCCCGTGCCCACCCATCGTCGTGACCACGCCGACGCCGCCCGGACGCCGCACGCGGCCCGCCCACTTCGCGTACATCGTGACGGTCTCGATCAGGTCCTCGATCGTCGTCACCACCTGCAGACCCGCCTGCTCGGCGGCGGCGAGGAACACGCGGTGGTCCCCGGCGAGGCTCCCCGTGTGCGACACCGCGGCCCTCCCTCCCGCCGCCGTCCGCCCGGTCTTGAGCACCACCACCGGCTTGCCGGCGGCGAGCGACGCCGCCCCGAGCTCGGCGAACGCCGCCGCGTCGGCGACACCCTCCAGCGCGAGCGCCACGACGTCCGTGCCGTCGTCGTCGAGCAGGAAGCGGGTGTAGTCCAGGGCCGTGACGTCGACCGAGTTGCCCGTGGTGATCGTGTACGACATCCCGATCCCGCGGTGGCGGACGTGCCCGAGGTGGGTCGCGATCCCGCCGCTCTGCGAGACGATCCCGATCCGGCCGACCGGCAGGTCCAGGGCCAGGTCGGAGACGAACGTGAGCGGGACGCGGTCCCGGTAGTTCAGCACGCCCGCGGTGTTCGGCCCGCCGATGCGCAGCCCGCCGAGGCGGGCGGTGGCCAGGATGCGCTGCTGGGCTGCGAGCCCGTCCACACCGGACTCGCCGAAACCGGCCGAGAAGATGATCATTCCGCGGCAGCCCGCCGCCACGGCGTCCTCCACCACGCCCTCGACCGCCGCCGCGGGCACCGCGACGAGCACGCAGTCCACCCCGCCCGGAACGTCGACCAGCCGCGGGACGACGGGCACGCCGTGCAGCGTCCCGGCTGCCCGCGGGTGCACGGCGTGGGCCCGGACGCCCGCGGCGGTCAGCGTCCGCAGCGCCAGCGTGCCGAAGTTCTCGGCCGTCTGCGACGCACCGACCACAGCCACCGACGCAGGCCGCAGCAGCGGCTCGAGATCAGCGGGGGCGTACAGCCGGGGCCGGGACGCGTCGGTCGGCGGGGCCACGGCCGTCACGACGACTGCTCCGCCCACCGGGGCGCGCGCTTCTCGGTGAACGCCGCGACGCCCTCGGTGGCATCGGGATGGTGGAAGTACTCGTCCCAGGCGGGGTTGGCGGCCGTGAGCGCGCCCTCCTGCTCGGTGGTGGTGGCCACCCCGCGCAGCAGCCGGTGGGTGAGCGCGACGGCGGCGGGCGAGGCCTTCACGATCGCCCGGGCGAGTTCCACGGCGCGGGCCAGGGCCTCGGCGGGGGTGGCCCACAGCTCGTTGACCAGGCCGAGGGTGTGCGCGCGTTCCGCGTCGAGCCGACCGCCCGCCAGCGCGAGCCGGGTCGCCTCGCTCTGTCCGACGATCGAGACCAGCCGCAGCGCGCCGTACCCGCAGATCTGGCCGATGGACACGTGCGGGTCCATGAAGGTGGCGTTGCGGCTCGCCACCACGATGTCCCCGTCGGTGACGAAGCCGAGCCCGCCGCCGCCGACCAGGCCGTTCACCGCCACGACCACGGGCTTGGTGACCCCGGCCTGGCGCCAGGTCAGGGTGAACCGCTCCCCCGGCGTGCGCAGCGCGCCGCCCAGCGCGGAGACGTCCGCACCGGTGCAGAAGTGCCGCTCGCCGGTCGAGGTGAACACGACGACCCGGACGGCCGGGTCCTTCTCGACCCAGGTCCACGCCTCGTTGAGCTGCTCGTACATCGGTCGGGTCAACGCGTTGCCGCGGCCCGGGTTGACCAGGGTCACGGTGGCCACGCCCGCGGTGAGGTCGGTGGTGACCCGGGGCGGCCCCGCGGGGTCGGCGGTCTGGTCCGGCACTTCTCAGTCCTCCTTGAGCAGGGCGCGGCCGATGAGCGTGCGCTGGATCTCCGAGGTGCCCCCGGAGAGCCGCAGCACGCGCACGTCGCGGTAGATGCGGGAGACCGGCGACTCGGCCATGAAGCCCGCGCCGCCGAAGACCTGGACACAGCGGTCGGCCACCCGGCCCGCCATCTCCGCGGCGAAGAGCTTCACCACGGCGGCCTCGTGCGGCTGCACGACCCGGTCGGACAGCCGCCGTGCCAGGTCGTAGGTCAGGGCCCTGGCCGCCGCGAGCTCCGTCGCGCTGTCGGCGAGCGGGAACAGCACACCCTGGAAGTCGCCGATCCGGCTGCCGAACGCCGTCCGGTCGCGGGCGTAGGCAGTGGCGAGCTCGAGGGCCCGCTGCGCGGCGCCCAGCGCCGTGACCGACATCGAGATGCGTTCCTCGGCGAAGGTCGACAGGACCGTCGCCAGCCCCTTGCCGACCCCGCCGAGCACCCGGTCGTCGGCCACGAAGCAGTCGGTGAAGACCAGTTCGGTCTGCTCGTGCGGCGGGCCCGCCATGGTCTGCTGGTACCGCGCGACCCGATAGCCGGGGTTGCCCCGCTCGACCAGGAACAGGGTGAAGCGCTTGCGGTCGCCCTGGTCCTCCGACGGCGTGCGGGCCAGCACGAACAGCACGTCGGCCTGCCCGCCGAAGGTGATGTAGTGCTTGGTGCCGTCGAGCACCCAGCCGCCGTCGACGCGGCGAGCCGTGGTGCGCAGTCCCTGCACGTCCGAGCCCGCCTCCGGCTCGGTCACCGTGATCGACGGGCAGAGCTCGCCCGCGGCGAGCCGCGGCAGGAACGTCGCCCGCTGCTCGGCGGTCCCCTTGCGCGCCAACAGCCGCGAGGCCACCCCGTTCGCCACGTTGACGACGTTCCACACGGGTTTCGGCGCGCGGGCCAGCTCCTCGAGCACCGCGCAGTACGTCAGGTGGTCGACCCCGAGGCCGCCGTACTCCTCCGGCACGGTGAGGCCGTAGTAGCCGGTCTCCTTGAGCGTCTTGACGATCTCGTCCGGCACCTCACCGGTCAGCCCGATCTCGACCTCGTACGGCAGGATCCGGCGGTCCACCAGGGCCTGGGCCGCGCGCTTCATCTCGCGCGCGTCCTCGGGCAGGGTCGTCAGGTCGACGACGTCGCGGACTCCCACTGCGTCCCTCCTTCTCCGGTCGGCCGGCCCTGCTCGGTCACGAGCCCGGCGAGGACCGGGTCGCCCAAGCCGGGGCCGAGCCACTCCGGTGTGAGCAGGCCGTCCAGCTCGTCGACCTCGAGGCGGTGCCGTCCCGGCCGGGGCAGCGCGTACTCCCCGGTGGCCCACTGGGTGCACGGGGCGACCGCCCCGCCCACGGTCTGGAACAGCCGCCCGGTCACGCCGCGGGCCCGGCCCGACAGCAGCCACGCGACCAGCGGCGACGTCGCACCGGTCGCCCACGGGCCCTCCGTCTCGTCCGTGTCGACGCCGATCCGCATCCGGGTGGCGGCACGCGGGGCGTAGCCGTTGACCCGGACGCCGTACCGGGCGGCCTCCCGGCTCGCCGTCGTGGTGAGCTGGGCGATCGCGGCCTTGACCCCGCCGTACACCGTGTATCCCGGCAGGCTGACCACCGCGGCCTCCGAGAACGTCGTCACGACGGCGGCGTCGCGCGGCTCACCGCGCTCGTGCCGGTCCCGCCAGTACCGCAGCGCGTGCCGCAGGCAGGCCGCGGTCCCCCGCAGGTGCACGCCGACGAGCACGTCGAGGTCCTCCTCGGCCAGGTCCGCGAGCTCGACCTTGCGCAGCACGCCCGCGTTCGCCACCAGCCCGTCCAGGGCCCCGAACTCGGCGATCCCGCGGTCGACGGCGGCCGCGGCCCCCGCCCAGGTCGCGATGTCGTCGTGGCAGGCCACCGCCGTCCCGCCCGCCGCCCGGATCTCCGCGACGACGTCCGCGGCCGGGTCCTCCCCCGTGCGGCCGCCCGCGAGCGCGACGCCGATGTCGTTGACCACCACGCGGGCGCCGTGTCCCGCGAGCTCGAGGGCGTGCGCCCGGCCGAGCCCCCGCCCCGCCCCGGTGACGAGCACCACCCGGCCGTCGAGCAGCCCGGTCATGGCTGCCCGACGACGTTGCGCAGGACGCCGAGGCCCGCCGCCTCGATCTCCACGACGTCGCCGTCGGCGAGGAAGCGGTAGCGCTCCTCGCCGAGCTCCTTGTTCCGGGTGCGCAGCTCGAGCAGGCACCCGAAGCCGACCGTGCCGGAGCCGATCACGTCGCCGGGCACCAGCGTGGTGTTCGCCGAGGCCCTGGCGAGGATCCGGCGCCAGTCGAACGTCATGTCGCGGAAGGTGTTGTCCGTGTGCACCGCCCCGTTGACCCGGGCGACCACTGGGACGTCGACCACGCCGTCGACTATCGGCAGCTCGTCCGGGGTGACCAGCCACGGGCCCAGCGAGGTGGCGAAGTCCTTGCCCTTCACCGGCCCGAGGTGGTGGCGCATCTCCTTGGCCGCGAGGTCGCGCGCCGACCAGTCGTTCATCAGCGTGAAGCCGGCGAGGCAGTCCAGTGCCGCCGGGTCCTCCGCGTCGAGGTCGGCCGCCTCCCGCCCGACGACGGCGGCCAGCTCCACCTCGTAGTCCAGCTTGACCGACCCCCGCGGGCGGCGGACGGCGGCGCCGTGGCCGATGACCGCCGCGGGGTTGCTGAAGTAGAAGATCGGCTCCTCGTACCAGGAGGGGTGCGGGGTCTGGCCGAGCCCGGCGAGGCTGTTGATCAGGTGCGCGTCGTAGGCCATGAAGTCGCGCAGGCTCGCGGGCCGGGCGAGCGGCGGGTCGAGCTCCAGGTCGGCGAGCGCGATCGACTCGCCGCGCCCGGTGTACCGCTGCGGGTGCACCGCGACCTCGACGAGGTCGGCGGCGGCCGCGCCGACGACGACGGTCGCCTTCTCGCCGTCGACCTCGACGACGGTGGGGATCCGGTCGGCGCCGAGCCGCGCCACTGCGAGCTTCATCGTGGACCTTCGTGTGCCTCGGGCACCGAGACGGTGCGCTTGCCGGTCAGGAACATCTCCAGGCCCGCGAGGGCGAGCCCGTGCGACAGCTCCTCGGAGAACAGCCGCCGGTCCGGTGCCCGCAGCGCCGTCCGGGTGTACATCAGGGTCTCGACGGGCAGGGCCGCCATCGGGGCCGCCAGGGCGTGCGCCCTGGCCAGCAGCTCGGCCCGCGGGTGGATCTCGTGCACGACGCCGATCCGGCGGGCCTCGGCCGCGTCGAGCTCGGCCCCGGTGAGCAGGTGGTAGGTCGCACGGCTGGGGCCGACGAGGTTGCGCCACACCGTCTGCACGCCGTCGCCGGGCACGATGCCCTTGGTGAAGTGGGCGTGGTCGGCGAAGGTCGCCTCGGGGCAGGCCAGCACGATGTCGGCGAGCATCGGCAGCTCGGAGTGGTAGGTCGCGGGCCCGTTGACCGCGGCGATCATCGGGATGTCGAGGTCGAGCAGGCCCGCGGGCCCCCGCCTGCCCTCGACCCAGATCCGGTGCCAGCTCTCGCCGCGGTAGCTGTCGGTGTCGATCTCCGTGCAGAAGCGGTCGCCGGTGCCGCCGAACACGAGCACCCGCGTGGTCTCGTCGGTGCGCAGCCAGTCGGCGAGCTCCACGATCTCGCGGTGCACGGTGGCGCCGTAGACGAGTGGGCCGCCATCGGTGTGCACGAGCGCCTCGGTCACGGCACCGTGGCGGGTCACGGCGATGTTCTTCCACGGGGGCGGCGGCGCGCTCATCGCCTGCCGCCGATCACCTTGCGGGCGATGTTGCGGCGGAGGATCTCCGCACTGCCGTCGGCGATCCGGACGATCCGGGCCTGGTGCCAGCCGTCGTAGAGCCGCAGCTCGTTGGTCAGGCCCATGCCGCCGTGCACCTGCATGCACCGCTCGTAGACCCGCGAGCACATCTCGGTGGTGTAGACCTTGGTCATCGCGATCTCGTGGTGCGCGGCGCCGGTCGCCTCCAGGGTCCGGGCGCACTCGCGGGCCATGGCGTCCCCCGCGTAGATCTCCACGGCGCAGTCCGCAAGCGGGAAGCTGACCCCCTGGTAGTCCGCGATCCGCGTGCCGAAGGTGCGGCGTTCGGCCACGTAGGCTCCCGCCTGGCGCAGGGCCCAGTCCGCCAGCCCGACACAGCGTCCGGCGTTGTAGAGCCGCCCGGTGGACACCCCCTCCAGTGCCAGGTCGAACCCCTGGTGCAGCGCGCCGACCAGGGCGTGCGCGGGAACCCGGACGTCGGTGAGGCTGAGGATGCCCTCGTGCCCGCCCGCCTGCCCGAACAGCGCGATCACGCTGTCCACCGCGAAGCCGGGCGCGCTCGTGGGGACGAGGAAGCAGCTGATCCCGCCGCGGCGGGCCGCCCGCTGCTCCTCGTCGGTCACCGCGAAGACGAACGCCCAGTCCGCCTCCGGCGAGTTGGTGATCCACTGCTTGGTGCCGGTCAGCACCCAGTCCTCGCCGTCGCGGCGGGCGCGGGTGGTCATGGCCCAGGCATCCGACCCCGCGTCGGGTTCCGACATGGCGAAACAGCTGGTGGTCGTGCCGGCCAGGTAGGGCTCGAGCATCTCGTCCCGGGTGCGCGCCGACAGGTGCCGACACAGGCTGCTCGGGGCGTAGCTCCAGTGCGCCACGCTCGCGAACGGCAGGATCCGGGCGGGCCCGTAGCGGGAGTAGAGCCGCCGCCATACCTCGTAGAGGGTGACCGGGCCGAGCCCGCCGCCGCCGAGCTCCTCCGGCACGAACATCGTGTAGTAGCCCGCGGCGGCCGACCGCTCCCGGACCTGCAGCAGCAGTTCCCGGACCGGGTCGCTGTAGGCGCCGGACTCGGCGTAGAAGCGCCTGCCCTGGTCGAACAGCTCGGCGTGCCGCGCCTCCAGCGGGACGACGACCGAGTCGACGAAGTCCGTCAGGCCGCCGAGCAGGTCCTCGACGTCCGCGAGGACGGCGGAGTGGCGCGCGGTCACCGGCGCCGCCATCACGCCACCACCGGCAGCGCCCGCGGGCCGCGGATCCAGAACGACGGGACCCACTCGACCGGGTCGCCGCCGGCGGGCTTGAGGTTGGGCAGCCGGTCGAACACCGCCTCCAACACGATCCGGGCCTCCGAGCGGGCGAGCCCGGCGCCGAGGCAGAAGTGCGGGCCGAAGCCGAAGGCCTGGTGGCCGCCGCTGTCGCGGTGGATGTCGAAGCGGTCCGGCTCCGGGAAGTACTCCGGGTCCCGGTTGGCCGAGCTCCACACGCCGATCACCGCGTCCTCCGCCTTCAGGGTCACGCCGTCGAGGTCGACGTCGCGCGTGGTGGTCCAGAAGACCGTCTGCACCGGCGGCTCGTAGCGCAGCGACTCCTCGATCAGCCTGCCGATCAGCGACCGGTCGCGGCGCACCTCCTCCAGCTGCTCGGGGTGCTCCCACAGCGTGGCCACGGTGTTGGACAGCAGGTGGGCGGTGGTCGAGTCGCCGCCGACCAGCAGCAGGATGGCCAGGGCCAGGACCTCGTCGTCGGTCAGCGCGTCCTGCCCCTCGCGGGCCTGCATCCAGTCCGAGATCATGTCGTCGCCCGGGGTCCGCCGCTTCCGCGCGACGACGTCGGTGAAGTAGGCCCGCACCTCGTCGACCGAGGTGCGCAGCCGGGCCAGCTCCGCGGGGGCCATCGTGTGGCGGTTGGCCGCGCTGAGCACGTCGGCGGTCCAGCGGCGGAACGTCGGCCCGTCCTCGTGCGGCACGCCGAGCATCCGGGTGATCGCGTGGATCGGCACCCGGGAGGCCAGGTCCTGGTGGAAGTCGAAGGTCCCGCCCCGCTCGACCAGCGGGTCGAGGTAGCCGTGGGTGATCTCCGTGAGGGCCTCCTCCATCGCCCGGACCCGGCCCGGCCGGAAGGCGGCCGCGGCCAGCTTGCGCAGCCGCGTGTGCCGCGGCGGGTCCGTCGCGACGAGCTGGTCGACGCCGGGGGCGTAGTCGAACTCGCCCTTCGAGATCTCCGAGAACCGGCGGTTGGAGAAGGTCTTCGTGTCCATCGCCATGCGGCGGACATCGCGGTAGCGGCCCACGAACCAGGCGTTCAGCGGCTCCACCCAGACGGCGGGCTCCGCGCGCAGCGCCTCGAAGTGAGGGTAGGGGTCGATCTGGTAGTCGGGGTCCAAGGGATCGAACGTCATGGTCGTCATCTCCGACTTAACCGGCGGAAACCGTGCTTCCCAGCTGTCACCAAACGTTTGGTTCCACCCTAGGTGCAGGGGGAACCGGGGTCAAGGAGTGGCGGCGCCCTTCGGCGCCGCCGTGCCCAGGTAGACCCCGCGGACGGCGTCGCGGTCGATCGTCGCGGCGTCGCCGGAGCGGACCACCCGGCCGTCCTCGACCACGGACACCTCGTCCGCGATCGCCAGCGCCCGGTCCAGCGTCTGCTCCACCAGCAGCACGCCGAGCCCCGCGTCGGCCAGCCTGCGGATCTCCGCGAACACGGCCTCGACGACGATCGGGGCGAGCCCCGCGGAGGGCTCGTCGAGCATGAGCTGGCTCGGGCCGCCCATCAGCGCCTGCGCGATCGCGAGCATCTGCTGCTGGCCGCCGGACAGGTCGCCCGCCCGGCGTTCGCGGAACTCGCCGAGGATCGGGAAGCGGACGTACTGCTCCTCGATCCGCCTGCGGCGCAGCTCGTGGTCGCGGCGTACGGTGAACCCGCCGATGAGCAGGTTCTCCTCCACGGTGCGCTGGTGCAGGACGCGCTTGTTCTCCTGGACCAGCCCCAGGCCCGCCCCGACCCGGCGATGTGCCCGCAGCCGGGTCACGTCCCGGCCGTCGACGTGCACGGTGCCGCGGGTCGCCGGGATCAGCCCCGCGGCCGTCAGCACCGTCGTGGACTTCCCCGCGCCGTTGCGCCCCAGGACCAGGTGCACCGAACCGGGCCGCACGGTGAGCGAGAGGCCGTGCAGCACGCTCAGGTCGCGGTAGCCCGAGACCAACCGGTCGAGGACCAGACCGGTCGGGGTGGCGGTGCTCATGCCGGGTCCTCCGCGAGGATCGGGGTGGAGGTGCCGAGGTAGCTCTCGGCGACCCGTTCGGAGGTGCTGACCTCGTGCGGGGTGCCGCTGGCGAGTAGTCCGCCGAGCTCGAGCACGTGGATCCGGTCGGCCACCCGCAGCACCATCGGGAAGTTGTGCTCGACGAGCACGACGGTGGTGCCCGCCGCCCGCAGCAGGCCGAGCACTCGCTCGAGGTCGTGCACCTCGTCCTCGTGCAGCCCGGACGCGGGTTCGTCGAGCAGCAGCAGCGAGGGCCGCGCCGCGGCGGCGCGCGCCACCTCGAGCAGCCGTCTGCGTCCCAGCGGCAGCGACTCGGCGCGCTCGTCGGCCACGTCCGACAGCCCGACGTGGTGCAGCCACAGGTCTGCCTCGGCGCGGTCCTCGCGGCCACGTCTGCGCAGCGCGGGCAGCCGCAGCGCGGCCGCCCACATCGGCAGGTAGGGCCGGGCGAACCGGGCGGTCTCGACGACCTCGCGCACCGTGAGCCTGCGCGGGATCGAGGGGGTCTGGAAGGTGCGGGCCACCCCGGCGCGGGCGATCCGGGCTGCGCCGAGCGGGGTGAGGTCCGTCGCCCCCAACGTGATCCGCCCCTGCTCGGGGACGTAGAGGCCCGAGACGCAGTTGAGCAGGGTCGTCTTGCCCGAGCCGTTCGCGCCGATCAGCGCCGTGACCCGGCCCGGCTCCGCGCGCACGTCGACCCCGCGCAGCGCGATGTTGCCGCCGAAGGTCTTGCCGACGCCCGCCACCGTGAGCGGGAGCCCCGGCAGCTCCGGAACCTCGCCGACCTCCCCGACGGCCGCCCCCGTGTGGGGAGCGGGGGGAAGACGCCGGAGCAGCGCGGCGGTGAGCCGGGCGACGCCGCCCGCGATGCCATCGGCGAACAGGATGCCGAACAGCACCAGGACCAGCCCGTTGACGGCGAGGGCGAACTGGTCGAAGGCCGAGGACCGCAGCATGGTCACCTGGACCAGGAAGGCGGCGACGACCGCGCCGTAGAAGCTCTGGCTGCCCCCGACGATCGAGATGGCCAGCAGCGTGACGGCCAGGCCGAAGCCGAAGGACTCGGGGGCGATGAACCCGTCGAGGTAGGCGAACAGCCAGCCCGCCGTCGCGGCGGGCAGGGCCCCGACGGTCACCGCGGTGACCTTGAGCCGGAACGCCGACATCCCCAGGCTGCCCGCCAGCACCGGGCTCTGCTTGAGCACCAGCAGGGCGGCGCCGTGCCGCGACGTGGTGATGTTGCGCAGCAACGCCACCCAGACCACCACGGCTAGCACGACGACCACGTAGAGCGTCGCGTCGGCGACCTGCGTGCCGAACAGCGTGAGCTGCGGGATCCCGGACAGCCCCGCCGTCCCGCCGGTGACGTCGCCGAGGATCCGGACGAGGTCGGGGATGAGCAGGATCAGGAAGAACGACACCATGGCCAGCGACCAGCCGCCCAGGCGCAGGCCCGGGATCGAGGTGGCGAGCCCGATGAGGAACCCCGCCAGCAGGGTGACCAGCAGCGTGACGGTGCCGTCGAGCCCCGCCTTCGCCCCGATGCCCGTGGCGTAGGCGGCGCAGGCGAACACGGCGACGTGGCCGAGCGCGAGCACGCCCGCGTACCCCCAGGCCAGGTTCAGCCCGATCACGACCAGGCCGAACACCGCCGCCACCATGATCTGGCGGACCAGGAACGGCCCCGCGCCGAGCTGCGGGGCGAACAGCAGCAGGACCGCCGCGAGGGCCGCGAGCAGGTACCCGCGCCGGGTGACCCCGGCCACCAGGGCGCTCACGCGGGCCTCCCCGCGGCGTTGCCGAACATTCCGTTGGGCCGCACCAGCAACACGCCCAGCAGCAGGACGAAGACCGCCAGCAGCCCGAACTCCGTGCCCAGCCACCGGACCGTCGCGGCCTCGACGAGCCCGATGGCGAACCCGCCGAACAGCGCCCCCGCCTGGCTGCCGAAGCCGCCCAGGGCCAGCGCCACGAAGCTCTTCAGCGCGACCGCGGTCCCGAGGCTGAACACCGCCAGGGTCTTGCTCGCCACCAGCGGCCCCACCGCGAAGCCCAGTGCCCCCGCCAGCGCGAACGCGCCGACCGCGACGGTCCGCACGTCGATGCCGCGCAGCCGCGCGGCGTCGCGGTCCTCGGCGCACGCCAGGGCGGCGAGCCCCCAGGACGTCCGCCGCAGGAAGAGCGCGAGCGCGGCCGCGACCAGCACCGCCACCACGACGAGCGCGATCTCCACCGGCAGCACGGTGCCGCCGAGCAGCGTGATCGGCTGGGCCCCGCCGGGGAATGGGACCGACAGCGGGTCGGGCCCGAAGAACACCAGGACCAGTCCCTCGATCAGGACCGCGACCCCGATGGTGGTGATCAGCTCGTTGTGCCCGCCGCCGTCGCCGCCGCGGATCGGCCGGATGGTGAGCCGCTCCTGCAGGGCCCCGGCGAGCCCGCCGAGGACGGCGCCCGCGGGCACCACGACCCACATCGGCGCGCCGTGGGCGCCCGCGGCGACGGCGCCGACGAAGCCGCCGAGGGTGACGTACTGCGCCTGGGCGAAGTTGAACACGCCGGACGCGAGGAAGACGACGTTGTAACCCATCGCCACCAGCGCGTACACCGCGCCGATCGCGAGTCCGGAGTAGAGACTCGTCATGGAGCCTGCCTTCGGGTCGGCGCCACGGTCGACCACAGTGGATCGTCCTGCTGCGGTGGGGTGGCGGCGGTCGGTCGGGAGGACTGCGTCGTGCGGTAGTCGTCGAGCGCGGGCGCGCGGGCGGTCCCGGGCTCCCGGTGGCCGAACACCGACACCGGCGAGGTGAGCATCGGCACCGTGGTGCCCCCGCCGACGTCCACGGGCTCCAGCGCCCCGTCCTCGACGAGCTGGTCGTCGACGAGGACCTCCGCGGGGGTCTGCACCCGCTGCCACCAGACCCCGGTCGTCCGGAACCGTTCCGCCCAGTAGGACAGCGGCTCGGCCGCGAACGCCGCGTCCAGCTCGGCGATCAGCTCCCGGCGGTGCCGGTTCAGCGAGCGGGCGTCGGCGAAGCGAGGATCGGCGAGCAGCTCGGGGCGGTCGACGGCCTCGCAGACCCGGGCCAGGTGGCGCATGGCCTCGATACAGGTGAGGAAGAACCACCGGTCGTCCGCGGTCCGGTAGCTGTTCACCAGGGGGGTCGGCGCCGCCTCGCGGGCGGGCACGGCACGGACCCGCCCCAGCGTGCCGAGCACGGCGAGGTCGGGGCTGGCGACCCAGCTGCCCACGCGCAGCAGCGAGGTCTCGACCACCCCGCCGCGCCCGGTGACCTGGCGCTCGTGCAGGCCCGCCAGGATCGCCGCGAACAGCGCGAGCCCGGTGACGTGGTCGCCGTATCCGCCGGGCGCGTGCAGCGGGGCGGTCACCCCGAGCTGGTGGGCGAGCCCGCTGCGGGCCCAGAAGTGCCCGACGTCGTACCCGCGCTCGTCCGCCTCCTTCCCCCGCGACCCCGCGGCGGTGACGGTCGCGACCACCAGCCGCGGGTGCGCCTCGACCAGCTCGGCGGGCCCCAGGCCGAGCTCGCCCGCTCTACCGGGCCGCATGTTCGTCACCATGACGTCGGCCTCGCCGAGCAGCCCGTCGAGCTCCGCCCGCGCGGTCGGGTCGGTCAGGTCCAGCTCGATGCTTCGTTTACGCCGGTTGTCGAGCGCGAACGTCGGCTGGACCTCGTCGTCGCCGTCGGCGACGCCCATCGCGGCGAACCAGCGTCGGGCCGGATCGCCCGCGGGGGGCTCCACCTTCACGACGTCCGCGCCCAGGTCGGCGAGCAGGGCGGAGGCGACCGGGGCCGCGATCCAGGTGCCCAGCTCGACCACCCGCAGGGCCCGGAAGGACCGCAGCTCACCCGCCCCGGGACCGGCCGGAGCGGGGCCGGTCACGACGCGACCGGTGCGGCCAGCGGCAGACCCAGCGCCGTGGCGGTGTTGTCGTGCATGACCTTGAGCAGGTCGCCCTCGGGCAGCCTGCCCTCGATGCGAGCCACGTAGTCGCGCGGCACGACCTCGCCCTCGGGGTGCGGCCAGTCCGAGCCCGCCGCCACCGCGTCGGGCCCGAGGAGCTCGACCAGCCCGATGATGTCGTCCTCGGGGAACGGCGACACCAGCACGTGTCGCTTGAAGATCTCGCGCGGACGCTCGGTCACCACCCCGAACGGCCAGTCCTTCGGCCCGCACATCCGCGCCGCCCGGTCCATCTTCTTCAGCAGCGGCCGGACCCACTCCGAACCGTGCTCGATCGACATCACCTTGAGGTCGGGCACCCGGCCGAACAGGTTGTGGGTGACCAGGGCCAGCAGGGTGTCCCCGATCGCGCGCTCACCGAAGCTGGTCACCCGCTGGAACGGGCTGAACCGGTGCTGCGGGAGATCGCGGCGCTCGCCCCAGAGCCCGGAGTAGTAGTCTGTCTCACCGCTGTTGCCCAGGTGGAAGTCGACCGGGACGCCGGCCTCGGCGCACCGGGCCCAGAAGGGGTCGTGCACGGGATCGGCGGGCGAACGGGTCAGCCCGACCGGCCCGGGCCGCAGGTGCACGACCTTGGCCCCGCGCGCCAGCACCCGGTCGAGCTCCTCGAGGGCCCAGTCGAGGTCGGTGAGGTTCAGCAGCGGGGCGCAGTAGATCGGGCTCTCCGTGCTGCCGAAGCCCCAGTCGTCCTCCAACCACCGGTTGAACGCGGTCAGCGTCGCGTTCATCGCCTCCACGTCCGACTGGAGCTGATACTCCACGCCGACCGCGCTGGTCGGGAACATCAGGGTGCCCTCGACCCCCTGCTCGCGCAGCCAGGCGAGCCTGCGCGCCCGGTCCCGCGACTCGGGCAGGTCGTCGGCGTTCAGCACGCCCTTGTGGGTCAGTGCGTTGCCCGTGCCACCGCCCGAGCGGAAGTACTCCAGCAGGGCGCCGGGGTGCCCGGTCGTCTCGACCGGGTTGGTGCCGAAGAAGGTGATCTTCTGGTCGCCGAAGAAGATCCGGCCGTATTGCTTGTCCTCGCTGCGGACCACCCGCACGGCCCGGCCCTCGTCGAGGAACCGCTTCGGGAGGTAGCGCGTGTAGGCGTCGTCGGATTCGTAGTAGTGCTGGTCGGCGTCGAACATCGGAACGTTCATGATCACTCCACTGTGAGGAACCAACCGTTTGGCTACAGGGTAGGCCGGCCGGGGCCGAGTGGCCAGGACCCCGGCCGAGCCCTCCCGAGCACGGGCCTCAGGCCTGCGGGAACTGCCCGTTCTGCAGCTGCGCGGCCTGGGTCAGCACGAAGTCGCCCGGCTTGACGTCCGGGAAGTGACTGGTCCTCGAGTACGACATCGTCGGGTAGGTGACGTAGGGGCGCTCGCCCTCAGGCGGCTGTTGCAGCGACTCCAGCGCCGCCACGACCGCGTCCCGGTCGGTGGACTTCGCCTGGTCGGCCGCCAGCTTCACCATCTGGACCACGTCGTACTGGTGCGAGTAGAGGTTCAGCGCCGTGACGATCTGGCCCTGCGCCTTGATCGTGTCCATGAACGCCGTGTAGCCCTTGGTCTCGGTACCCGCGGGCGGCGGGACCATGATCGGTGTCGCGTAGACCTTCAGCCTGGCCACCGTCTCCGGCGAGACGCCGGTGATCGGTGCGGTGGCGACCTGGTTGTCGCCGATCAGCGGAACCTCCAGACCGGTCCGTTCGACCGCCTGCAGCACCAGCGACGACGAGGCGCCCAGCGCCGAGTAGAGGAAGATGTCCGGGTCGGCGGCCTTGAGCCGCTCCACCTGCGGGGTCAGGTCGACGTCGCTCGTCCGGAAGGACTCCGCCGCGTAGGGGACCCCCGCGGCGTCGAGCTCGCGCTTGATCGTGTTGCCGATCGTCGTGCCGAAGGCGTCGTCCGGGGTGAGGACGGCGACCTTCCGGGGCTTGAGGTCGACGACCACCTTGCTCACGCCCTCCGCCTGCACCGCCGAGGGCGCGTTCGCCCCGAAGGCGTACGGGAAGGCCTGCGGGTCGTTCACCCGGCTGTCCGACGGGAAGCTGACCGAGAGCACTCCGGCCCGGGTGAGCACCGGCAGCAGCGCGAGCGCCACGGTGCTCGTGGTGCCGTGCACGGCGAGGTCGGGCAGCGTCCCGCCCGCCAGCCGCTCCTGCAGCAGCGAGACCGCCTTGGTCGGGTCACCGCCGTCGTCGACCACGGTCGTCTCGATCCTCCGGCCCTGGATCCCACCCTCGGCGTTGATCACCTCCGCTGCGGCCTGCAGGCCCCGCTGCTGCGCGGTCCCGACGGATCCCGCGGGCCCGCTCAGGGAGATCACCGCCAGGATCTGGTACGGCTCGGCACTCGCGCCGTCGGCGGGAGCCGAGGGCGACGACCCGCATGCCGCCAGGCCCAGTACGGCTGCCACGGCGAGGGCCGGGAGACCGGCCCTCGACCGTCGTGCACGACTCCACATCATCGTGTCCTCGCGTTCCTCTTCGTCAGACGTCCCGGCGTGTCGCCGGGACGGTGGACCTCAGGGGTCCGGTTATGGGTGGTGCCCCCGAAGCCGGACACCGTGCCGTCCGCCGGGAGCCGTTCGGCCTGCTCGTCGGCCCGGCGCCGAGCGCTGCGCGGCCACCGCAAGGCCGCCGAACTCACGGAAGGTGTCTCCGCGACTCCCATGCCGGGCCTCAGCAGGCGGATGGTCGCAGGCGGATGGTCGACGGAAGGCATGGGCGGGCGGCGCGCCACGACGCACGACGGCCGGAACACGGGACTCGTCATCGAGCCTCTCCCTCGTCGAGGAGCGTGCTGGGCCGGGCCGGGCCGGGTGTCGCCCGGGAGGATGAACCAACTGTTTGGTTCCCGCAACCTAGCGCGAGTTCACCGCGAGGACAAGGCACTCTTCCGCAGCGTTGAACTCCACGAGAAGGGGCCACCTTGCCTAGTCCTGATTAACTGGATAGCGTCGGGTGCCACCCCGTTCGAGCCCATCCCCGCATCAGGAGCTCGTCGATGACGACAGAAGCGACCCCTGCGGGCCTCGCCACGCGGTACCGGCGTGCCGGCTACCGAGCTTCGGGTGTGGAGCGAGGCCGATCTGGCCCAGCTCCTTGTCGACTGCGCCACCGCCCATCCCGACCGGGAGCTGGTCCTGTTCGAGGGACGCCGCGTGACCTACGGCGAGTTCGAGCGCTGGACCCGCGCCGCGGCCCAGGACCCGGTCCGGCGCGGGGTCCCGCCCGGGGACCGGGTGTGCACAGAGGTCGGGACGTGCAGGATCCCCCCGCGGGAGTTCCACGTCCTCGTAGGGCTGCTCGTCGACGGCGCACTCCCAGCGGCGTGGGACGCGTCCTCACCGCCCCCATCGAGATCCGCCGGCATCCCCGAGCTCGCCGAGGGGCGCGCCTCGACGCGAAGGCTGCTGAGCGTCGTCGATACGATCTGCCGGACGTCCGACGACCTCGCGGTCCCGCCGGAGTTCGCAATAGGCGCGCTGGTGACCCTCGTCAACGGCATGGCCCGTCCGGCTGCCGCGCTCGAGACGGCGTAGTTCGCCGCCGTGGTCGACTCCGTCCGGATGCTCCCTCAGGGCACCCTGGCTCAGGCCTGACGGTTCGCGGCTCTGGTCGTTCCCCTCGGCCACAGGACGTCGGGCAAGGCTCGGCCCGCCACGCGAACATCGGAGCCCAGCATCCGTCGAGCCTGGTCGGCGTCGAGCTCGACCAGACTGGCCTCCGCCGAGGCCAGGACCACCTCGGGCTCGCTCTCCGCAAACGCCGTTCCGCGCACTTCCATGGTCCGCCCGTCGACGTTCTCGAGGACCGCCCGCAGGACCAGCGGCACGGACACCGGCACCGGCCTGCGAAACCTCACGACCAGCCGGCTCGTGACGCTCGGCCACACACGCAGGCAAGCCGTCGTGCCGAGCAGGTCGTCGAACAGCGCGGCGATGACACCGCCGTGCACCACCCCGACGTGGCCCTCGTGGACGACGTCGAGGGTCACCCGCAGGACGACCGCCCTGCCGCAGACCTCCATGGTCGAGCGGGGTGCGACCGGGCTGGCGGGGCCCACCACCGGGTTGAACATGCGCACGCCGGCGGCTGGATCGTCGACCGACCCGACGGTTCCCGACTCCCGCCGCCGAGCGGACAGATCGTCGGCGAGCGCCTCGACGAGCGCCGCCACCCGGTCCGTCTCGAGCGAGGACATCTCGCTGACGACCGCCGCGTGCGACAACCGCCGGACCGCGTCGGCGAGGCGGACGGCCGCGTCGCGACGGGGCTCAACGGCAGCGCACCGATCGGTCCCGGTCAGGTGCACGGCTCAGCCCCCGGGCCGGGGTTCGGCCACTGCGAGGGCCAGGAACGGCGCCAGAGACTCGGGGTCCTGGAGTGCCCCGGCGCTGATCGCGCGCTCCGGAGCCGTCCCCGCCAGGATCCTCTTGACCGGCACCTCGCACTTCTTGCCGTTCAGCGTGCGCGGCACCGCGTCGACCAGCAGGAACCGGTCCGGCACGTGCCGCGGCGACAGTTCGGCGCGCAGGGCCTTGCGCAGCCGAGGTTCGACGGCCTCCAGGGACGACCCGGCGCGGAGCACCAGGAAGCACAGCAGGGCTCCCTCACCGTCCTGGCCCAGGGTGGTCGTGTCGATCACCAACGAGTCGGTGACCTCCTCGAACCCCTCCACCACGGCGTAGAAGTCCGCGGTCCCCATCCGGACCCCACCGCGGTTGAGGGTGGAGTCGGAGCGGCCGTAGATCACGAACGAGCCTCTCGAGGTGGCCCGCACCCAATCCCCGTGCCGCCAGACGCCCGGGTAGAGGTCGTAGTAGGCCTCGCGCAGTCTGCTGCCGTCCGGGTCGTTCCACAGGCGCACCGGCATCGAGGGCATGGGCTGGGTGATCACCAGCTCGCCGACCTCGTCGATCAGAGACTCACCCGCTTCGTCGTACGCGTGGACGTCCACACCGAGGGCGGCGATCGACAGCTCGCCCAGCCAGACCGGCACCGTCGGGGCCGCACAGAGGAACCCCGCGCAGACGTCCGTCCCACCCGAGACCGAGCAGATCTGGATGTGCTCGCCCGCGGCGTCGGCGATCCAGCGGAAGCCGTCCGCGGACAGCGGCGACCCCGTGGAGCCCAACGCGCGCATCGCGGTGAGGTCGACGGTGTCCTTCGGGCGCAGCCCGGCCTTCAGGCACGAGTGCAGGTACGGCGCCGACACGCCGAAGACCGTGATCCGGTGCCGCTCGGCGAGCCGCCACAGGGCGCCGAGGTCCGGATGGCCGGGGCTGCCGTCGAAGAGCACGACCGTCGCGCCGACGAGCAGCCCGCCGACCAGGAAGTTCCACATCATCCAGCCGGTGGTGGTGAACCAGAAGAACCGCTCACCGGGCTGCAGGTCGTAGTGCAGCCGCAGCGACTTGAGGTGCTCCACCACGATGCCCCCGTGGGAGTGCACGATCCCCTTCGGCAGCCCGGTGGTGCCGGAGGAGTACAGCACCCACAACGGGTGGTCGAACGGCACCGGCTCGAAGGCCAGCGGTCCCGTCTGCGCGGTGAACTCGGCCCACCCCATGGTCCCGTCCAGCTCCGCCGCCGGGTCGAGGTGCGGCACCAGGACGGTCCGACGCAGGGTCGGCAGCCGCTCCACCAGCTCGGCCACGGTCGCCCGGACGTCGAAGGACCTCCCCCCGTAGCGGTAGCCGTCCACGGCCACCAGTACGACGGGCTCGATCTGGGCGAAGCGGTCGTGCACCGCCCGGGCGCCGAAGTCCGGGGAGCAGGAGGACCACACCGCACCGAGCGAGGCTGCGGCGAGGAACACGACCAGGGTCTCCACCGAGTTCGGGGCGAGGGCGACCACCCGGTCCCCGCGCTCGACACCCGCCGCCCGCAACCCGGTGCACGCCCGGGCGACCTGGTCCCGCAGCTCGGCGTGGGTCACGAGCCGCTCCCCTCCGTCCTCCTGGGCGAAGACGACGGCGAGGTCGGCGTCCGCACGCCCCGGACCCGGAGTAAGCGCGTGCTCCGCGTAGTTGAGCGTCGCCCCGGGGAACCATTCCGCCCCGGGCATCGTCCGGACCCCCAGTGTCACCGTCGGTCGATCGTGGAAGATCACTCCGAGGTACTCCGCCGCGGCGGCCCAGAACCCGTCCAGGTCGCCCACGGACCAGGCGTGCAGCGCGCCGTAGTCCGTGGCCGACGGCAGCTCGACACCCTTCTCCCACCGGGCCCAACGGGCGAAGTCCGCTATCGACGTGCGGTCCGCCCGCGCTCGCTCGGGCGACCAGATGGTCTCGACCTCGGGGTCGTCCGTCACAGGTTCCGCTCCTCCCGGGCGACCGCGGCCGCCCCGATCCCGCCCGCCGCCCCGATGACGACCGCCGTCCTGCTCTCGAGTCCCTTCACCACACGGCACCTCTCGTCGTTCTCTCCCGCGGACCGGTGGTGGTCAGCGGGTGAAGTCGAGCAGCACCCGACCGGACACCGCCCGTCCGCGCAGCGCCTCGGCCCCGCGCGGGATCTCGTCGGGCCCGATCACCAGCGCGACCCCGGCGTCGAGCTCGCCCTTGGCCAGCAGCCCGAGCACCCGCTGCCACGAGGGCTCCAGCAGCTCCGGCGAGCCGCCGAGCAGGTTCGCGATGTGCAGCCCGCCGACGGTCACCGAGCGCTGCCAGAGGAACGGCAGCTTGAGCCGCCGCGGCGGCACGCCCGCGGAGGCACCGATCGTCACCAACCTGCCGAACGGGGCGAGGGCCTCCGCGCTGCGGTCGAACACCTCGCCGCCGACCGACTCCAGCACGACGTCGACCCCGCGACCGCCGGTGAGCTCGCGGACGACCTCCGGGAACTCGTCGTAGCCGGTCACCCGCGTGGCGCCGAGCGCGACGGCCTCGGCCTGCCGCACCGGGCTGCCCGCCGTCGCGATGACCAGCTCGACGCCGACCGCACGGGCGAGCTGGACCGCCGCGCGGCCCACTCCGCCCGCCGCGGACTGGACCAGCACCGACTGGCCCGGCTCGAGCCGCCCGACGGTGAACAGCCCGACGTCCGCGGTGAGGAACGAGGTGGTGATCGCGGCGGCGTCGAGGTCGGTCAGCTCGTCCGGGATGCGCCGGACGAACGCCGAGGACGCCGCGACCCGCTCGGCGAACGCCCCCGGGCGGGGGAGGAACCCGAAGACCCGCTCCCCCACCGCGAACTCCGCCGCGGGCCCGGCCTCGACCACTACCCCGGCGAGCTCGTGCCCGGAGACGAAGGGCGGGGCGGGCACCGCGCCGACGTAGCCGCCGGTCTGCTGCAGCACGTCGCTCCAGGCCAGGGCCGCGGCCCGGGGCTCGACGACGACCCCGTCCGCCGGGCAGACCGGCTCGGGGTGGTCGGACTCCCAGGAGGCCGACCAGACGCCGTCGTGCTCCCGGACCACGTAGGCCCGCACGTCAGCGCCCCCAGGGCGCCAGCAGGTGGGTGTAGTCCTTGCCGGTCACCGCGCCCACGGTCAGGCAGGCACCGTGCCCGACACCGTCCGTCGCGATGCCCCACTGGGCCACGTTGTCGCCGGTGTGGAACAGGTTCTTCAGTGTGGGGTGCACGACCGGAAGCCGACGGTCGCCGAGCTGGCCGGGCGAGATCGACATGCCGTACATGTCCTTGGCCCGGGTGAAGTAGCCCCACTCGTAGACGTCGTCCCATTGCGGGTACTGCGCGCGGAAGAAGTCGTAGATCCGGTCGATCAGCGTGTTGATCAGGTCGTCGTTGTCGATCTCCGACGGCCCGAACGGGTTCTTCGGGTAGAGCGAGATCCACGTGTTGAGCAAGCACTTGCCCTCGGGCGCACGGGTCGGGTCCGCCTCCGAGGTCTGCTCGAACGAGAAGATCGACGCCTCGCCGATCACGCCGAGCTCCTCGGTGCCGGGCAGCCTGCGGATGCTGAAGTCGCCCGCCTTGCCGTCACCCTTCTCGATCGGCTCCCTGAGCCCCATGAAGCCGAGCAGCCCGGCGAGCGGGAACTGCGACTCGATGCGCTGGCGGAAGTCGAGCGGCCAGTACTGGTCCGGGAGCACCCGGCCGAGGTGGCGCGGTGGCACGTTGTTGATGATGACCGGGGCGCGCAGCTCCTTCTCGCCGCCCTCGGTCCTCACCCGCACGCCGACCGCGGTGTTGCCCTCGACCAGGATCTCGCGCACCGGCGAGGAGGTCAGGATCTCGCCGCCGTTCTCCGTGATGACCTCGGCGAAGATGTTGGCGACGTGCTTGAAGCCGCCGGTGACGACGCCGCCGCCGCCGCCCTTCTGGAAGTGCGTCCCGGCCATGTTGTTCATGTTGTTGACCCGGATGATCTCGCCCGCCGAGACGGTGCGCGGGTCGTTGAGCCCGGCCGAGTAGCAACCCATCAGGCCGTAGTAGTCGATGACCCGCTGGTCGGTGGTCAGCGACTTGAGGAAGGCGTCGTAGTCGACGTGGTCGTAGGCGTGCGACTCCTCCTTCGAGATCCGGGAGGTCTCCCAGGCGACGCGGCGGCGCTCGGCCTGCGACTCCTTGGGCCAGCCCGCGGCGATCGCGCTGATCTGCTGGAACCGGCCGTCCTCGTAGTAGAGGAAGCCGACCGTCGGCGAGATCGGGATCTTCTTGCCCAGCGCCTGGGCGATCTGGGCGAAGCGGTTGCGCGGCCCGACCGACATCTGGTGCCAGCCGGTGTCCACGATGTAGTTCTTGAACAGCCCGTGCTTCTCGACGATCGTGGAGAAGTCCGGGTCGGAGTACACGATCTTCGAGTGCCCGCACGCGGCGAGGCTCGTCTTGTACTCCTCCTCGGTGATGTCCGGGTCGTGGAGGTAGCCGTAGGACATGATCTTGCCGCCGATGTCGGCGTTGCGCTCCAGGACGAGGACCTTCCTGCCCTCCATGGCAGCGAGCATGGCCCCGCAGATCAGGCCACCGAGGCCTGATCCGATGATGATCACATCGTGGTCGGACATCGTCGTACTCTCCGTGTCGTCGGTGGGTCAGTGCGAGCAGGTCAGGACGCCGCGGAGGTTCTGGCCGTCCTTCATGTCCGCGTAGCCCTTGTTGATCTCGTCCAGCCGGTAGGACCGCGAGATCTGGTCGTCGAGGTTGAGCAGGCCCCGCTGGTAGAGGTCGAGCAGCCGCGGGACCTCCTCGTTGGGGTTGGCCGAGCCGGACAGCGACCCGACGAGCTGCTTCTCCCGCATCGTCAGGTCGAACAGGTTCAGCGTGAGCGGCTGCGGGCCCGCGGCGGCGAGGCTGCACAGCACGATCCGGCCGAGCTTTCCGGTCATCCGCAGGATCGGCTGCATGACCTCGCCGCGGGTGGCGTCCATCGTGACGATGACCCGCTGCGCGAGCCGACCCTTGGTCTCGGCCTTCACCAGGTCGTAGGCGGCATCGATGCTGTCCGCGACGTGGGTGGCCCCGAAGTGCAGGGCGAAGTCCCGCTTCGCCGCGACGGGGTCCACCCCGACGATCGTGCGGGCCCCGGCGAACCTCGCCGCCTGCACCGCGTTCACGCCGACGCCGCCGACGCCGATCACCACGACGTCGTCGCCGGGCTGGATGCCCGACGCGTGGATGACCGAGCCCCAGCCGGTGATCACGGCGCAGCTGACCAGACCGGCCTGGGCGAAGGGGATGCCCTTGTCGATCGGGATCGCCTGCGACTCGTGGATCACCGTGTGCCGGGAGAACGTGCCCAGCAGGCACATCAGCGCCAGGTCGTCGCCGCGAGCGTGGTGCCGGGCGGTCTGGTCCTCGATCTGGCGGCCCGACCCCATGACGCCGAGTCGGTCGCACTGGATCTGGTGCCCGGAGGCGCACGTCGGGCAGTGGCCGCAGGAGGGCACCGACGAGAACGTGACGTGGTCGCCGGGGGCGACCCGGGTCACGCCCTCCCCCACCCGCTCGACGACGCCCGCGCCCTCGTGCCCACCGATGATCGGGAGCGCCGAGGGCAACGCCCCGGTCGTCAGGTGGCCGTCGGAGTGGCACAGGCCGGTGGTCTCCATCCGGACCAGGACCTCGTTGCGCCGCGGGTCGTCGAGCTCGACGGACTCGACGCTCCACTCCTCGCCACGTGCCCAGAGCACCGCTGCTTCGGTCTGCACGTGTGCCTCCTAGAACCCGCGCGGCATGCCGAGCTTGCCGGCGATGAAGTTGCGGGACATCTCGCTGGTGATCGGCGCGATCTTCCAGAGCCGGGCGTCGCGCCAGTAGCGCTGCATGTCGGTCTCGGCCGAGTAGCCGAGCCCGCCGAGCATCTGCAGGCCGATGTCCGCGGCCTTCACCGCGTACTCGGAGCAGATCAGCTTCGCCATCGTGGCTTCGGTCTCGCACGGCGCACCCCTGGCGAGCAGCCACGCCGCGTGCAGGGAGACCAGCTCGGCGGTGTGCCGCCAGGCGGCGATGTCCACGATCTGGTGCTGTAGCACCTGGAAGTGGTCGATCGTCTTGCCGAAGGCCTCGCGCTCGGACAGGTAGCGCCGCGCGTCCTCCAGCACCCCGTCGAGGATGCCGGTGGAGCAGGACGCGAGCAGCACCTTGTCGGCGTTGAGCCCGGCCGCGATGCCCTTCCAGCCCTTCCCCCGCTCCCCGACGATGTTCTCGACGGGCACCCGGACGTCGTCCAGGAAGACCTCGTAGGAGGCCAGCGCCCGGACGCCGAGCTTCGGGATGTGCCGCTTGTCCAGGCCGGGGGTGTCCCCGGGCACCATGATCAGGTTGTAGCCCTTGGGCTCGCCGTCGTCGCCGACGTTGCGGGCCAGCACCATCAGCAGGTCGGCGTGGCCGGCGCCGGTCGACCACATCTTCTGGCCGTTGAGGACCCACTCGTCGCCGTCGAGCCGCGCGGTGGACCGCATGCCGCCCAACAGGTCCGTGCCGCCGCCGGGCTCGGTGATGGCGATGGCGAACTTGATCTCGCCGGTGGCCATCTTCGGGAGCAGTTCCTTCTTCTGCTCCTCGCTCGCGGCGGCCAGCAGCGTGAGCGTGCCGCCGACGGCGGGGGCGAGCCAGACCGCGATCAGTCCGCCGAGGTTGCGGGTGAGCTCCCGCGCCATCAGTGCCTGGGTGAACACGGTGCCGCCCTGGCCGCCGTACTGCTCAGGGATGCCGATGCCGTTGAAGCCCGCCTCCGACAGGTCCTCCCACAGCTGCCGGGGGAACTGCTCGCCGCTCGCCTCCAGCTCGCGGGCCTTGTCCTTCGGGTACTTCTTGTCGACCCACTCGCGGACGGAGTCCCGCCACGCGACGTCGGTGTCGTCCAGCTCGAAGTCCATGGTCGGTCTCCTAGTACGACTTCGGCAGGCCGAGCTTGCGCTCGGCGAGGTAACAGAGGATGAGCTCAGGGCTGACGGGCGCGATGCGAGTCAGCTTGACCTCTCGCCACAGCCGCTCGACGTGGTACTCCTTCGCGTAGGAGTAGCCGCCGAGCACCTGCATCGCCCGGTCCGCGGCCTCGAAGCCGTACTCGCCGCTCAGGTACTTGGCGCTGTTCGCCTCCGCGCCGCAGTCCAGGCCGCGGTCGTAGAGCGAGGCACCCCGCAGGATGGTCAGCCACGCGGACTCCAGCTTCGCGTAGCTCTGGGCGAGCGGGAACTGCACGCCCTGGTTCTGCCCGATCGGCCTGCCGAAGACGTGCCGCTCCTTGGCGTACTCGACGGCGATCTCCAGTGCCTTCCGGCCGATCCCGATAGCCTCCGAGGCCACCAGCAGCCGCTCCGGGTTGAGCCCGTCGAGGAGCAGCTTGAAGCCCCTGCCCTCCTCGCCGACCATGTCACGGTCCGGTACCCGCAGGTCGTCGATGAACAGCTCGTTGGAGTCGACGGCCTTGCGACCGAGCTTCTCGATCTCGTTGACCGTGATGTGGTCGCGGTCCAGGTCGGTGAAGAACAGCGTGAGGCCGTCGGCCTTGGACTTGCCCTCGGCCGGCTCGCGGGTCCGGGTGAGCAGCAGGATCTTGTCCGCGACCTGTGCGGTGCTGATCCACACCTTGCGGCCGTTGACCACCCAGTCCCCGCCGTCTTTGACGGCACGGGTGCGCAGGCTGGTCGTGTCGAGACCCGAGTCCGGCTCGCTGACGCCGAAGGCCACCTTCATCCGGCCCGCGATGATCTCGGGCAGGTAGGCCTGCTTCATCTCGTCCGAGCCGTGCTTGGTGACCACGTTCGTGCCGAACACGTTCATGTGCACCGTGCTCGCGGCGCTGAGCCCGCCACCTCGGGCGATGCCCTCCATCATCATCACCGCCTCGGAGATCCCGAGGCCGGCTCCGCCGTACTCGGTCGGCTGGGCGACGCCCAGCCAGCCCTGCTGGGCGGCGAACCCGAAGAACTCGTTCGGGAACTCACCCACCCGGTCGATCTCGAGCCAGTAGTCGAGCGGGAACTTCTTCATCCCGTCGTCGACGGCCTTCTTGATGGCCTCCTGGTCCTCGGACAGGTCCCACGGCGCCGTGTGCGCATCCGTCATGTCGTTCTCCCCTCGTGGCCTGCCAGGCCTGTGCCGGTCCGCTGGACCTGGCTGCGGCCGGGCGCCCCCTGGACCTGCTCGGCCAGCCGTCCGGCGGCCACCAGCCGATCCAGGTCGATCCCGGTCGTGACGCCGGCGCGCTCCATCAGCACGGCGATGTCCTCGGTACTGACGTTGCCGGTCTCCCCGGCATGGTTCTGCTCGACGGTCGGGGGCTCGCCGCCGATGCCTCCCAGGCTCGCGTCCACACAGGTCGCCCCGGCGAGGACCGCCGCCCAGGTGTTCGCCATCCCGGCACCGCGGGTGTCGTGGAAGTGGGCGATCCAACCGGTCTCCGGATGGGACTGCACGGCACGGGCGGTGTACGCCGCCGCCCGTGCCGGGTCCGCGAGTCCGGTGGTGTCGCTGAGCATGATCCGGTCCACGCCGATGTCGATCAGGCGGGCAGCCATCGCGAACACGGTCCCCTCGGGTACCTCGCCGGTGATCGGGCAGCCGTAGGCGGTGGCCACCGCCGACACCGTCTCCAGGCCTGCGGCGTGCGCGGCCGCGACCATCTCCTCGATCGCGCTCAGGTGCTCCGCATGCGTCCGTTTGAGGTTCGCGAGGTTGTGCGCCTCGGACGCGGAGATCGGGAAGCCGACCGCGCTGATCGCGCCCAGCTTCTCGTGCAGCTCCACGGCCCGCTGCACACCGCGCAGGTTGGGCGCGAGCACCCGGGAGTAGACACCTCGGCCCGCGACCGCGGCCAGGACGTCCTCGGCGTCGGCGAACTGCGGCGCGTACTTGGGCGGCACCAGCGAGGTGACGTCCAGTTCCCGCACTCCCGCGTCGATCACCGCGTCCAGCACGGCGATCTTGCGGTCGGTGGGCACGATCCCGGTCCACGACTGCAGGCCGTCGCGCGACCAGCACTCGCAGACCCCGACCTGCGCGGGGGGCGCGGGAACGACGGTCACCGGTCGTCCTTCCACACCGGCTTGCGCTTCTCGGCGAAGGCCGCGGTCCCCTCCGCGGCGTCGTCCGTGCCGGTGGCGACGCTGAGCATCGCCTGCAGCAAGGACAACGCCTCGTCGGGCTGGGAGGTGAGGACCTTGTAGAAGGTGCTGCGGCCGAGGCGGATCGCGGCCGGCGACTGGGCGGCGATCTGCTCGGCCCTACGGTCCACCGCGAGGTCCAGCTCGTCGGCGGGGACGACCTCGTTGACGAACCCGATCCGCTGTGCCTCCACGGTGTCCACCCGCCGCCCGGACATCATCAGCTCCAGGACGATCTTGGGCGGCATCGAGCGCAGCAGGGGCACCGTGATCATGTACGGCCAGAGCCCGACGGCGACCTCGGGCGTGCCGAAGGTCGCGTCCTCCGACGCCACCACGATGTCGCAGGCCATCGCGAGTCCGAAGCCACCGGCCAGGGCATAGCCGCGGACCTTCGCGATCGTCGGGAGACCGCTGGCCCACAATGTGCGGAAGAGGTCGGCGAGGTGGCCGCGCCCGGCGTGCGACTCCTCGGCGTCGAGCTCGGCGCCGCGCACCCCGCCGAGGTCGGCCCCCGCACAGAACGCCTTGTCGCCCGCACCGGTGAGCACCAGTACCCGGACGCCCGGCTCCGCCTTCGCGCGCAGCACGCCGTCCCGCAGGCTGGCGAGCGTCTCGAAGGTGAGCGAGTTCCGCCGCTCCGGCCGGTCGATGGTCAGGGTGACGACGTGACCGGCGCGGTCGTAGCGCACCGAACGCTCCACGGCGTCCCACTCCCCGGCGGTGGTCACGATCCCGCCTTCCGTACGTCCAGGGGCAGCTCGAGCAGGCACCGGAGCACCGCGTTGTCCTTGTACGCGGGCGTGAAGTCCGCGGGCATCTCGAACGAGTCGAGCCGGTCGAGCAGGTGCTCGAGCGCGATCGTGCCCTCCTGCCGGGAGAGCGCCGCCCCCAGGCACAGGTGGATGCCCTTGCCGAAGGAGAGGTGGTGACGCGAGTTGGGTCGGTCGACGTCGAACCGGTCCGGGTCGGGGAAGACCTCGGCGTCCCGGTTGGCGGCACCCGCCACGATGAGCACCCGCGACCCCTGCGGCACGGGGGTGCCCGCGATCTCGGTGTCCGCCTTGCAGAGCCGCACGCTGCCCTGCACCGGAGCCTCGAGCCGGAGCGCCTCCTCGACCGCGACCGGGATCTTGGTGCGGTCCGCGCGCAACCGGGCCAGCTGGTCGGGATTCTGCTGGAGCAACAGCATCATCCCCGAGATCAGGTTGACCGTCGTCTCGTTGCCGGCGACCAACGTGACGTAGGAGATGGCGAGCATCTCCTGCACGGTCAGGGGCTTCTCGTCCTTGTCAACAGCCTCGACCAGCATGGTGAGGAAGTCGTCCGCGGGGTCGAGCTTGCGCTCCGCGATCTTCTGGTCGAAGTAGCCCAGCAGTTCCTGGAGCGACTGCTGGCACTCCAGGGAACGCTCGGGGGTCAGCGTGCCCCCGAGCACCTCGGCGGCGTCGTCGGACCACTTCTCGAAGACGTCGAGATCGCTGCGGGGGACCCCCAGGAAGTCCGCGATCACGATGAGCGGCAACGGCTTCGCGAAGTCACGGACGAAGTCGACCCGCCCGTTCGCCGGGAACGCGTCGATCAGGTCGTCGACGATCCCCCGCATGGCGGGCTCGAGCGCCTTCACCCGGCGGGCGGTGAACGCCCTCGTGACCAGCTTGCGAAAGCGGCTGTGCGAGGGCGGGTCGTTCGTCAGCAGCGTGCGGACGACGCGGTACTTCGCATCCGGCAGGGCCGCCTCGGCGCCCATCAGCTTCTTCTGCCGCAGACCGGGACCGGCCTTGTTCGAGAAGTCGTCCACCCGGCTGAGCACTGCGTCGGCGTCCGCGTGCCTGGTCACGAGGAAGACGTCCTCGTCCTCGAGCTGGTGCACACCCTGCTCGGCGCGCAGCTGCTCGTAGTACGGGTAGGGGCACTGCACCGTGCTCGGTTCGTAGAAGCGGTCGACCATCGGGCCCTCCTTTCAGCGTGATGTCGGCGCGAGCGCGATCGGCGCCTCGCCGTCGCGGGCCGCCCGGAGCAGGTGCTTCTGCACCTTGCCCGAGGCGGTGCGCGGGATCTCCTCGGCGAAGTGCCACTCGGTGGGCACCTTCGCCTTGGCGATGTCCTGGGCGAGCATGAACTCGGCCAGCGCCTCGCCGGTGGGCGGCGTGGCGCCCGGGCGGGTCACCACATAGGCGCAGACGCTCTCGCCGAGCCGGTCGTGGGGCACGCCGAAGACCGCGGCCGCTGAGACGTCCGCGTGCCGGTGCAGCACGTGCTCGATGTCGGCGCTGGAGAACTTCTCGCCGCCCCGGTTGATGATGTCCTTCGTGCGCCCGGTGATCTGCATCCAGCCGTCGGCGGTGACGATGCCCAGGTCACCGGTGTCGAACCAGCCCTCGGCATCGATCTGCGCGGCGTTGAGCGCGGGGTCGGTGTAGCCGAGCAGCACCTGGACGCCGCGGATGGTGATCCGCCCCTCGGTGTCGACGGGCAGCGGGTTGCCGTCGGGGTCGAGGATCCGGCACTCGGCGTTGTCGGCGAGCTTGCCGTCCCAGAGCGAGCGGCGATCCACCGAGGACTCCCGCGGGGCGAGCGTGACGACCCCGGACATCTCGGTCATACCGTAGGTGCGGGCCGCCCACATACCGATGGCGTCCGCGCGTTCGATGAGGTCCGGCGCGGTGTTGGCACCCCCGCTGACGTAGTAGGTCAGCACGTGCAGGCCGTCACCCTTGCGGCGCTCGTACTCCTCGACCAGGTCCTTGAGGAACACCGCCGCACCCAGCGACCAGGTCACCTTGTGCTCGTCGATCACCCGCACGGCGTCCTCGACGTTCCACCGCGGCAGGATGACGGCACCCGCCCCGGTCGTGAGCGGCACGAGGCAGGCGGCGAGGAATCCCGCGATGTGCGCCACCGGCGCGAGCGCCAGGCCGGTGTCCGTCTCGTCGATCCCAAGCCGATAGTTGAACTGCCTGCCGCCGAAGATCACCGACGGCGAGTGGAGCCTGACGCCCTTCGGCGCCGAGGTGGAGCCCGAGGTGTAGAGCCGCAGGCACTCCTCGTGGGGGGCGGAGGGCTCCGGCAGAACCACGTTCCCGGTCGGCACGGTGTCCACCGGGGGCAGGGTGCCCCAGCCCTCGACCGACTCCGTCGCGTCGACCAGGTAGCGCGCCGCGGGCTCGACGCCGGCGCGGGCCAGGCAGCCGTCGAGCTCCTCGGCCAGCGCACGGGGCCCGAGCGACTGCGCGGTGACCACCGCCGCCGGGCGCGAGTCCTTGACGATCTCGTTCAGCTCGTGCGACCGGTAGATGGCGACGACGGGCACCGCGATCGCGCCGATCTTCCACGCCGCCACGGCGACCGGCAAGACCTCGAGCCGGTTCACCAGCAGCATCATCACCCGGTCGCCCGCACCCACGCCGCGGCGGACGAGGTCCTCAGCGAGGGCGTCCGACCACCGGTCCAGCTCGGTGAAGCTCACCGCGAGCTCACCGAACCGGGCGAACTCCTTGTCTCCCCACGCCTCGGCCGCAGCCGCGGCGAGATCACCGACGCGCTCGACGTCCTGGATCTTCATGTGTGGACCACCTCGTCCCGTCTCCGCTCAACCCCGACCGGTCAGCCGTACTCTCAGTCGAACTCAGGGAACCGGGAGATCGACACGTACGCCTCGACCCCCAGGCCCGTCATCAGGTCCTGCTCCAACGCACGACGGATCGGCCGCTGCAACAGCTGCCGGGTGTGCGTCATCACCAGCCGGTCGACACCGGCCAGCTGGTGGGCGATCTCCGCCGCCCGCTTCTCCACGTCGGCAGCGGCGGGCAGTACCTCGCCCACCACCCCGAGCGACAGAGCCTCCGCCGCGCCGATCTTCTGCGCGGTCAGCAGGAAGTGCTTGCCTCGCACCGGCCCGAGCACCATCGGCCAGAGCACCTGCACCCCGTCGCCGGGCACCAGCCCGCCGGGCAGGTGCGCGAGGTCCTGGAAGTAGGAGTCCTCGGTGCACACCACCGCGTCGCACAGCAGCACGAGCTCGGCGTGCCCGGTGACCGGGCCGTTCACCGCGGCGACGACCGGGATCTCGAGGTCGAGGAAGCCGAACAGCATCCGACGCGCCTCGCCGAGGCCCCGCTCCCAGTCCGAGGGCTTGACCTTGCCGCTGCGATAGACGTCTCCGTAGCCCTCGGGGGTGCGAATGAACGCCTCCCCGGTTCCCGCGAGGACGACGACCCGGTTCTCCGGGTCCGACCGCACCGCGTCGAGCAGGCGCGGCATCTCCTTGTGCGCGAGAGCGGTCCAGACCATGGCCTCGTCGCGGTAGTGCATGCGGACGGTGAGCACGCCGCCGTCACGGGACAGCCGGAACACCTTGAACGTGTCCGCATAGTCCTCGAACCTCATCCGGTCTCTCCTTCGTGACGCGGCGACTGGCGGCGCCCTGCGCACGCTACCCGAGTTAACATTAACTAGGCAACCCGGGCGGGCGTGGCAGCATCACACGGCTCACCGCGACCTGCCGCACGACTCAGCGCGGCGGAGCGACGAGGGCAGCTCGCGCACGTCGCGGCACGACGGTTCCACCGGCTCGGATACCACCGGGTCTCGTTGGCGGACGTCGCCACCGAGGCCGGCGTCACCGGTCCCGCCGTGTACCGCCACTTTTTCAACAAGGAGGCTCTGCTCGCCGCAGCGATCTCCAGTGGGCTCGACGAGGTCGAGCTGGCCGTCATCACGGCGCCCGGCGCGGGGCTGGACCCGCTCGTCCGCGCGGTCGCCGCGGTCGGGCTGCGAAGACCGGACATGTGGGTGCTGCTCCAGCGTGAGTCGCGCTTCCTCTCCCCCGAGCTCCGCGGCCCGGTCCAGGACCAGTTCGGCCGGGTCGTCGACGGCTTCTCCCGTCGGCTGCGGCGCGAGCGCCCCACGTCACGCCCGAGGACGCGCGGTTGCTCGTGACCGCAGCGACCGCGGTGCTCTCCCTGCCGTCGACCACCCACACCAGCCTGACCTCGCCCGAGTTCCGCCGGGTGCTCACCGACGCGGCGCTGACGTGCCTGCGCACGACCCTCGGCGGGAGTCCCCACGTGCCCGCCGCGGAGGAGACGGCCCACGCGCGGACCGAGCCGCCGTCGTCCCGGCGCGAACAGGTCGTCGAGACCGCCAGGGCTGTTCGCCCGCCGCGCGCCCGGCCGCTGCCCAGGACGTCCACGCGGTGGCGCTCGCCGCGCTCCACACCCCATGGCGCCGGCCGGGGCGGCCGACCGCGCCGCCCACCGGCCGCCGTCAGCTCTCGGCCGCGGCACCCGACTCGAGCAGCGGTGCCGGGTCGACGCCCCACTCCCCCAGGACGGCGACCGTGTCCCGACCGAACGGCACGGGGGCGGCCGGTCTCACGTCGGGGTGGTGCGAGAACCGCGGCGCGACACCGGGTTCGATCCGATCTCCGCGGCGGACGACCGCACCGCGGGCCGCGACGTGCGGGTGGTCTGCGGCCTCGGCCATCCCGATCACGGGCGCGACGCAGGCGTCAGAGGTACCGAACACCTCGATCCACTCCTGCTGTGTACGCGAGGCGAACGCCGCGGCGATCCGCTTCCGCAGGCCCGGCCAGCCCTCCTGGTCGTGCTGGTCGGCGAGCTGCTCGTCGGTGAGCCCGAGGCCCGCGAGCAGGGCTGCGTAGAACTTCGGCTCCAGCGCCCCCGCTGCCATGTACCTGCCGTCGGAGGTCTCGTAGACGGCGTAGAACGGTGCCCCGCCGTCGAGCAGGTTGCTGCCGCGCTCATCGACCCAGGTTCCGGCGTTGACCAGCGCGTGGGTGCCGGTGAGGAGATGGGCGGTGCCGTCGACGATCGCGGCGTCGACCACCTGCCCCCGGCCGGTGCGATCCGCCTCGCGGAGCGCGGCGAGCAGGCCCGCGACCAGGTACATCCCGCCGCCGCCGTAGTCGCCGAGCAGGTTGACCGGAACCTGCGGCGGGCCGCCCGCGTCGCCGATCGCGTGCAGGGCGCCTGTGATGGCGATGTAGCTGATGTCGTGGCCCGCGGTCTGCGCGAGCGGGCCGGTCTGTCCCCAACCCGTCATCCGGCCGTAGACGAGCTTCGGGTTGCGCTCCCAGCAGACAGCCGGACCGATGCCCAGCCGCTCGGCCACGCCGGGGCGGTACCCCTCGATGAGCGCGTCGGCCCGCTCGGTCAGGGACAGCAGCGCGTCGACGGCACCGGGCTTCTTGAGGTCCAGCACGACCGAGCGCTTGCCGCGGTTCACGATGTCCGCGGTCGGCGGCCCCGGGAAGATGCCGGGGCCACCCGGTCGCTCGATGCGCACGACCTCGGCGCC
The DNA here is from genome assembly GCF_039541715.1 of Pseudonocardia xishanensis. NCBI lineage: Bacteria > Bacillati > Actinomycetota > Actinomycetes > Pseudonocardiales > Pseudonocardiaceae > Pseudonocardia > Pseudonocardia xishanensis. The sequence continues at coordinate 292,129 of NZ_BAABGT010000032.1, forward strand.
CATGTCGGCGAGGGTCATGCCGGCGAAGGGCCCCGGCCCCATCCCGCCGATCTCGAGGACACGCAGCCCCTCGAGCGGCCCGGATCCCACCTTGCTCATGCGCTCACCCTTCGCCCCACACGTCCGTCCACGGCATAACCTAGTCGACATTAACAGTGCATTCCGTGTCCCGATCGACCCTGCGCCACACAACGGGGCAGGATGTGCGGGACGGTTCGGGAGGGAGCGACATGGCGGCACCACGGGGACCGCTGCCGAGAACGGCGCGGCTGAATGCCGATGAGCGTCGCGATCAGCTGGCCCGAATGGCGGCTCACCGATTCCATCAGCTCGGATACCACCGCGTGTCGCTGGGCGACGTGGCTGCGGACGCCGGGGTGACGGGGCCCGCGGTCTATCGGCACTTCCGGAACAAGGAGGCGCTGCTCGCGGCAGCGATCGCGGGAGGCCTGGAGGAGGTCGAGGTGGCCGTCGCCGGTGCCTCGGCAGGGTCGCTCGAAGACCTGGTCGCGGCGGTCGCCGAGGTCGGGCTGCACCGTCCGGACATGTGGGTGCTGCTGCAGCGCGAGTCGCGGTTCCTCTCCCCCGAGCTGCTCACACCGATCCAGGAGCAGTTCGGCGGTGTCGTCGACGCGTTCTCGCGGCGTCTGCGCCGGGAGAATCCCGGGCTGGCGGCCGACGACGCTCGGCTGCTGGTGACAGCGGCCACCGCGGTGCTCTCGCTGCCGTCCACCACGCGCACCAGCCTCTCGCCCGAGCAGTACCGCCGGGAGCTGGCGGCGGCCGCGCTCCGCTGCCTGCGCGCCGACCTGTCGACGGCCAGGGCGGACACGGTCGAGCCACAGCGAGGCGGGCCGACGGACCCGGCGCTGTCCGCTCGTCGCGAGCAGATCGTCGACAGCGCGATCGCCTTGTTCTTCTCCCGCGGCTACAGCGGGGTGAGCCTGGACGACATCGGGGCCGCGATCGGCATCGCGGGGCCGAGCATCCTGCACCACTTCGCCACGAAGGCCGACATCCTGGTCACCGCCTTCGACCGCGCCTCCACGAGCCTCGCCGAGGCGCAGAGCCGCCGCCGGGAGTCGGGCGGCGCCCCCGACCTGCAAGGTCTCGTCGCGGCGTACATCGCGTTCTGCCTGGACAACAGGAGCATGTTGGGCGTTTACGTCTCCGAGCCGATGCACCTTCCGGCGGACGCGCTCGCCCGGACCCAGGAGACGATCCGCACCGAGCTGCGCGACTGGACCCGGGCGCTGCTCGCCACGTCGTGGGACCTCGACGAGGCCGTCGCGAGGGTCCGCGTCCGGGCGGCCGTCGTCGCGATCAACGACCTGGTCCGGCTGGGCCATTTCGCCGACCGGCCGAGGATCGGCACGGAGATCCTCGCGGTCGCTCTGTCCATCCTGAAGGGGTGACGCTGTATTCGGCGGCCCGTCGAGGCGATCGACCAGGCCGCCGAATGCCTCGGCTTGCTAGGCGGTTCGCAGGTCCGAGATCAGCCAGCGGCCGTCGACGTCGGTCATCGTGACCAGCGCTTTGCTCGCGTTCGCGGTGGGCTGGGTGTCGGGACGGGTGGTCCGCTGCTCCAGGTAGAGCAGGACCTGCACCTGCGAGGGGGATGCCTCCACGACACCCGCCCGGGTCGCCGTGGTGGTCGTGGTGAGCCCCTGGGTCACCGCGGGCTGCACGAGACTGCCGAGCAGCCCGTTGAACTCGGTGGCGAAGTCGCCGGTCACGTTCTCCCGGGCCCGGGCCATGTCGGCGTCGACGGTCTGCGGCGAGTAGCTCAGGACCTGCGCGACGGAAGTTCTCGCCGCCTCGGTCGCCTCGGTCCGCGCCGTGTCCGTGATGTGCGACCGGTAGGCGGTCAACGCCGCGAACGTCACAGCGGCGATCACGGCCAGCGCGGCCACCAGCGCGGCGATGACCAGCAACAGTCTCCTGCTGCGGCCCGGCATCCGCTCGACCTTCGCCACCACCGGGGCGGGCATGCGGGGGCGCACCGCGGTCGCGGCACCGCCCACTTTCGTCATGAGGCTCACGGCGCGACCTCCACCGACGAGGCCATCCACTGCCCGTCCTGTCGCTGCAGCTCGACCACCATCCGGTAGTTGCGCTGGGCACCATGGGGGATCTCGGTGTTGCTCACGACCGTGTTGGCCGTGACCAGCACGGTGGCCCGGTCCCCGTCGAGGGTCTCGACGCCCGCGGAGCCGATCGTCCCCGCCGACTTGACCGCGCCCTGTTGCAGGATCGCGCGGAAGGCCCCCGAGACCTTTGTGAGCTGGTCACGGAACTCGCCGGTGGACAGTCCGAGCAGGGCGTCGATGTTGCCCTGCGAGTTCTGTCCGTCGATCGTGACCAGGTTCTGCACAGCCTGGCGCGCCACGTCGGACACGGCGGCGCGGTCGGTGTCGCGCCCCGCGACCAGGCCGTTCTGCACGGCCACGACGACCGTCAGGGCGATCGCGGTCAGCACCAGCAGCACGGCGACCGCCATCCCGGCCCACCAGCCGCGTCCGACCGGGGTCCGCCCGGCAGGCACAGCCGGTTCGGTGCCGGACACCTCGAGAGCGGGAGCGAGCTCCTCGGCGACGTCGTCCGCGGTCGAGCTCTCCACAGTGGTCTCTTCTGGGCTCGCCTCTGCGGCCTCGTCGGCCACCGGATCCTCCGTTCGCGCCGTCATCACACCTGGTCCAATCCGCTCACGAGCCACGCCCCGTCGACACGGCTCATCGTCACCCTCGCCTGGACGGTGTCGATGCGTTCGCCGACCAGCTTCTGGCTGGTGGTGCGCTGGTCGAGCAGCAGGAGCACCGTCGCGTCGTCGCCGTTCACGGTGAGCCACGAGGCGGAGGCGACCGTCGCGGTGCTCGACGCCTGCTGCGCCACCGCGTTGGGCTGGATGAGCTGGTCGAACGTGGCGTGGAAGACGTCCCGGAACTGGCCGGTGGTCAGCTGGTCGGTCAGGGCCGGGATCTGCCCGAGCGTGTTCTGGTCGTAGGACAGCAGCCGCGGCACGGCGTCGGATGCCGCGGCGACGGCCTCCGTCTTCGCCGTCGCGTCGGACTGCGCCGAGACGACCGACCAGCCGAGCCATCCGGACACCCCGGCCAGGACGACCGCGACGGCCGTCAGCGCGATGGTCACGGTCCTGCGCGCCCGCCCCGTCGGGTGCGGGAGGGGAATCCGCGGCAGCCGGGACGCGCGCCGACCGCGGTCAGGACCCACCTCCTGCTCCTCGGCGACGGCGGGGAGCTCACGGGTCTGGCCGTCGAGTCGTTCGTCGATCGGGGTGCTCATGCCACGAAGTCCAATCCGGAGACCAGCCACTGGGCATCCGACTGCCGCTGCAGGTCCATGTGCATGCGCCACTGGCGCGGCTCGCCGTCGGGGGTTCGGATGTTCTTGACCGTCGCGTCGACCACGACCACGACCTCGGCGTGGTCACCGTCGAGGCGCTGAATGCCCGCCTCGGAGACCGTGCCGGTGGAGTTCACCCCCGCGCTCTGGATGACCCGTACGAACGACTCGGCCTGCGCCGAGAGGTCCGCGGCGAACCGGCCGGTCGCGGCCTCCTGCAGGTGTGCGAAGCCGGCGTTGGCGTTGGCGGGGTCGGTGCTCGTGAGGTTCAGCGCGGTCTGTCGCGCCATCGCCAGCACCTGCGCCTCGTCGTCCGCGCGGCGGTCCGCCGACGCCGCGGCGACGGCGAGGACGCCGGTCAGCACGGCCAGCACGGCCACCACCGCGACCAGCGTGGGGAGCAGCGGGGGCCGGCGCCGCCATCGGGGAGTGGTGTCCTCTCGGGGGGCCGCGGCCTCCCCGGTGTCGGACGGCCGCTCGTCGACCTCGATCATCGATCCTCCTTCGATCATGGTCATCACGTCGTCACCCCCAGTGGGTCGAGGAAGATCCCCTGCCAGTCCTTGGGCCCGGCGGGCAGTGCGTCACCGAAGATCATCGGCCCGCCCGCGCCTGGGGCCAGGAACACGCCGGTGGCCAGGTCGTACGGGGCCTGGGACAGCGCCTGCGGGCGTCCTGCGGTCTCCGGGTCGGTATTGGTCCTGCCGGGGGGCACGCGGCCGGACTCGACCACCGACCTCGGGTTGGTCGCGTAGATCTGCTTCTGGAACTCGATTGCCTCGGCGGCCGCGGCGTCGTCCTCCTCCTTGCTCTGGAAGTCCCACCCGCAGTCGCGGGCGTTGGCTGCCCGCGCGGCGTCCGGCGAGCCCTCGGGGCACGGCGCGTTGCGCGCACCGCGGACCGCCTGGGGGTTGTCCTGGGCGACCTTGCAGTAGACGTCCTTGCCGGGCGGGGCGTAGCTGTAGTCCGTCGGCGCGCGGCGCTCCTGGATGAAGCCCGTCGTGCAGGACGGCGGGTCGTTGACGACCAGGTCGAAGTCGATCCGGGTGGTGCCCGGGACCCGGCTGGACGCGACGGCGCCCGCCGGGTTGTTGATCGTGCTCGGCAGGATCGTCAGGGTCTGTGCGAGGTGCGGGATGTAGACCCTCGTGACCTGGCCCACGGACGTCAGGTCGGTGAGCAGGCCCGGCAGCGTCGGCCGCAGGTCGTCGAACAGGCCACTGACCTCATCGAGGAACGGCGGCGCCTTGTCGAGGGTGCCCCGAAGCGCCGGGTCGCTCTCCTGGAGCTGCGTGGTGAAGTCCGCCAGGTTCCGCACGGCCGACTGGAGGTCGTCGCCGGTCCGGGTCTGGGTCTCCAGCACGCCCTCGGCGTCGTCGATCAGGCCGAGGGTCTCCGGCAGTGCCTGCTCGGCGGACTCGGTGAGGCCCCCGGCGGAGTCGATCAGCCTGCGGATGTCCGGGCCCGCACCGTTCAGCGCGGCGTAGAGCTCGTCGACGGTGGTGTTGAGCTTGTCGGCGGGGACGCTCTGCACGAGGTTGTCGACCTTCGCGAGGACGCCGCCGATGGGATCGGGCAGGGTGACCGCCGCCGCCGGGATCACCGTGTCGTCGGCGACGAACGGACCGGCCTGCTTGCGCGGCTCGAAGTTGATGTACTGCTCACCGACCGCGGACGTGCTGCGGACCTCGACGAGGCTGTCCTCCGGGATGTCGTAGTCGTCGCTGATCTGGATGTGCGCGACGGCTCCGGTGTCGGTCAGGGCGACGTCGTCCACCTGCCCGATGGTGACGCCCCGCAGAGTGACGATTCCGTTGGGGTACAGCCCGGCGCCGTCGGGCAGCTCGACGGACACGGCGTGCCTGCCGATTCCCAGGAGCCGTGGCACGTTGAGGTAGGCGATGGCCCCGTAGGTGACCATGACCGCGGCGATCACGACGAACGCCACCAGCTGGAAGCGAGTCAGCCTGCTGATCATCGGTTTCCTCCCCCGAGGATCGGGCCGAGCAGCCCACCCGGTTCCTTGGCGGGTTCACCGGGCTGTGCCCCGGTCCGCGGGTCGGTGACCGGCGGCCCTGGATTCGCGGGCGCCGGCTTCGGGATCACGTCGACGAGCGGCGCGAGCGGTCGGTCCGTCCCGTTCGTGCCGTTGCCGAAGACGTTGAGCGGGTCGGGCAGGACCTGACCGGCACCCAACGGCGGCGCGTTGAGCACCTGCGGCCCGCCTCCCGCGCCGAGCGAGAACCCTCCCAGCAGGTTCTCGGCCAGGACCTGGGGCGTGATGTCGACGACGACGAAGAGGTTGCCGTAGTCGCCCCGGAACATCGATGGGAATGCCGTGGTAGCCGGGAACGGGAAGGTCAGGATCTCGGGCAGCGACTCGGTGACGTCGGCACCGGACTCGTTGAGCTTCTCCAGCGCGGGCCGCAGGTCGGCCAGGTTCCCCAGCAGGTCACCGCGGATCGCGTCCACCGTGTCCGAGGTCCTGGTCGAGAAGTCCCCGAAGTTCCGCAGGGTGTCGATCAGCTGGGCGCGGTCGTCGTTCAGCGCCTCGAGCGCGGGGGGCACGCGGTCGATCGCCGAGGCGAGCGCCTCGTTGTCGGCCGCCACCGTCGCGCTCAGGGTGTTCAGCCCGTCGACCGCCCGGACGATGTCGCCCTTCTGGTCGTCGAGCGCTCCGACGAGCTCCTGCAGGTTGTCGAGCAGCGCCCGCAGATCCTGCTCGCGACCGCCGAGCACGTTGTTCAGCTCGGTGGTCACGGTCTTGACCTGCTGCAGCCCACTGCCGTTGAGCACGACCGACAGCGCACCGAGGACCTCCTCGGTCTCGGGGTAGCGGTTGGTCCGCTCCAGCCCGATCCGGTCCCCGTCCCGCAGCTGCCCGGCGGGGGGCTCCTCGCTCGGCGGCGCGAGCTCGAGGTACTCCGCGCCGAGCAGCGACTTCTGGGCGACCCGCGCGATCGCGTTGGCGGGCAGCTGCGTGCCCTCGTTCAGCCCGACGGTCAGCACCGCGTGCCAGTCGTCCACATCGGTCTTGACGACCGAGCCGACGGTCACGTCGTTGACCTTGACCTCGGCGTTGGGCACGAGGTTGGACACCTGGGCCATGTCGATGGTGACCCGCATGGCCGAGCTGCCGCCGCCCTCGCGCAGCGGGAGCGGGAGCGACCCCACCCCGGTGAAGTCGCACGCCGTGAGCGCCACCGCGCAGACCGCGGTGGCCGCGGTCGTCCGCAGCACACGGTGCACCGTTGCCCGCCTCATCAGTTGGCCTCCGGGATCGGGACGAGCAGCTGGGGAAGGCCCGAGTTCGCCGGTCCCCCGCCGCGCTGCAGCGGGTTGGCCTGCACGGGCAGGTTGGGCATCCGGAACACGTCGAGCATGCCGCCGAGGGAGTTGCGGCACGCGTTCGCCGCCGTGGGGTCGGCCGGTCCCCCGGGCGCCACCGCCGCCGCCGCGTCGCAGACGAACGCGGCCGGGTCCTGCAGGTTCGTCACGCCCAGGGCGCCGGTGACGGCGCCCGACTGGTCGTCGACGATGTTGGCGAAGTTCGACACCGCACCCGGCGCCACCTGGAGGATGTCGGCCAGCGCCTGCCGGTGGTCGGAGACCTCCTTGGCGACCACGCCCAGGGTCTTGAGGTTGTCCTGCAGCGGGCCGCGCACGTCGGACACGAAGCCCTCGATGATCGGGACCGTCCGGTCGATCGTGGCGAGTGTGACACCGAGTGACTCCCGGTTGTCGGCGAGCACCTGGGACACGTCGGAGAGCTGGGTGTTGAACCGGCCCACCTGCTCGTCGGCGTCCCGCAGGGCCGTGACGAAGGTGCCCAGGTTGCGGACCGTGCCGAACAGGTCCTCACGGCCGTCGGACAGCGTCGTGATCGCCCCGGACAGCGAGGTCAGCGTGTCGTTGATCGCCTGACCCTGGCCGTCGAGGTTCGCGGTGGTGGTGTCCAGCGCCCGGGTGACCGGGCCGGTCAGTGGGTTCTCGCCATCCGGCTGCGGGCCGAGGGCCTCCGCGACCGCGGTGAGCTGGTTCTTGATCCGGTCCCACTCGACGGGGCTGACGGTGCGGGACAGGGGGATCTCCGCGCCGTCGGCCAGCGCCGGGCCGCCGGTGTAGGCCGGGGTCAGCTGGATGTAGCGGATCCCGACGAGGCTGGGGGCGATGACCGCGGCCTGCGCCGTGTCGGGCAGGTCGATCCCGGAGTCGTAGGACATGGTCACTCTGACCTTGTCCGGGAGGGCCTCCACGTCGTCGATCGTGCCGACCTGGACGCCGAGGACCCTGACCTCGTCCCCCGCATACAGGCTCACGGTCTGGTCGAAGTCGGCGACGACGGTCTTGGTGCCGGCTTGGGTCAGCACCAGCGCGACCGACGCGACCAGGACGACCGCGACGGCGACCGCGGCCCACTTCAGGGAGCGAGAGGTGCCGCTCATCGGGGCTGGTCTCCTTCCGCGGGGGCCGTCAGACCCGGCGGGGTGGCCGAGTCGAGGAGCGACGGCAGCGTCTGTTGGGCGAGGTTCGTCGGGGCGAGGTTCGGGACCAGCGCGTAGAACCACGGGCCCGACGCGATGGCCTCACCGAGCGACGTCACGTAGGTACGCAGACCCTCGATCGTGGCGCCCAGGCTGCGCTGGTTGCTCGCGAGGATCCCCACTGCCCGGTTGAGCTCGTCGAGAGCGGGCAGGATCTGCTCGCGGTTGTCGTCGACGACCCCGTTGAGCTGGTTGAGCACGCTCGTGAGGTTCACCAGCAGCGACTGGATGTCGTCGCGGCGCTGGTAGAGCTCGGCGAGCAGCTGGTTGCCGTCGCTCATCAACGTCGTGATCTGGCTGCTCCGCTGGGCCAGGATCCCCGTCACGCCGTTCGCGTTGGCGAGCAGTCCCCGCAGCGACTCGTCGCGGGTCGCGATCGTCTGCGACAGCCTGCCGAGGCCCTGGACGGCCCCGGCGAGCGGAGCGGGGGTGTCCTGGAAGGTGTCGGAGACCGTGTCGAGGGCGCCCGCGAGCTGGTCGAGGTCGACCTCCTCGGTGGTCCGGGTCAGCCGCTCGATCAGCTGCTGGACGTCGTAGGCGGACGTCGTCCGCTCGATCGGGAACTCACTGCCCGCCTCCATCTCGCCCGTGCCCATCGGCTCGATGTCGAGGAACTTGGTGCCCAGCGGGGTCGCCGTCTTCACGGCGGCCCGCGAGTCCTGCCCGATCCGGGGGCCGTTCTCCACGGTGAAGGTCGCGACCACCCGCGCGCCGTCCAGCTCCACCGAGCTGACCTTGCCCAGCGCCACCCCACCGATGCGGACCTCGTCGCCGGAACGCATCCCGCCCGCCTCGGAGAAGACCGCCGTATACGAGCGGGCGGAGAGCGCCCGGTAGATCCCGCCGGAGTTGGTGGCCAGCAGGATCGCCGCGGCGATCAGCGCGATGCTGACGATCCCGACGTAGAGCGGGTTCATCTCGGAGACGCGTTTGCCCCTCAGAACTGGCACCGTTCCTCCTGGCTCGCGATGGTGTCGGACATGACGGCGGGGACGCCCGGCAGCTCGAGGCGGACCTGCACACCGCACAGGTAGAACTGGAAGGACGACTGGTAGGAGCCGACCCGATCGAGGTTCACGTAGTAGCCGGGGACCTTCTGCAGCAGACCGTCGATGTCCGCCTGGTCGGCGTTGACGGTGCTCGCCAGGGTCCGGATCTCGGCGACGTCGGCCCGCACGTCCGGCCGGGCCTGCGCCAGCAGCGAGTCCACGGTGCCGGTGACGCGGCTGAACTTCTCGATGGCGTCACCCAGCGGCTTCCGGTCGGCCGCCAGGCCGCTGACCAGCTTCTGGAGCTGGTCGACGAGGCCGGTGACCTGTTGGCTGCGGCCGTTCACCGTGCCGAGCACCGTGTTCAGGTTGGTGATCAGCTCGCCGATGACCTGGTCCCGGTCGGCGAGGGTGGAGGTCAGCGACCCGACCTGGGTGAGCAGGTTGGTCACCGCCCCGCCCTGCCCCTGCATCACCGAGATCAGCGAGCTGGACAGCTCGTTGACCTGGTCCGGCTGCAGACCTTCGAACAGCGGCGCGAAGCCGTTGTAGAGCTGGTCGAGGTCCAGCGCGGGCGTCGTCCGGTCCACCGGGATGACGCCGCCCGCCTCGAGCGGGGTCGGCGCTCCCGCACCCTCACCGATCTCCAGGAAGCGCTGTCCGACGAGGTTCTTGTAGCGGATCGTGCCCGTCGAGCCGGACATGAGGGGCGTCCGGGTCTGCACGGTGAACGCGACCTGCGCGATTCCCGCTTCGGAGACCGTGACGTCGCTGACCTTGCCCACCGTCACGCCGGCGACCCGGACGTCGTCGTCGGGCCGCAGCCCGGACACGTCGGTGAACTCGGCCGTGTACGGCGTGCTGTCCTGGAAGCGCACCCGTCCGTAGGTGATGATCACCGCGGCCGCGAACACGACCGAGACGAGCGCGAGGACGGAGAGCCGGAGAACCGGTCCGAACGTCTTCATCGGCCCTCCTCCTGCACTGCGTCGCCGAACAGCAGTACCGCGAGCGGCGGGTTGCCGATCGTCGTCGGCTCCTCCTGCGTGTTCAGCGTCGGCGAGCCGTCGTCGTAGGTGACGTGCCGCGGCGCCTCGGTGCCGGTGGGGACGTCCGGGGCGCAGCCGGGCTGGTCGACGCCGAGCGTCGGCAGGTTGTCCGGGTGGCGGTAGCCGCGCTGGCCGGGGCCGAACGAGGTGAAGATCCGCAGGCCCGGCTGGTTCCCGCCGAAGGACGGCTCGGTGATCTTGCGCAGGTTGTTGAAGCTCGCGAACAGGCAGGGGAACATCGTCGAGTAGCGAGCGGCCAGGGCTGTGGTCGGGCGCAGTGTGTCGAGCGACTCGCGCAGCGGCTGGTCGTTGTCGTCGAGGAAGCCCTTGCCACTGTCCGCCAGGCCCGAGAGGCTGACCATGAACGCGTCGAACGCCGCGCTCTTCTCCATGAGCGTGTCCGCGGTGGTCGGGAAGGTCTTCAGGAGCCGAACCAGGTCCGGCGAGAGTCCGGCCAGCACGTCGGTCTCCTGCCCGAAGAGCGCCAGGTCCCGTTTCAGGGTCGGCAGCGAGGGGTTGAAGCTGTCCAGGTACGTGTTCAACCGGACGAGGTAGTCACCGATCTGGTCGCCCTGACCGCTCAGCGACGTGGAGAGGGCGCCGAGCGCGGAGTTGACCTTCGCGGGCTGGACCGTCGTCAGCACGGACATCAGGTTGTCGAAGACCGTGTTGACCTCGATCTGCGTCTGTGCCCGGTTGACCGTCTCGCCCGCGGCGAGCCTGCGGACGGTGGGCTGCTCAGGGATCAACAGGTCGACGTACTTGGGCCCGAAGACCGTGGGCGCGACGAGCTGGGCGGCCACGTTCGCGGGGAGCCGCTCCATCTGGTCCGAGTCGATCCGGACGTCGATCAGCGCCCCGTCCGCGCCGTCCGGGGAGACCTTGTCGACCTTGCCGATCTGGACGCTGCGCAGCGACACGTCCGAACCCTCGCCGAGCAGCAGCCCGGCCCGGTCGGCCCGGACGGTCACGGGGACGCCGGGGCTGAACACGTTGAGGTAGGCGGCGAGCACGGCCGCCACGGCGAGCAGGGCGACGACGATGCCGATCAGCCCGAGCGCCTCGAGGCGCACCTTGTTCCAGGTCATCCCGCTCACCTCGACAGGTGGAGCGTGTCGGAGTCGCCGTAGAGGATCAGGCTGGTGGCGAGGGCGGTGAACATGACGGCGACCAGGGAGAGACGCACGGCTCGACCGACCGCGACCCCCACACCGGCGGGACCGCCGCTGGCGTTGAAGCCGTAGTACGTGTGGATGGACATGACGACGATGACGATCACGATGATCTCGATGAAGGAGTACATGACGTCCGCGGGGATGAGGAACGTCGAGAAGTAGTGGTCGTAGGTGCCCGGGGACTGGCCGAAGCCGAGCACGACGAGCAGCTTCGTCACCCCGAACGCGGAGAACAGGGCCACGGCGTAGAGCGGGATGATCGCGACGGCGCCGGAGATGATCCGCGTCGTGACCAGGAAGGGGATGGACCGGATGGCCATCACCTCGAGGGCGTCGATCTCCTCGCTGATGCGCTGGGAACCGATCTCCGCGGTGAAGCCCGCCCCGACCGTCGCGACCAGGCCGACGCCCGCGATGAGCGGGGCGGCCAGCCGGACGTTCACGAAGCCGGTGATGAAGCCGGTGAGCGTATCCACACCGATGGCGTTGAGCGCCTGGTAGCCCTGCAGGCCACCCTCGATGCCCGCGCTCGCGGTCAGCACCGAGATGATCACGACCGTCCCGCCGACCGCGGCGAGGCCACCGGCGCCGAAGCTCACGGTGCCGAGCTGGCGCAGCACCTCCTTGCGGTACCGGGTCAGGACGAAGCCGATGTAGCCGAAGGCCTTCAGATAGAACGAGACCTGATGGCCGACCGTGCGCAGACCCGACCGCGGGGCGGCGGCTATCCGCGCGGCTCGGGTGCCGTCGACGAGCACTGTGTTTCCCCTCTCCGCGATCAGAGCTTGGTGTTGCCGAGCTGGAGGTACGTGGTCGAGATGATCACGTTGATGATGAAGAGCAGGACGAAGGCGAGGACGACGGTCTCGTTGACCGCCTCGCCGACGCCCTTCGAGCCGCCGCGGACGTTCAGCCCGCGGTAGCAGGCGACCAGACCGGCCACACCACCGAAGACGAAGGCCTTCACGAGGCTCACATAGAAGTCCGCGTCGGTCGTGAGGACGGTCAGCACCGCCACGAACTGGCCGGGGGCCGATCCCTGCAGACCCACCGAGATGAAGTAGCTCGTCAGCACGCCGACGACGCTGATCATGGCGGTGAGGCAGAGTGAGACGAAGATCGACGCGAGTACGCGCGGGAGGACGAGGCGCTGGATCGGGTCGATGCCCAGCACCTTCATCGCGTCGATCTCCTCCCGGACGGTGCGCGCGCCGAGGTCGGCGGCGATCGCTGTGGCGCCTGCGCCCGCCGTCACGAGCACCGCGGCCAGCGGGCCGATCTCTCGGACCACCGCCAGCCCCGTGACCGTGCCCGCGAGGTCGATCGCGCCGATCTCGGCGAGCAGCTGGTTCAGCAGGAAGATCACGACGCCGACGAACGGGAACGTGATCATGATGGCGGGCAGGAGCGAGACACCCGCGATGAAGGAGGTCTGCTGGATGAGCTCCCGGTAGGCGAACGGCCGGCGCCCGAGTGCCCGGACGGTCTCGACCGTCATGGCGCTGAAGCCGCCGACGGCCTTCGTCGCTCCTGTCACGGTGGGCGGCATGAGTCATGAACTCCGGTCGTCGTCATTGATCGAACTCGCACCACACGAGAGGCGCTCGACGAGTACAACGACGGTCCTCGAAATTGGTGACGTACACCGTGTACGACAACACCGACAGGTGCGAAGGTGCTCACCGGGCGGCAGGATCGAGCACTCAGTGTGATCGACCCAGGAGGCTACGGGACAGGCACCGCCACCAACGTGGACGCCTCCCCCGAGAAGAGGACGGCAGGCAACGTACAGCGATATGCAAAAGCATGCCGAGAACAGAAAAACTCCCACCGCTGCGTGCAGTGGGAGCAATTCTGAGATGCGTTCGAGCGTCAGAAGAACCGCCGCATCAGTTTCTTCTTGGACTCGGTGTAGGGCGGGTACATGACCGACGGGTCCGGCTTCGCGGGCTTGACCAGCACCGCCTTGCGATGGCTGAAGGTCTCGAACCCCCAGCGGCCGTGGTAGGCACCCATTCCGCTGTTGCCCACTCCACCGAACGGGAGCTGCGGCACGAGGCAGTGCATGGCCGCGTGGTTGATGACGACGCCACCCGAGCTCGTCTCGTCGATCAGCCGTTCCCGGTCCGTCTTCGAGGATCCGAAGAGATACGCTGCCAACGGCTTGGGACCGCTGTTGATGCGCCGGATCGCCTCGTCGAGCGAGCTGACGGTCACCACGGGCAGGACCGGGCCGAAGATCTCCTCCTGCATCAGCGGGGAGTCAGGACTCGGATCGAGCACGACGACCGGGTCGATCTTCAGAGACTCGCGATCCTCCGCACCGCCCCGGACGACGGTGCCGCCGTGCGAGCCGAGCAGCCTGCTCACCCGGTCGAACTGCCGCTCATCGATGACGCGCCCGGCGGGTTCGCCGACCTGGAACTCCTCGATCGTCCTCTGCAGGGCGGCCAGGAACTCGTCCCGGACCGCGACGTCGACCAGCGCGTAGTCCGGCGCGATGCAGGTCTGGCCCGAGTTGAGCAGCTTCATCCAGGCGATGCGGCGGGCCGCCACCTCGATGTCCGCGTCGGCGGTCACCACGGCGGGGCTCTTGCCACCCAGCTCGAGGGTCACGGGCGTGAGGTGCGGAGCCGCACCCTCCAGCACGCGCTTGCCGATCTCCGGGCCACCGGTGAACAGGACATGGTCCATCGCCTGCGCGAGCAGAGCCTGCGTCGCGTCCGCCGCCCCCTCGACGACCGCCACGGCCGCGGGATCGAGGTACTGCGGGACCAGTCGAGCCAGCAGCGCGGAGGTCTCCGGGGTGTGCTCGGACGGCTTGAGCACCGCGCAGTTGCCTGCCGAGACCGCCGCGACCAGTGGGCTGAGAGTGAGGTAGACCGGGTAGTTCCACGGCCCGATCACCAGCACGACGCCCAGCGGCTCGTAGCGGTACTCCGCGCGACCCGGCAGCATCGTCAGCGGCAGCCCGGTCCGCCGGGTCCGCATCCACTTCTTGAGGTTCCTCCGTGCGAAGGCGGCCTCGGCCACCGTCGGCGCCACCTCGCCGAGCCACGCGTAGTGCGCGCTCCGGCCCTGGTCCTCGGCCAGTGCGGCGGCGATCTCCGCCTCGCGCTCAACGACCAGCCGCTCGATTCCGGCGAGCTGCTCGAGCCGCCACTCGAGGCTTCGTGTGCGACCGCCTGCGAAGGTCCGCCGCAACCGGGCGACCACCTCCGGCACACCCTCGACCCCCGACGCCGCCTCTCCGGACAACACCGACGTCATGACCGTGACCTCCTCGTCGACGGCTGCTGCGGTCCGCTCACCGCGGCGTGAACTCGCACCGCTGCTCCTGGATCCCGTTGATGAACGTACTCACGAGGTACTTCGGCTCGCCCACCGCCCGGATGTCCGGCAGCTGGGTGTAGATCTCGCGGAAGATCGAGCGCAGCTGCGCCTTCGCGAGATGGCTGCCCAGGCAGTAGTGCGGACCTCCCCCGCCGAAGGCCACGTGCGGCCCCGGCTTGCGGGTGATGTCGAACTCGCGAGGGCGGTCGATGGTCGCCTCGTCCCGGTTGCCGGAGCTGTAGAACAGTGCGACCTTGTCACCCGGCTCGATGACCGAGCCACCCAGCTCGAAGCGCTCCAGCGCGGTGCGTCGGAACGTCATCACCGGTGTGGCCCAGCGGACGAACTCCTCGATCGCGCCACCGATGCGGGTGTCGTAGTCCTCGAACAGCCAGTCTCGCTGGTCGGGATGCTCGGTCAGGGCCCGCAGCGTGTGTGTGGTGGTCTGCTTGGTGGTGTCGTTGCCCGCCACACAGAGCAGGACGAAGAAGGCCCGGATCTCGTCGTCCGTGAGGTGCTGCCCGTCGACCTCGGCAGCGATCAGGGCGGAGATCAGGTCGTTCTGCGGCGTCTCCCGCCGCTCGTCGATGACGTCCTGGCAGGCGCCGTGCAGGGCCACGATCCCGTTGAGCATGACCGTTGCCGAGTCGGAGTCCGCGATCGTCTCGTCGTCACCCCAGCCGATCATGGCGTTCGCCGCGGCGACGACCTCCTGACGGCGGTCCTCCGGGATGCCGATCATCTCTGAGATGGTCCACAGTGGCAGGCGGGCCGACACCGCGTGGACGAACTCGGCCTCACCCTTGTCCTTGATGGACTCGACGATCAGCCTGGCCTGGTTGGCGATCTGCTCCTCGATCAGCTTCACGCGCTTGGGCGTGAAGGTCGAGCTGATCAGCTTGCGGATCTGGTGGTGGCGAGGGTCGTCCATCGTGAGGATGGAGCTCGCCATCTCGAGGATCTCCTCGGGCATCTCCTCGAACGTCACCCCGCCGGAGGCGGAGGAGAAGACGTCCGCCCGCCTGCTCACGGTGGTGATGTCCGCGGCCCGGACGACGGCCCAGTAGCCCGGGGAGCCGTCGTCCCCGCCCATGATCGGGCTGTAGATCGGGCGCTGCCACGACACGGGCGCCTCGGCGCGCAGCCGGGCGAAGGTCTGCTCGCGGGCGTCCGGCGTGAGCCGCCAGAACTCGTCGGCGGAGATGTCGATCGGGTGGTGGGTC
This sequence comes from Pseudonocardia xishanensis, assembly GCF_039541715.1. Taxonomy (NCBI): domain Bacteria; kingdom Bacillati; phylum Actinomycetota; class Actinomycetes; order Pseudonocardiales; family Pseudonocardiaceae; genus Pseudonocardia; species Pseudonocardia xishanensis. The sequence continues at coordinate 307,805 of NZ_BAABGT010000032.1, forward strand.
CGGTTCTCGGCTACCGATGTCATGGTCGCCTCAGCTCACGATGAGGTCGGAACGACCGTTGTCCGCCAGCATCTTCACGTAGCGCGGGTACAGGTCCTTGGCGACCGGGGCCAGCTTGAGCAGCTGCGACGCGGACCCACCGATCTTGACCTTTCCGCGCGCCATCGCCAACGGCAGGCTGACCTTGCCCTGCCAGTACTGGTTCGCGGTGTCGGCGGTCATGCTCAGCGACGCGTCGGAGTCGATCGCGGCCGCCTCGCCGACCAGGATCTCCTTCGTCGCGAAGTCGACCCGCACCGTGGTGTCCGGATCCGTGTAGTCCATCCGCAGACTCATCCCGGTGCTCGCGAGCTTGGGGCCGATCGACTCGTCGGCGAGAGCCTCTTCGAAGATTCCACCGAGGAACTGGTGAACTTCGTCCGCAGCACGAAACCCGCCCATGACTTCTCCTTTGAAAGTTCGGCGTCCCGGGTGGCGCTCCAACGAGGGAACCACCAACCGAATCGAGAGTAACATAGAACAGTCTATGAAGGAACGGATTGCACCGATCCCGTCACGGAGCGTGCGAACATCAGCCGCCCTCGGCGGCCAGCACCCCTCGCTTGAGCTCCCCCTTCACCAACTTGCCGGTCTCGGTTCGCGGCAGGGAGTCGACGAAGCGGACCGCCTTCGGTGCCTTGTAGGACGCGATCCTCGACTTGACGAAGGTGATGATCTCGGCCTCGAGGTCGGGCCCGGTCACCACGCCCTGTTGCGGCTGCACGAAGGCGGCAACGTATTCCCCCATCTCCGGGTCGGGCAGCCCGATCACGGCCACGTCGTGGACGGCCGGATGGAGCGCGAGTACGTTCTCGGTCTCCTGGGGGTAGATGTTCACCCCGCCCGAGATGATCATGAAAGCCTTGCGGTCGGTGAGAAAGAGGAACCCGTCGTCGTCGACGTGCCCGATGTCGCCCAGCGTCGTCCAGTTCTCGTGGTCGGGATGCTGGCCGGCCTTCGTCTTCTCGGGGTCGTTGTGGTAGGTGAACACGATCCCCTCGCGCTCGACGAAGACGGCGCCGTCCTCCCCCACGGGAAGCTCCCGCCCCTCGTCGTCGCAGACGTGCAGCACACCGATCGCGGGCTTGCCCACGGTGCCCGGCTTCCGCAGCCAGGTCGGGCTGTCCACCATGGTCATGGTGTTGCCTTCGGTGGCCCCGTAGTACTCGACCAGGATCGGGCCCCACCAGTCGATCATCCGTTGCTTGACCTCGACGGGGCACGGCGCCGCGGCGTGGACCGCGAGCTTGAGGCTCGACACGTCGTAGCCACTCCGGACCTCGTCGGGCAGCTGCAACATCCGGACGAACATCGTCGGTACGAACTGGGCGTGGGTGACCCGGTGCTCCTGAATCGCCCCCAGGCAGCCCTCGGCGTCGAACTTGCGCTGCACCAGCACGGTCCCGCCCCCCGCTTGCACCGCGGCGCACCAGCGCAGCGGCGCGGCGTGGTACAGCGGCGCCGGGCTCAGGTAGACGGTGTCCGGAGTCATCCCGAAGGACTTGACCAGCAGAGCCATCATCGGGTCGCCGACATCGGTGATCTGCGCGTCCGGTAGGGCGGGCCGCACTCCCTTGGGCCGCCCGGTGGTGCCCGACGAGTACAGCATCGGCATGCCGTGTGGCTGGTCAGCGGGCGCGACGTCGGACGCGGCGGCCAACACGTCCTCGTAGGAGTCGAAGCCGCCGACCGCTCCGCCGAAGGCCAGCCGCAGCCGCACGTTCGGCGTAGCGGCCAGGACCTTCTCCGCCACCTCGGCCTTGTTGGCGCTGACGATCAGCGCGGTGGCGCCGGAGTCGTCGACGATGTACGCGACCTCCTCCGGCGCGAGATTGTGGTTGATCGACGTGATGTAGCAGCCGGTGCGCAGGGCCGCCCAGAACACGACGAAGGCCCGAAGGTCGTTGTCGGTCAGCAGCGCGACCACGTCGCCGCGGCGCAGTCCGGCGTCGCGCAGCACGTTCGCGAGTCGCACGGACTGTTCCTCGAGGGTGCCGTAGGTCAGCTGCTCGCCGGTGTCGAGCAGCTGCGCAGCCACTCGGTCAGGGGCTGTGGCCGCATGGGTGCCGGGGTACATCGATGTTCCCTCCACGGGTCGACATGTCGAGTGACTGATTACTAGGCGGGTTGGGAGCTGAGCGTCCACGTAGGGAACGGAGTGGTCGACGGGCCGGTCAGTGCAATCGGAGCCGGAGCTCGGTGCGAATGCGGCAGCCGGTCGCGGCCGCCGCGCTCACATCCTTCGTCACGGTGTCCTCGGCCGGGCCGAGCGTGCGGGCGATGTCCGCGTTCATGGCGCCCCAGCAGACTGCGGCCTTCCCACAGATGGGCGTCCGGGGCGACACCCTCGCGGAGACGGTCTCCTTCATCAACGACTTCGGCGTAGGGGTCATCGGCACCCCCGAGCAGGCTCGCGACCAGGTCGCCCGGCTGGTCGAGCAGTCCGGCGGCTTCGGCACCCTGCTCCTGATGGGCCACGACTGGGCCACACCAGAGCGCACCCGGCGCTCCGACGAGCTCGTCGCCGAGGAGGTCGCAGCCCATTTCCAGAGCCAGGCGACGGCGACCGTCGAGACAGCCGCCCTGGCGGGCAAGGTGCGGGAGGGACACAACGGCGGCAAGCTCGCCGCGATCGCCCACATGACCGAGAAGTACCAGGCGGAGGTCACAGCCAAAGGCTGACGAGGAGTACTCGGCGGTGAGCGGAACCGGTCGCCCAGGTCCGCTCACCGCGTTCCACGTCGACGTCATGTGCCGCGCCGGAACCGGTACCAGAGCGTGTGCCAGCGCGCCGCCCACCACCGGACCCGCGCCGTCCAGAGGTGCTCGCTGCGGGGGTCGGGCATCACGCGGGTAGGGCGTCGAAGGAGTCGTTCCGCAGCACCTGGTCCGCGTGCCCGCGCAGCATCGTCGAGGTCATCGCGTCGCCGCGCTCGGTCAGCTCGACCTGCACCGCGGAGATCAGCGTGACGACGAACCCCGCGAACGCCTGGGCCCGATGTGTAGTCAGGCAGTCCTCCCAGCTGCAGTCCTCGACCCCGCCGGCCTGCAGCGCCTGGTGGTAGTACTCGCGAGGCAGGTCCCGCTCGTGGACCTCGGCGTCCTCCGTCGTGAGACCGTTGCCGAGGAGGTGGCTGACGTCCGCGACCGGGGGGCCGGGAATGATGCCCTGCCAGTCGACGACCACCAGCGGGTCCTTCTCGTCGCCGGGCCGGAACAGCATGGTGTCCAGCCGGTTGTCGCCGTGCCACAGACACAGCGGCCAGGCGACGTCCCGGTAGAAGTCGACCTCGACCGCGCCGAGCCGAGCGGCCCTGGCGAACTCGAGGCTCGCAGGGTTCGTCGAGGGCAGCGTCGCGACGAGGCTCTCCGGGGCGGTCCCGCGGTCGCCACGATAGGCCGGAGAGAGCCGATGGGCCTCACCGATCCGACCGGTTCCGATCTTCTCCGTGCGCAGGTCCACCACGGCCGACTCGGCGGGCAGGCCCGAGTGGTGGAGCACCTCGGTCAACCAGTCGGGGGTCATCGCCTCGGTGCTGGACACCGCATGCGCGGCGCCGACCGGAGCAGGGGAATTCATCGTTGAATCTCCTCGGGGGGCGAAGGTGGCGTGGACTCAGTCCACGAGCCTGAGTGCCGCGGTCGGGCAGCCGCTGACGGCGGCCTCGACCGCGTCGAGGTCGTCCTCGGACACGTTCTCCTCGAGGACCACGAGCTCGGCTTCGTCGTCGACCTCGAAGTGGTCGGGAGCGAGTGACTCACAGACTCCCAGGGACGTGCACAGCGACCTGTCGACGACGATCTTCACGATGCTCCTCTCCACCGGCCGGGCCGGGCTTCGACGTGGTGTCCTGTGGTCGCGGTCAGCGCCGCGACGCGGCGTACTCCTTGACGAGCGGACCGAGCTCCTGCGGGGTGACGCCGTGCAGGATCACATCGGCCGCGCCCAGCTCGAACTGGTGCCGGACCGCGGCCGCGCACTCCGCCGGGCTGCCGGTCACGGACGGGGCGAGCCAGATGAATGCCGATCCCAGGCCGAGCTGCTCCGCGTAGCTCACCTCGTCAATCAGATCGCGGGGTGAGCGAGGCGCCCCCGCGTGCAAGGTAACAGCCCAGCTCAGGGCACGCGGGAGGATCGAGCGACGGGTTGTGCTGCACCTCTTCCACCCCCCTGACGACGACGTCGAAGAAACGGAATCATGAATTGCGACCGGATCGGTCACACAGTATTGCATAAGGTCGAACAGCGTGTTCGATAGAGTAACATAGACTGCTCTATCATCCAACCTCGGACCACGGCGGGCCTCGGCTGACATGATGGAACCGTCCACCGCGGTCCGATGGAGGTCTGCTTTGCCGCACTACGTCAGCCGTGAGGACTACTTCGAGGCGGCGACCGCGATCCTGTCGGAGGTCGGCTTCAAAGCCCTCAAGATGACGACCCTCCACCAACGGCTGGGCGTCACCAGCGGGTCCTTCTACAACTACTTCCGCAACTGGCCCGACTTCGTCGCGCAGTTCCTCGAGCACTGGGTCGGCCGCACCGATCGGATCGCCGAGCAGGCCGCGCAGCCCGGAGACCCGCTGGACCGGCTCGTCCTCCTGCGGAAGCTCTCTCGCACCGTCCCGCACGACGCCGAGGCCGCCATCCGCATCTGGAGCGCGATGGACCCGGCGGTGGCGAAGATCCAGGCCGACGTGGACGCGCGGCGGCTCGCGCTGATCCGCCGCGCGGTGGCCGAGGTGCAGGGCCACGAGGAGGACGCCGAGGACCTGGCCCGATACTGCCTCTCGCTCGTCGTCGGGGTCCAGCAGCTGACCCGGCCCGTCGACCTCGACCTGTTGGACGACCACCTGGATCGCTTCATCCGGCAGGTCGTCGCCGAGGGCCGCGAGCGACCGCTCACAGGCCGAGGTCGCGCCCGATGATCTCCTTCATGATCTCGGTCGTCCCGCCGTAGATCGTCTGGATCCGGGCGTCGGCGAACGAACGCGCGATCGGGTACTCCCGCATGTAGCCGTAGCCGCCGTGCAGCTGCAGGCAGCGGTCCGCCACCCGGACCTGCAGCTCGGTGGTCCACCACTTCGCCTTCGCCGCCTGGACCGCCGTCAGCTCGCCGTGGGCGTGCAGGCCGACGCAGTGGTCGACGTAGACCCTCGCGATGTCGACCTCGGTGTGCAACTCGGCCAACAGGAACCTGCTGTTCTGAAATGTCCCGATGGGCTTGCCGAACGCCTTGCGCTCGGTCACGTACTCCAGCGTGCGTGCGAGGATCCCCTCGCACGCGGCGACCGCGGTCGTGGCCAGCGAGAGGCGCTCCTGCGGCAGGTTGCGCATGAGCTGGAAGAAGCCCTCGCCCTCTGCGCCCAGCCGGTGGGCGGCGGGCACCCGGACATCGGTGAAGTGGAGCTCACTGGTGTCCTGCCCGTGGAGACCAAGTTTGTCCAGGTTGCGTCCGCGCTCGAACCCGGGGCTGTCGGTCTCGACTACCAGCAGCGTGAGCCCCCGGTGCCGATCCTCGGACGTCCGGGTGGCGACGACGACCAGATCCGCGTTCTGCCCGTTGGAGATGAAGGTCTTGGAACCGTTGACGACGTAGTCGGCGTCCTCGCCCTCCCCGTCCCGCACCGCGCGGGTGGCGATGCCGGACAGGTCGCTTCCGGTGCCGGGCTCCGTCATCGCGATGGCGCCGATGAGCTCGCCCGAGGTCAGGCCCGGCAGCCAGCGCTTCTTCTGGTCCTCGGTCGTGAGATCGAGCAGGTAGGGGCCGACGACGTCGTTCTGCAGTGCCAGGCCGAGGCCCGCCGAGGCGTACCCGGAGCGGCCGAACTCCTCGTTCATCACCGCGTTGAAGCGCCAGTCGTCGATCCCGGGGCCGCCGAACCGCTCCGGCGTCGGGAACAGCAACATGCCGCTCTCCCCCGCCTTCGTGAACAGCGAGCGGTCGGGTCTCTTCGCCGCCTCCCAGTCGTCGTGGTGCGGCGCGACCCCGGTCTTGATGAAGGACCTGACGGTCTCCCGGAACAACTCGTGGTCCGCGTCGTAGACCGGACGCGTCGGGCTACCAGTCACCTTCGCCCCCGGGGAGGAAGAGATCGATCTTCAGGTCGTCGTCTGAACCGGCGGAGCCGTAGCGGTAGGCACTGAGGTCGGACACCCCCGCGTCCCGGAGCACGTCCTCGTCGAGGAGGGTCTGCCCGGTCACCTCGCCCGCCTTCCGGCTGAGGATCGCGTGCGCGGCGTCGGCCATGATCTCCGGCTTGCGCGAGACCGCCATCGCCGCGTCACCGCCCACGATGTTCTGTACGGCGGCCGTGGCGATGGTCGTCCGGGGCCAGAGGCAGTTCGCGCTGAGCGGCACGGGATGCTCCTGGTGCGCCAGGCCGACCGTCAGGATCGTCATCGCGTACTTGCTCACCGTGTAGGGCGCATGCCTGCCGAACCACACCGGATCGAGGTTGAGCGGTGGTGACAGGGTCAGCACCTGCGCGTTCTCGGATCGGTGCAGGTGCGGCAGCGCTGCACTCGTCAGGGCGAAGGTTCCGCGGGCGTTGATGTCCAGCATCAGGTCGTACTGCTTCATCGAGACCGCGCCGATCGGAGCGAGCGCGATGGCCGACGCGTTGTTGACCAGGAGGTCGATCCCGCCGAAGGTGTCGACGGTGAGTACCACCGCGCCGGCTACGCTCTCCGCGTCCCGCACATCACCGACGATCGCCAGGCCGTTGCCCCCCGCCGCCCGGATCTCCTCCACCGCGGTGTGCACGGTGCCGGGCAGGCGGGGGTCGGGTTCGTCCGTCTTGGCCAGGATCGCGACATTGGCGCCGTCACGCGCCGCCCGGACGGCGATCGCCAGGCCGATGCCGCGACTGCCGCCGGACATCAGCATGGTGCGCCCCGCGAGGGGGCCGCCGCCGGTCACGTGTACTCCTCCCCGCTCTCGGCGCGACGCACGAGGGACTCCGGTGGGGAGAAGCGGTTCCCGTAGCGGTCCGCCAGCTCACGTGCCCGCGTGACGAAGCCGGCCGCCCCGCCCTTGTACTGGTTGACGTACTGCAGGACACCGCCGGTCCAGGCGGGGAAGCCGATGCCCAGGATCGACCCGACGTTGGCGTCGGCGACCGAGCGCAGGACGCCCTCGTCCAGGCACCGGACCGCGTCGATCGCCTCGGCGAACAACATCCTCTCCTGCATGTCCAGCAACGGAACCTCGGTGTTCGAGGCGCCGAAGTGCTCGGCGAGGCCACCCCAGAGGCCGGTCCTGCGACCGTCGGCGTACTCGTAGAAGCCACCGCCCGCCAGCCGGCCGCCACGCCCGAACTCGTCGACCATCCGGTCCACGACCGCGGCTGCGGGGTGCAACGGCTTCTCCTTGCCCTCCGCCGCCAGGCCGGCGATCGTCTCCTCGCGGATCCTGCGGTTCAGCGTCAGGCTGATCTCGTCCATCAGCGCTAGCGCGCCGACGGGGTAGCCGGCCTGCGTCGCGGCCTGCTCGACCGACGCCGCGGGAATGCCCTCGCCGACCATCGCGATGGCCTCATTGATGAACTCCACGATGACCCGGCTGGTGAAGAAGCCCCGGCTGTCGTTGACGACGATGGGGGTCTTGCCGATCTGCCGGGCGATGTCGATGGTCTTCGCCAGCGTGACGTCGCTGGTCTTCGCGCCGACGACGATCTCCAGCAGCGCCATCTTGTCGACGGGCGAGAAGAAGTGCGTGCCGATGAAGTCCTCGGGCCGTGGCACCCCGTCCGCCAGGCCGGTGATCGGCAGAGTCGAGGTGTTGCTGGCCAGGACAGCGTCCGATGCGAGGTAGGGCAGTACCTCGGCGACGACCTTCTTCTTCAGCTCCGGGTCCTCGAACACCGCCTCGATCACGACGTCGGCGCCCGCGGCGTCCGCCGGGTCGGTCGTCGGATGGATGCGGGCGAGGATCTCGTCCCGCTTCTCCGGGGTGCTCCGGCCCTTGGCCAGTGCCTTCTCCAGGATGCCCGCGCTGTAGGCCTTGCCCTTCTCCGCGGCCTCGAGGGTGACGTCCTTGAGCACGACGTCGAGGCCTGCCTTGGCGCTGACGTACGCGATCCCGGCGCCCATCATCCCTGCGCCGAGGACCACGATCCTCTTCGCGGTGTGGGCGGGCACGCCCTCCGGGCGGTTCGCGCCGCGGTTGATCGCCTGCATGTCGTAGAACATCGACTTGATGATGTTCGTGGACTCCTGGCCGCAGATCAGCTCGGTGATGGCGCGGGACTCGATCAGCAGGGCGTTGTCCAGGTCGACCTGGGCGCCCTCGACCGCGGCCGCGAGGATGGCGGCCTGCGCGGTGGCGGGGGCCCCGCGGGTCTGCTTGCGCAGCACAGCGGGCAGGCTCGGCAGCACCGCGGCCACCTTCGGCGAGGCGGGGGTGCCGCCCGGGATGGCGAAACCCTTCCGGTCCCAGGGCTGGGCGGGCTCCGGGTTCGCGGCGATCCACGCGCGCGCGGCGGCGAGTCCTTCGTCCACGGTCGCGACGACCTCGTCGACCATGCCCTTCTCGAGGGCTGCGGCGGGCCGGAACCGTGCACCGGTCAGCAGGATGTCCTGCAGCGCGGTCAGCAGTCCGAACATCCGCACGCTTCGCACCACACCGCCGCCGCCGGGAAGCAGCCCCAGGGTGACCTCGGGAAGCCCCACCACAGTGCCCGGTGCGTCCACCGCGACACGGTGGTGGGTGGCGAGGGTGAGCTCGTAGCCGCCGCCGAGCGCAGCGCCCGACACCACGGAGACGACCGGTCTGCCGAGCGTCTCCAACCGACGCAGCTGCTGCTTGGAACCGTCCAGCAGCGCGCGGATCCGGGGCCGGTCGGAGTCGTTGGCCCGCATCATCATGCCGAGGTCTCCCCCGGCGAGAAAGGTCTTCTTCGCCGAGGTCAGGATCACCCCGGTGATCGACTCACGCTCGGCGTACAGGTGGTCGACCAGGACGGGCAGCTCGGCGGAGAAACGGTCGTTGAGGGTGTTGGCCGACTGGTCGGGGTCGTCCATGGTCACGGTGACGACGCCCTCGCCGTCACGGTCCCAGCGGAACATCGGGTGGTCGAAGTCGCTCATGGTGAGAGTCCGTCCTCAGGTTCGTGGTCGCGTGGGTCAGAGGCGCTCGACGAGCGTGGCCACGCCCATGCCGCCACCGATGCAGAGGGTGACGACGGCGCGGCGCGCCTGACGGCGCTCGAGCTCGTCGAGGACGGTGCCGACCAGCATGGCGCCGGTCGCCCCGAGCGGGTGCCCCATCGCGATGGCCCCACCGTTGACGTTGGTCTTCTCGACGGGCAGACCCAGGTCCTTCATGTACTTGAGCACGACGGAGGCGAAGGCCTCGTTGATCTCGAAGAGGTCGATGTCGTCGATGGTGAGGCCGGTGCGGTCCAGCAGCTTGCGCGTTGCGGGGGTCGGGCCGGTCAGCATGATCGTCGGATCCGCCCCCGACGTCGCCGTGGCGACGATCCGCCCACGCGGGGCCATGCCCAGGCGGCTGCCGATCTCCTCGCTGCCGATCAGGACGAGTGCGGCGCCGTCGACGATCCCGGACGAGTTGCCGGCGTGGTGGACGTGCTCGATCCGCTCGATCCAGTGGTAGTTCTGCAGGGCGACGGCGTCGAAGCCGCCCTGCGAGCCCATCGTCGCGAAGGAGGGCTTGAGCGAACCGAGGGTCTCGACCGTCGTGCTGGGCCGCATGAACTCGTCCCGGTCGAGCACGACGGACCCGTTCTGGTCACGCACCGGCACGATCGACTTCTCGAAGTACCCACCCGACCAGGCCGCGGCCGCGCGCTGCTGGCTCTGCACCGCGTACGCGTCGACGTCGTCACGGGTGAAGCCCTCGGTGGTGGCGATGAGATCGGCACTCACGCCCTGTGGGATGAACGAGGTGGCGTAGTTCGTGGCCGGGTCGTTCATCCACGCCCCGCCGTCGGCGCCGAGCGGGCACCGCGACATCGACTCGACGCCACCCGCGAGTACCAGGTCGTCCCAGCCGGACCGGACCTTCTGGGCCGACGTGTTGACCGCCTCCAGCCCGGAGCCGCAGAAGCGATTGAGCTGGAGCCCGCCGACGGTCTCCGGGAGTCCGGCCGCCAACGCCACCGTACGCGGCAGGACCGAACCCTGGTCGCCGACGGGGGTGACGATGCCGAGCACGATGTCGTCGATCAGCGCCGGGTCGAGACCCGGGTGGCGGGCGCGCAACTCCTCGACCAGCCCGACCACCAGCGAGACCGGCTTCACGGAGTGCAGGGAGCCGGAGCTCTTGCCTCGTCCACGGGGGGTCCGGATGGCGTCGTAGATCAGCGCCTCCGAGGAGGGCGAGGAGGGTACGGACATCATTGCTCCGTCCTAGCGGGTTCACGGTGCAGCGCACCGTCGCGACCCGTCGTACGCTAACCTAGGGAATGTTCACTAGGCAAGTTGCGCGAGGCAGCTCACCCTGGGCCCGAGGCAGGAGCAGGCGGCGATGACGGCGGCACGGGCAGCTCGGCGGACGGCGCGGCGCCGCCTCCCCGAGCGGGGGGCGCAGCTCGCGGACTCCGCGGCCGAGCTCTTCTCGCGGCGTGGCTACCACGGCGTGTCCCTGGCCGACGTCGCCACCGCCGTGGGTGTGACGGCGCCTGCGGTGTACCGCCATCACCGGGGGAAGGAGGCTCTCCTCGCGGCGGCACTACACCGCGGCCTCGACGTCGCCGTGGAGGCTGTCGGCCCGGCCGGAGACCTCGAGGAGCGCCTCGACCGGCTCGCCGGTGCGGCGCTGGAGCGTCGCGAGGTATGGGTGCTCCTCCATCGCGAGCTGCGCTTCCTGTCGCCGGAGCCGCGCGAAGGTGTGTACCGCCGGTTCGACGACCTGGTCTCAGCCCTCGACGCGTCGGTGGCGGCGGATCGACCCTCGCTGCGGCGCGCCGACCGGAGGCTGCTGGTCGCCGCCGCACTCGCCGCCCTCTCGGCGCCCTCGCTGCTGCGAGCACCACTGCCCAAGGCCGACTACCGCGCCGAGCTGGCCGCTGCGGCGCTCAGCGTCTGCCGCGCCGAGCTCGAGACGGCGCGGCCGGTCGCACCGCGGGTGCCGCCTCGGTCCGCGCGCAACCGTGGCGAGCAGCTGCTCGGGGTGGCGATCGAGCTGTTCCACGAGCGGGGGTTCAACGCGGTCAGCCTCGACGACATCGGCGCGGCCGTGGGCATCGCGGGACCGAGCATCTACCACCACTTCTCCACGAAGGCCGAACTGCTCGTCGCGGCGTTCAGCCGTGCCGCGGACCGCCTCGTGGCCGGCCCTGGCGACGCCGGCGAGCCGATCTCCGCCCTCGAGCGGCGCGTGGCGGACTACGTCGACCTCGGGATCGACAATCGCGCGTTGTTCGGTGTGTACGTGACCGAGGCCATCCATCTGCCGCCCGAGGCGGGCGGACGGATCCGCGCCACGCTGCGCACGGACTTCGGTGACTGGGTCACCGCACTCGAGCCCTGCCGTCCCGATCTGACGAAGGCGCAGTGCACGGTGCGGGTCGGCGCAGCCCGCAGCATCGTGAACGACCTGGTCCGGCTCGGAGGCTTCCACACTCGCACCGCGATCGCGGACGAGATCCGGCAGCTGGCGTCGGCGGTACTGTTCACCGGTCCGACGGGCGTGGCGGCCAGGGCCTCGCGGTGACCGTGGCCCGGATGCAGGTCCGGTCGTCCGAATCGAGACAACGGACCTCGGCGACGCCCAGGCTGCGGCCCCGCTGCACCTGCTCGGCGTCGCGCATGGTCGCGTCGCGCGGTCGCGGTGACGACTCCCCCGCGCCATGGCGGGGGGACCAGCACGTCGAGAGCCGGCTCGACGGTCAGCTCGCCCTGGCGGACTCGCGGGTGCGTGCGAACTCGAGAGCCTCGGACCAGGTCGCACGCTTGGCGATCTGCGTGCGGTACTTCATGACGTCCGACTGCCGGTCGAGGGTCAGCGCGCCGGTCAGCCGATCCGCGGTGCGGTAGAGCGCCACGAACTGTCCCTGCTCCACCGCGCCGGAGACGACCTCGACGTCGTCCCCGCCGGGGATGCCGACGAACTGGATGCGACTGTCGTACCAGTCCGACCAGAAGTACGGGACCGTCGAGTAGGGCTTGGCCGCCGAGGTGTCCAGCGCGTTGCGGGCGGCTCTGCCCCCCTGCTCGGCGGCACAGGTCCAGTGCTCGATGCGCATCACCGCATCGAACTGCGGGTTGCGCCAGCGAGCCACGTCCCCCGCCGCGAAGACGCCTGCCACGCCGGTCCACAGGGTCTCGTCGCAGACGATCCCGTTGTCCACCGTGATCCCCGAGGACTCCAGCCAGTCCGTCTCGGGAACCGCCCCGATGCCGACGACGACCAGGTCGGCCGGGATCACCGTGCCGTCCACGAGCCGGACTCCCGTCACCCGGTCCGTGCCCTCGAGCCCGTCCACCGCTGTGCCACAGCGCATCTCGGTTCCGTGTGCACGGTGCAGGTCGGTCAGGGCATCGCCCATCACGGTCCCGATGGAGCGGACGAGCGGGGTGGGCTGGGCCTCCACGATCGTGGCGGACAGGCCCCGCTTGCGGGCCGCCGACGCGACCTCGGACCCGATGAACCCCGCGCCGATGACGACGGTGCGGGCGCCCGCGTCGAGCGCCGCACGGATCTCCCGCGCGTCGTCCAGGGTGCGCAGGGTGTGGACCCCGGCGAGGTGTCCGGTGTCCGGCAGGCTGCGCGCCCGCGCACCGGTGGCGAGCACCACGGAGTCGAACAGGATCTCGCGGTCGCCCACCAGCACCGCCCGCCGCTGCGGGTCCAGCGCCGAGGCGGGCTCGCCGAGGACCAGGTCCACCTCGAGCTCGGCGAGCTTGTCCTCCTCGCGGTAGACGACGGCGGGCGGCTCGGCCTCGTCCAAGTACGCCTTGGACAGCGGTGGCCGGTCGTAGGGCAGATGCGGCTCCGATCCGACCAGGGTGACCGGTCCGGTGAATCCCGTCCTGCGAGCGGACTCGACGGCGCGGAGCCCCGCCAGGGAGGCCCCCACGACGACCAGTCCCCGTTGTGTCTCGGTGGCGCCCGTCATGCTCTCCCCGCTCCGTCGCGTGTGCTCGTTTTCCCGGGTTAGTTAATCACGACTAGCCTGCTGCAGGAACCGACGAGTGCCGAGACTCACCCCGGTGTCCCGACGAGGGGGAACGGTCATGGATCCGGTCGACGAGGACTTCTGCAGGACTTCGCCACCCGCTGGCTTGCGGCGTGGAACTCCCACGACACCGAACGAGTACTGGAACTCCTGCACGGCGACATCGAGTGGGAGGACATCGTCTTCTGGCCCGGGGTCATCCATGGCCGCGAGGGTGTTCGGACGTACACCGAGAGGATCTGGGACGTGATGCCGGACGTGCGGCCCGGCGAAGGCAGCACCCGACGCCACCTTCAGCACGTACGGGTGCGACATCTTCCTCGAGGTCCGCGAGGAGCTGCTGGCCCGCTACCTCGGCCAGTACGAGATCACCGAGATGATGCGCCAGCTCGGCTTGCTCCCGCCCCGGGACGGCCGGGTCGGCGGTTCCTACCTGATGTCACTGCTGGGCCGCGGGCGGACCGCACCAGCCTGAGCCCCTCAGCCCGCCGCGGACCGCTCGGCCCGCACCGACCCGGCGTGATGGTGTGCGCACCAGATCCGGTTCGTCGATCATCGGAACGTGACACCGCCGAGCCGGACGAGCTGGGCGCCGGGCACGGCCTCGAGCATCGGGACGCCGTAGCCCGCGAACGGGATCACCCGGTCCTCCATCGGCCAGACGATGGTGGTCGGGCACGACGCGGGCTCCGGACGATCGTTCCGGTCCGCACCGCGTCGGCCGGCAGCTCGCCGACGATCCGGCAGCCATCCCATGTCGTCGATGACCGCCCCGCGGTCTCGGCGTCGTATCGGGGCCGTGCTCGCAGAACCCGCGCAGCAGGAAGCAGCGCAGCGCCGGATGCACGCACGACCCGGCCAGACCCGGGATCGCGAGCGCCGCCGATCCGGCCCGGAACGGCGCAACCAGGCGGAGCGCGAGGGACGCCCAGGCGCCGGCGGGCGACAGCGCGACGACCGTCTGCGCCCTGCCCCGACGGGACAGCTCGATCGCGACCCACGCGCCGAGCGAGTACCCGGCGAGGTGCACCGGCCCGACGATGCCCAGCTCCGTCAGCTGCCGGTCGACCGAGTCGACCACTCCCGCCAAGGTCGCGCGATCCGGGGGCGTGACGGCTGGACCGCCGGCATGCCCCGGCAGGGTGGGCGCCACGACCGTGAACGACCGTTCGAGGTGCGGCGACACCGGCTCCCATGCGTGCCGGACATTCCCAGTCCGTGCAACTGGACGAGTACGGGCCCGGCTCCTCCACGATGAACGTCGGTCGCCATCTGGACTTCCCCTCGTCGGCCGCGGACGATGATCGAGTCGAACCCTCACCCGAGCCTTCGTTCGGGGCACGACCATGGAAACGCGTCGGACACCATGTTCCACTCTCCGTGTCCATTGTGGCGAACAGCGTGTTCGACCGCACGATCCGCCGGGGAGGACCTGCTCGACAACCTGCACGCCAGAATGACGGACACCGGTCGGCTCACGCGGGCCTTCCGCCGCAGGCCCTCCCGCTCGCTGCGTTCCGCGGGCCGGTTCGTCTGGGAGGAGGCGGAGGTCGATCTGGGGCCCACCGCCGACTCGCCGTCTCCACTCGATCTCGTCCGACGGGTGGCGGACGGCGTGCCGGGAGTGACCCGCTCACTGCCGTCGCTGGTCCGCGCGGGGATCTCGGCGGCCACGGGGGCCCCCTTCCCGATCGCTGCCACGGTGCCAGACACCTCGTGCCGAGATCGTCCTGGCGAACGTCCCCTTTGCCGTGATAAACCCACGCGTGCATCGACGTCTCGCCCTTCGTCGGGAAGACGGAACATAATGGCGACGGCGCCGGGGCAGAATGCACGAAGGTGCAGTGGACCCTCCTTGACCGTCGACATAGACTAGTCTATGTTGCGGACGACTGTTCGAGTCCTTCCCGTTCGGCGTCGAACCGTGATGACGTCCCCTTGCACCGGGCAACGCTGCCGACGGATGAGAAACCGCGCTGTCCGCGCGGGAGAGGATGTCCATGGACGTACAGGGACTGCGCTGCCTCGTGACCGGCAGCGCGTCAGGCATCGGCGACGCGGTGGTGCGGCAGCTGACAGCGGGCGGCGCCGAGGTCGTGAGCCTGGACCGCAACAAGCCGACGGCCGACGTGTCACAGCACGTCGAGGTCGACCTCGCCGATCCGGCGAGCATCGACTCTGCGCTCGCTCAGATCGAGGGCGACTTCGACGTCCTGGCGAACGTCGCAGGCATTCCGGGCACTCTGCCCGGTGACCTCGTGTTCAAGGTGAACTTCCTCGGGATGCGGCACCTGGTCGAGTCGATGTTCACCCGGCTCCGGACCGGCGGCTCCATCGTGCTGGTGTCATCGACGGCAGGCTTCCAATGGGCCGAGCGCACCGAGCTCTACAAGGACCTGCTCGGGCACGTGAGCTTCGACGAGGGCGTCGCCTGGTACGCCGAGCACCCGCCGCCCGGCAACGCCTACAACTATTCCAAGGAGGCGGCGACCTTCTACACGCTGGCGATGGGCGGCGCGGTCCGGGACATCAACGAGCTCCGGATCAACGCCGTCCTGCCCGGTCCGGTCGAGACGCCCATCCTCGTCGACTTCGAGGCGTCGATGGGCAAGGACACCCTCGACGGAGTGCGGAACTTCCTCGGCAGGCATGCCACGGCCGAGGACATCGCCCCCGCGATCGTGTTCCTGGCCTCGCGCGACTCGCGTTGGATCAACGGCACGACAGTGGTCGCCGACGGCGGGATCTCCGGGGCGCTGCTCACCGGCCTGGTCCCACCGCCGGAGGACTTCTAGTGTCCATTCACTGAAGCCACGGAACCCGGAGGACGACGTGCCCGAGTACAAGTACCTGCTCACCTCCGTCGAGGACGGGGTGGGGATCCTGCAGCTCAACCATCCCGAGAAGCGCAACGCGCTGGGATGGGAGCTGCACCACGAGATCATCGACGCGCTGAACGCCTGGGCCGAGGACGACACGGTCGCCGCCGTTCTCATGATCGGCAACGAGAGGTACTTCTGTGCGGGCTGGGCACTGGACGTCCTGCAGGAGACCAGTGGAGACGACCGGACCCGCTTCACCGATCTCGCCTACAAGCTCATGATCACGATCTACGACTTCCGCAAGCCCACGGTCGCGGCCGTGGCGGGGGTGGCGCCCGGCTACGGGATGGACCTGGCCAACATGTGCGACATCACCATCGCCTCGGAGAACGCGGCATTCGGGTCGACACAGGTCAAGTATGCGATGAACGGCTTCTACCACGGCATGCTGCGCAAGACGAACACGCAGCGGGCTCGCCGGATGTTCTTCACCGGCGACCCGATCGACGCTCACGAGGCTCAGCGGTGCGGTCTGGTGGACGAGGTCGTTCCGGTGGGCGAGCTGCGCGAGTCGGCGCTGGGCCTCGCCAAGCAGATCGCGGAGAACGGCGCCGAGCTGACGACGGTGCTGAAGGAGGTCGCGCTGCGTGCCTCCAACATGGACCACGTCGGCGCCACCGCCTACGAGCTGCGGGTCACCCACGACCTGCTGCAGCGCGGACTGTTCACCCGGCAGATCGCTGAGGGGCTCGAGCGGCTCAAGGCCGGGACGAGCAAGGCCACCGAGCGGTTGGCGCCCAAGGCCTGACAGGCCCCGACCTCCCGATCGTCGCGGGGCGGTGGACCACCGCCCCACCGCCCCGCGACACCCTCAGTCGCGAGACCGACCGGTCACCGTGGCTGTGACGCACGGCCGACCGTCCGCGTCGATACCGTCCACCTCGACCTCGCCGAACGACCGTCCCTGGTGCCGTCTCCTGGCCACCGCGGAGACCGTCCCCGGGACCGCCCTGCGCAGGTAGCTCACATGCACGTGTGAGGTGACGAGCTCCGACCGGCCGCGGGCGAACGTCTCCGTCGCGGCCAGCTCGGCGAGGACCGCCCAGATCCCCCCGTGCAGTACTCCGTAGTCGTTCGTCCACGACCCGGCGTCGGGCAACGCGACCGCCAGCCCGTCCGGCACGTCCTGCACCCGGTAGCCGAGCAGCTCCTGCAACGACCCCGCCACCGGCATCGGCCGAGGGGCACCGTCCGGAGCCGGACTGCCGACGCCGTCGTCGCCGGCCACGTACCGCGCCCAGGTCGTGGCCATCACCAGCGGTCGGCCGTCGTCGTCTACCAGGGTCCCGCGGGCGAACCCGCCACTGCCGTCCCGGCGCTCGATGACCGACTCGACGTGCAAGTCCACGGTGGTCCACGGCGGTGGGACGAGGACGTCGTAGGCCAGCTCGGTGGTCAGCGACCACTGCCCGGGCGCTCGGTGCACGAACAGCGTCTCGCCCAGTGCGTGGTCCAGCAGGACCCCGATGGCCCCGGTCTGGATGAGCCCGGGGCTCCTCGCCAACCAGGGACCGGTGCGCGCGGTGGTCCACAACGCCCGGTCCTGCCTGCAGCCGAGGACACCGAACCGCTGCTCAACCACCGGGAGGATGCACGCGGTCGGCGCGCCCGCCGATGTGGTGTCGTCGAGGGGAAGGGAGGTCACCACCCTAGTGAAGCACAACTAGGCACCACCCACGCACGCGGATGCACCGTGGCGCCGTGCGTGAGCAGGTCCGAGACCAGCAGGTCCACCGCCTGCATCGTGCCGTCCATGGGTTCCTCTCAGTCGAGCGCGGGCTGGGCGTCGGGCGGCGAGCCCGCCGTGCCGACGTCGACGGTCAGCGCGCCGGCGCACCGCCCGCAGAAGTACTCCCGCAGCAGCACCGCGGGCTCCTCCAGCCGCTCCTTCACGTACACGTCCAGCTCGCGGAACCGCTCGTGGACCGGGGTCTCCCGGAGCACGGCCGCTCCCCCGGTCCGCCAGTTCTCCCCGCCGGGCGCGAGGACGGCGCCGCAGTAGCCGCAGCCCCAGTCCGCCCCCGCCCGGACGACGGCCACGCCGACGTCCGCGGGTAGCCGCTGCTCGGCCTGCCGCACACCGCCGATCCGGGCCTCGCGCACCGCCGCGCGGCTGCGTGCCGTGGCCTCGGCGTCCACTCGCCCGTCCGGCCCGATGACGACGCCGTACGCGGCCTCCGCGTGCCGCGCCGTGACGTAGCCGTGCCGCAGGTCACGCTCGACGCGCTCGACCTCGCGCAGCAGCGGGTCGCCGAGCCCGCCGCCGCCACCGCTCGTCCACAGTTCGACGTCACCGCGGTCGAAGTGCCGGCGGCCGATCGACGACCGCACCCGGCCGGGTGCCGCGATGGCCTCGAGAGTGGGCGAGCGCCGGTCGGCGATCACCCGCTCCGCGTGGTGCTCGTCGAGCGGGCAGTGGTTGCTGGTGGCGCCGGGGTAGCCGCCGCCGAACCCGCGCGAGGGCACCTCGGCGCTGCTGTTGAAGCCGGGGCCGTCGAGAGCGTCGCCGTAGCGCAGCTGCCACGCCTGCTCCAAGCCCTGGCCGCCGCGGTGGTAGCCGGGGCCGCCGGTGTTGGGCTTGACCGAGCGCCACAGGGTGAGGATGGGGTCCAACGACTCGTGGGTCTCGACCTCACCGATGCCGCAGCCGGTCTGCGCGGTCGCCCCGTAGGCGTCCTGCCCGTCGCCGATGGACTGCGCCGCACCGCCCGGGTGATCTTGCAGGCGCGGGTGCCGATCTCGGCGTGGGCGTTGCTGCACGGCGCCGGGTCCGTCGAGTTGACGACGGTGCCGGGCTCGCCGACCGAGATCGTCACCGGCCACAGGTCCGCGTTGACCGGGAAGTCGCCGTAGACCATGGACGTCATCACCGAGTCCATGAAGTTCGCCTCCATGGCCGACGGGGCCGAGTTGACGAACGCGTCCACCTGCGAGGTGCCGGTGAAGGCGAAGCGCAGATCGCTGCCGGACACCGTCATCGTGCCGGTGACCTCGAGCAACCGGTCCGGACCGTCGTGGCCGTCGAACTCGTGCCAGTCGGTGACCCGGTAGACGCCGTCGGGCATCCGCTCCACGCGCTGGCGCATCACCTGCTCGGACAGCGCCTTGTTGACGACCGTCAGCTCGCGGTAGATGTCCAGGCCGAACTCGTCGATGATCGCGACGAGCCGCTCGGCGGCGACCCCGGTGTTGGCCGCGATCATGCCCCGGATGTCGTTGAGCACCGGGTCGGGGGTGCGGACGTTGGCCGCGATGAACCGCTCCCACTCGCGGTCGAGCCGCCCGTCGCGGATGACCTTGACCGGCGGGAACCGCAGGCCCTCCTCGTAGACGTCGTGCGCGCCGGGGGCGAAGCCGGACACGCCGACCCCGCCGATGTCGAGCACGTGCATGTTGGAGAAGCTCCAGCCGACCAGCTCGTCCCGGTAGAAGGTCGGGGTGATCAGCGCGACGTCCGCCTGGTGCATCGCGCCGCCGTAGCGCGGGTCGTTGGTGAGGAAGCCGTCCCCGGGCCGCAGCGCGTCCATGTCGACGATGTCGGTGATGGCGCGGACCCCGCCCAGCGACGAGGCCAGGTGCATCAGGACGTACCCCGAGAACCCGAGCTGCTCGGGCACCGCGTCGAACAGCGAGGTGCAGAAGTCCGTTGGCCTCGTAGACGATCGGGGACCGGGAGGTCCGGACCATCGTTGTGGCCATCTCCTCGGTGAGGTGCTCGAGAGCCTTGCGGTGCAGCTCGGCGGCGACGAGGTCGGCGCCCGAGAACGCCTGCAGAGATCGTGGCGGTCATCGGGTGACACCTTCCCGGGAGAGGACGTAGTTGAAGAAGCGGTCGCGGCGCAGCCCGTGCCCGGGCGGGGTGAAGATCGTGGTGTCGCCCTCGTCGACGATCTCCGGGCCCTGTGCGCGGGCGCCGGGGGTGAGGTCCGCGGCGGAGTACACCGGGACCTGCGCCTGCTGCCCGGTCATCGGCAGGTGCACCGTGCGCGTGGCCACCGGCTCCGGGGCGAACGGCTCCGCCTCGGCCTCCTGCTCGCGGAACGGGCTGCGGTGCTCCCGGCGGCCGACCACGGTCACCGACACGTTGAGCATCAGCACGCCGGCGCCGCGCCACACGGTGCCCGCGCCGTAGGTCTCCTCGTAGAGCGCGTGGAAGTCCGCCGCGATCCCCGGCAGGTCCTCCACGGTCAGCGGGCGGTCCGGCAGCGGCAGGCTCAGCTCGAAGATCTGGCCCTGGAACCGCAGGTCCGCGGACCGCCGGAAGCCGATGTCGGAGTCCGCGAAGCCCTCGGACCGGATGGCCGAGCGGGCCTCCTCGGCCAGCGCGTCGACCGTCGCGTTGATCTCCGCGATCCGCCCGGTGTCCGCCAGCGGCCAGCCCACGGTGCGGTCGGACTTGAGCAGGAAGTCCGCCCCGTGCAGGCCCAGCGCCGAGAAGGCCGAGCTGTTCTCCGGGATCACCACCTCGGGGATGTCGAGCCGGTCCGCGATCTGCCCGGCCAGCAGCGGCAGGGTGCCGCCGTAGGCCACGAACACGAAGGACCGCGGGTCCAGCCCAGGCCCCACGCTGACCGGCCGGACCGCGTTGGCCATGTTCGCCACCACGATGTCGTGGATCCCCGAGGCCGACGCGGTCACGTCCCAGCCGAGGGTGTCGGCCACCTTCTCGGTGACCGCGGCGCGCGCGAGCGCCGGGTCGATGGACTGGCGTCCGCCCAGGTAGTTGGCCGGGTCGATGAGACCCAGGATCAGCAGCGCGTCAGTGACCGTGGGATCGGTGCCACCCCGCCCGAGCGCCGCCGGTCCCGGCGTGGAGGACGCGCTGTGCGGGCCCACCTGCGGCGTACCCCACCCACGCGATGCTGCCGCCGCCCGCGCCGACCGACACCACGTCGACCAGGTTCACCCCGGTCAGGAACGGCCCGATCTCGATGTTCTTCGTGGTCCGCACCTCGTTGCCGACGATCACGCCAGTGTCGAAGCCGGCCCCGCCCATGTCCCCGACCAACACCCGGTCGACGCCCATCCGGCGGGCCAGCGCGTTGGCCCCGTTGGCACCCGCGGCGGGCCCGGACCCGAGCAGGGCCAGCGGGGCGTCGCCGGCACGCTCCCGGGAGATGCCGCCGCCGACGCCCTGGAAGAACACCGGCTCGGACCGCAGGCCCGCCGCGCGCAGGTTGCGCGACACCGAATCCAGGTACCCCCGGGCCTCGGAGTGCACGAAGCAGTTCAGGACCGCGGTGGTCCAGCGCCGGGTCTCCCCGCGCACCGGGAACACGTCCGAGCCGGAGCAGGTGAACAGGTCGGGGTACTGCGCCCCCACGATCTGCCGCGCCCGCCGCTCGTGCTCCGGGTTGAGGTGGCTGTTGAGGAAGCACAGGGCGATCGCCTCGATCCCCTCCTCCTCCACGAGCCGCTTGGCCGCCGAAGCCACCGCCGCCTCGTCGAGCGGCACCACCACGCTCCCGGCGTGGTCCACCCGCTCGTCGATCTCCACGAGCGCCTGCCGCGGCACCAGGTCGGACACGTTGCGCTGCTCGATGCCGGCGAGGATCCCCCGGCTGAAGTCGTCGTAGGTGGTCAGGGCCTTGCCGCGCACCGTCCGGTCGGGCGCGACCACGACGACGTCGGTGTGGTGCCCCCGACGTCGACGCCGACGACGAAGATCGAGGGCCTGGCATCGTTATTCATCCGCTCCTCCAACTGAAGAGTCCGATCGATGTCGGACGACGGACCGGCGGCGCGGACGCCCGTCATGCGCCCCGTCACTCAGCGTCTTCTCGCGCCACGCCTGCAGCTCGTGCTTGCGGACCTTCCCCGAGGCGGTCATCGGCAGGGCGTCGAGCACGTGCCACTCCACCGGGATCTTCTGCTTGGCCAGCTGCACGGACTCCAGGTGCACGACCACCGTCTCCGGCCCCGTCCACGGCACGCCCTCGGCGGGCACCACGAAGGCGCAGACCTGCTCGCCCAGCCGCGGCTCCGGCACCCCGAGGACCGCGGCCCTGGCCACGCCCGGGAACGAGGTCAGGGCCTCCTCGATGTCCTTGCAGGGCAGCTTCTCCCCGCCGCGGTTGATGATGTCCTTGATCCGGCCGTCGATCCGGACCCAGCCCTCGGCGTCGACCACGCCGACGTCGCCGGTGCTGAAGAAGCCCTCGGCGTCGACCTGCTCGGCGGTCAGCGCGGGATCGGTATAGCCGATCATCAGCTGGGGGCTGCGGATCCACAGCTCGCCGAGCGAGCCCGGGGGCAGCGCGGTGCCGTCCTCGTCGCGTGCCTCGATCTCCGAGCCGGGGAAGATCCGGCCCTCGAAGTCGGCGGCCCGCGCGGGCGGGGTGTCCGGCGGCACGACGACGACGGTGCCGGAGAGCTCCGTCATCCCATACCCCCGGCCCGCCGAGATGCCCAGTGCGGCGGCCCGTTCGAGCAGGTGCCCGGGGGTCGACGAGCCGCCGCTGATGTAGTTCGTCAGCCGGTACCCCGGCGAGCGGCCCGCCTCGTACAGGTCGACCATCTCCTGCAGGAACACCGGCACGCCGTGCGAGTACGTGCCGCCCTCCTGCTCGGCGAGCGCGACCACGGCCTCGGCGTCCCACTTGCGCAGCAGCACGACCCGGCACCCGGTCACCAGCGGGACCACGCAGGCGCACAGGAAGCCCGACAGGTGCGAGACCGGGGCGCCGTTGACGATGACGTCACCCAGGTGGAAGCCCTGCACCCGGCGCATCGAGTGCACCGTGGCCAGCACTCCCCGTCCGCTCAGCTGGGCGCCCTTGGGAGCAGCGGTGGTGCCGGAGGTGTAAAGGATCGTGCAGCAGTCGGTGGCCGCGCCGGGCTCGGGCAGCGCGATCTCGTCGGCGGCCTCGTTGAGGGACTGGGGCACGGGGTCCCAGCCGGGCACCTCACCGTCCACGATGTACCGGGCAACGGGCTCGACTCCGGTGTCCGACAGCACCCGCTCCATCTCCGCGACCAGACCGCGGCTGCCCTGCGCGGCGGCGGTGACCAGCGCGGCGGGCCTGCAGTCCGCGACGATCTGGCGCATCTCGTGCTCGCGGTAGATGGTGATCACCGGGACGGCGACGGCGCCGATCCGCCAGGCCGCGAGCTGGGCGACGATCGACTCCAGGGTGTTCGGCAGGTACACCAGCACCCGGTCGCCGTGCCCGATCCCGCGGGCCACCAGGTCCGCCCCCACCGTCCAGACCCACCGGGCGAGCTCCCGGTAGGTCAGCCTGCGCCCCTCGAAGAGTAGAAACTCCTGGTCCGGCCAGGTCGCGGCCGCAGCGTCGAGCAGCAGCCCGATGCGCTGGTCGGTCCAGAGACCGAGATCGCGGTAGCGGGCGGCCCGCGCGTCGGCGCCAGCGGTCGCGGAGGAAGTCATCGGTGGCTCCTGCGGGGGATCGGGGGGGAACTGCCCGGGGGCTAACCCGCGACGGCACGGAAGCGGCCCGGCTCGGTCTCCGCGACGGCGCCGCGGTGCACGAGCCGGGCGAGGTGCTGCTCGGCCGTGCGTGCCTCGACCGTCGGAACATACGGCTCGTCGACGTGCGGGCGGTAGACGAAACGATGGTCCACCACGTCCGCGAGCGTGCGCGGCTCGCTCAGGAACTCGACGAGTGCGGCGTCCCGGCGCACCAGCACGTCCCGGTAGGCGTCCAGCCTGCCGCGGAACTCCGCGACCCCCTCCACGACGCCCTTCTGGTGGTAGGTCCCGTACCAGCGCGCCTCGATCCCCGCGCAGGTCGCGATGGACCGCTCGAAGCCCTCCAGGCTGCTGCCGACGTCGCCGTAGAACGGCCCGAACGACGTCAGGTCGATGTCCGCGACGAAGAAGAACCCGTCCGGCTCGACCAGCAGCCCGCTGTGGCCCGCCGTGTGCCCCGGCAGGTGCACGACGGTGGCCGTGCGGTCGCCGAGGTCGAAGACGTGACCGTCCGGGACGCCCACGGCGTCGGGCCTGCTGCCGACGTGGAAGTCGGCGGCGAGCGTCTCGCCGAACGCGGCGGCCGCGTTCGCGGGCAGTCCGTAGCCCGCGAGCAGGACCTCGCTGGACCGGACGGCCGCCGCGTCGGCCTCGTGCACGTGCACCGGCGCCGCGAGTCCCGCGACCCCCACCAGGTGGTCCTCGTGCGCATGGCTGACCAGCACCGCGTCCGCGCCGGGAACCCCGCCCCCGACGAGCGCGAGGGAGGGGTCGACCAGCAGCGTGGCCGCGGTGCCGCGGACCAGCAGCGAGTTCCCGTACGGGTACCCGCCACCGTTCGCCGCCCGGAGCACGGTGACCGCCCCGTAGTCCTCGGGAGTCCATCCGGGCGTCGTCATCGTGTTACTCCGGTGCTCAGAGTTCTCGCTGATACGGGGGCAGGACCTGCTCCAGGTAGTTCTTCCCGGTCACGGCGTCGGTGGTCAACAGCGCGGTGTAGGCGACGCCGTCCATGAACTGCCCGTAGTTCTTCACCGAGTCGCCGACGAAGTACAGCCCCTCGATCCCGGGGCACTTCGGGTCGAGCATGCCGTCCCACGCCTGCTCCGGCGTGGGCTGCACCGAGGTGACCCCGTCGATCGCCGGGAACAGCGCCCACTCCAAGGCCTCGGCGAAGCCGGGGTGGCTCGCCTTCATGAAGTCGGTGATGGTCTCCGCGAGCATCGGGAGCTTGCCGTCCCGCTCGAGCTGTCCGAGCTCCTCGGTCGAGAGCCCGATCCAGCATTCGATGATCTCCTTGCCGGTCGGGGCCTTGCCCTCGACGAACAGAGAGTGCGCCTCGTAGCCGAGCATCACCCCGTCCGGCAGCGCCGGGTCGTCGACCGGGACCTTGGTGAACAGCATGCCCGGCAGGTCGATCACGGACTTGCTCAAGCCGTAGATCGGGACGAACGCGCCACCGGACTTCAGCCCGCGCACGTGCTCCACGAACTCGGCGGGCAGGGCCTCGTGCGGGATGAGCCGCTCGACCGCGAGGACCGCGGGCACGTTGAGGATCACGGTGTCCGCCAGCAGGTCCCGGGTCTCGCCCGAGGCATCGGTGACCCGCAGGCCCTTCGCGACCCCGTCCTCGACCAGCACGGTCTGCACCGTCTGTCCGGTGCGGACGTCCCCGCCGTGCTCCCGGATGACGTCAGCGAGGTTGTATGCCATCTGCATGAAGCTCTCCCCGCCCATCTGGCCGAGGGTGCCGTCCGCGAAGTGCAGGCCGGCGTTCATCGGCATCCGGGTGGCGAGGATGAACTCGCCCGCCGACAGCTCGCGTGCCGAGTTCATCCCCACCGTGAACGCGCCGAGGATGTCGAAGAACTCCAGGACGGTCTCGTTCTGGGTGCGCGGGGACACGAAGTCGAGCAGCGAGATCCGGTTCGCCTCGCGCACGTCCTCGATGGGCATCCGCAGCATCTCGCCGAGGATCTGCTTCATCTCGAGGTGGTCCTGCTCGTCGAACCACGGGAAGCTGCCCCGCTTGAGCTCGTGCAGCACCCCGTCGTGCCAGAAGCCGCAGGCCTTGAGGGGCACGATCTCCACGGGCACACCGAGGTGCTCCAGCACGTGCGCCATCCGGGAGTGGGCGCCGTTGACGATGTCGTGCATGCCCAGCTCGAACGCGTAGCCGGCGAGGAGCTTGTCGTCGACGATCGTCTCGATGTCCGGGATGGAGTGTCCCAGCCGACCCCGCGACGCACGCAGCGGACCGAGGTAGTCCTCCACGGTGGTGATCTCGTCGCCCTTGTAGTGGTGGATCCGGCCGCCGGTACCGCTCTCGCGCTCCACGACCAGCACCCGCTTGCCCTCGTCCTTGGCCAGCAAGGCCGCCGCGCTGAGGCCACCGAGGCCCGCACCCGCCACCAGGACATCGAACTTCTCTTGCGCCATCGGAACTCCTTCGTGCCGCCGCTTCGAACCACCCTAGTGATAACTCACTAGGGAGGGTAGCGGTCAGCGCAGATAGTCGGGGAGCAGCGGCAGGAAGTCGCGTCCAGCCACCGCGTTGGCGCACAGGATGGCGCCGTGCGCGGCGCCGTTCGTCCCCACGTCGGTCTGGGTCACCGTGTCGCCGGTGAAGAACAGGTTGGACACGAGCGGATGCTGCACCGGCGGGCGCCGGTCGCCGCCGATGCCCGGGGCGGGCGCGGCCCCGTAGATGCGGTCGGCCTGCGTGAAGATCGCCCACTCCACGTTGTCGTCCCAGCCCGGGTAGCGACTCCGGAAGAACTCCAGGTGGGCGTCGGAGATCCGGCGGAGCAGGTCGTCGTCGGTCGCCTCGCCCTTCGCGTGCAGCACCGTCCAGGTCTGCAGGTAGTGGCCTTCCGCAGCGCCCACGCGTCGGGTCGGGTCCAACGCGGTGGTCTGTTCGAACGCCAGCCAGGCGTCCCCGCCCTTGAGCGGGATGTGCTGGGGCAGCGGGTCGACGAGGAACACCCCGGTCGGCCGGTCCGGCTCGATGAGCTCCTTCACCCCGATGAAGCCGGTCATGCCCACGGCCGAGTACAGCTTGCCGATCCGCTCACGCAGCTCGGCGGGGAACGACTCGATCGGGACGACCTTGCCGACGGCGTCCATCGGCAGGTTGACGATCACCGTCTCGGCGTCGATCCGCTCCGGACCGGCGGGCCCCTCGACCTCCACCCCGGTCGCTCGGTTCCGGTCCAGCAGCACCTGGCGCACCGCGGCGCCCGTGCGGATCTCGCCCCCGTTCTCCCGGATGATCTCCGCGAAGACGTCGGCGATGGTCTTGAACCCGCGGCAGACCTCGCCGTTGCCGCCGCCGTGCGACAGGTGCATTCCCGCCGCGACCGGCATGTTGTTGGTCCGGATGAACTCCCCTGCGGAGCCCTCGGTCGGGTCGTTGAGCGCCAGCACGAACCGGCCGAGCCAGAGGTAGTAGTCCCGGACCAGCTGGTCCTCGGTGACCATGTTGACGTAGGACAGCAGGTCGATGTGGTCGTACCGGGCCGACTCCGCGGGCGAGATCGCCACCCGCTCCGCGGCCACGCGGCGATGCTCGCGACGCGACGCCTCGGGCCAGGTGGCGCTGACGTCCTTGAGGTCGACGAAACCCGCACCGGAGTCGAAGTAGAAGCCGATCTGCGGCGCCACCGGGATCGACTTGCCCAACGCCTTGGCCAACAGCGAGAACCGGTTCCTGTTGGTGGCGCCGACCGTGTGCCACCCGGGGTCCAGGATGAACCGGTCGAAGATCTTGTGGTCGTCGACGATCTCGTCGAGACCCGGCTCCGTGTGCACGATCCGGACGTTCGCCGCGCCCCGCAGCGTGTTCCGGTACTCCTCGGCCGACGGGCTGCCGTGGTGCCCGCCGAAGGACATCACGCGACCCCCGACCGCGTTCTCCTTCTCCAGCACCAGGACCGAGCGGCGGTCCTTCGCGGCCAGCAGTGCACCGGTGATCAGGCCACCGATGCCGCCTCCGACGATGATCGTGTCGTGCGACATGCAGGACTTCCCTTCCTTCGACTGCGAGGCTCAGGCGGACGCGGGCTCGGACTCCGCCAGCTCCGCCCTGAGCACCCGCTTGAGCACCTTCCCCGTGGAGTTGCGCGGCAGCGCCTCGACGAACGCGAACGAACGCGGCTGCTTGTATCGGGCGAGCCTGTCCGCGACGTGCTCCAGCAGCTCCGACTCGGTCACCGTGGATCCCGCGGCCCGCACGACGACGGCGTGCACCGCCTCACCCCACCGTTCGTCCGCCCGGCCGATCACCGCGCTCTCCGCCACTCCCGGATGGCTGGCGAGCGCGGCCTCGACCTCGCCGGTCGCGACGTTCAGGCCCCCGGTGATGATGATGTCCTTCAACCGGTCGACGACGGTGACGAACCCGTCCGCGTCGACGACCGCCACGTCCCCGGTGCGCAACCAGTCCCCCGCGCGGGACGCCGCGGTCTCCTCGGGCATCGCGTAGTAGCCCGCAGAGACGGACCCGCCGCGGAACCACAGCTCCCCCGGGGTGGTGCCGTCCCGGGGGACGTCCACGCCCTCGGCGTCGACCAACCGGGCGTCGAGGTGGCAGTGCGGGCGGCCGAGCGAGCCGAGCTGCCGCACCTGGTCCGGGGTGCCGTCCGGATGCTGGTTCTGGGGGCTGAGCACCAACCCGCACGAGAAGGTCTCGGCCATGCCCAGGGTCGGGTAGAGGCAGTCCCCCAGCGACGCGCGAGCCGCCAGCACGAGCTCGCGGGTGACCGGTGCGCCGCCGAGCACGATCGCGCGCAGGCTGGAGGTGTCCAGATCGCCGATCCTCGGATGCGCCAGGACGGCGTTGACCATGGTCGGGACGGCCACCGTGTGGGTCACCCGGTAGTCGGCCACGGCGCGCACGAAGGAGTCCGGGTCGAAGCCCGGCAACACGACGGTTCGGCCGCCCTTCAGGAACACCGGAGAGACGTGTGCGGGCCCGCCCGCGTTGAGGTACTGCGGGATGCACTGGAGGTTCGTGTCCCACTCCAGGACCGGGTACTCCGCCGCCCAGGCGAAGATCGCCGACATCGCATTGTCCTGGGTGAGCACCGCCGCCTTGAGCCGCCCGGTCGTGCCCGAGGTGGGACACAGCATGTACGGCGCGTCCGAGCGCGGCAGCGGGGCGGGCGGGGTCCCCTCCTCCGCGGCCAGGATCGTCTCGAGGTCCAGCTCGAAGGAGTGCGGACCGCCGAACCCGACGACGTGGCGGACCGACGGCGTCTTCTCCAACCACTGCGCGGCGGCCTCCGCCTGGTGCGCGTGCACGAGAAGAGCCACCGGCTCCACGTAGTTCACGTACTCGATCTGCTCGTGGGCGGAGTGCCGCAGGTTGAGCGGAGCACCGGCCACACCGCTGCGGGCACAACCGAAGAAGAACTCGACGAACTCCGCACAGTTCTCGGAGAGCATCGCCACCCGGTCCCCCGCGCCGAGACCCAGGCGCGCCATCGCGCTCGCCCATCGCTCGGTCCGGGCGTGGAGGCTCGCCCACGTCTCGGTCCGCACACCTGGGACGACCACGGCGTCCCTGTCTGCGTAGTACTCGGCGTTTCGTCTTGCGAGATCGCTGACCAGCACGTCGACCTCCTCGTCGAGGGCATGCCCTGCCTCTGTCGATCACGTGCCTTCGTTGATGTGATCTACGACCACTCTAGTGAATTATCACTAGAGTGACAAGTCCCAGCGGGCCGAACGATGAAGGACGATGCCGCTCCGGGCGTCTTATGGTTCAACTCCACAACTGGCAAGTGGTCATGCGTGACTCCCCGAACAGGTGAAGGAGGCAGGTCTGTGACCTGCCGACCACGAGTACGCTCACCTGCCGAGGCCCTTCCATCACGTGAATTTCGAGGTACTCGTGTCCGTCGAACACCGCTCTGTCGCCGCTCCCGCCGATGCGGAGGAGGCGCGCCTGGCCGTGCGGAGGCCGGCTCGTCACGCAGCGGGGCGAAAGGCCGTCAAGGTGTCGATGACCCCGGCGCTGAAGCAGATGGGCGTGGTCAAGAGCGCGCGCAACCTGCTGACGCTCAACCAGGTCGACGGGTTCGACTGCAAGTCGTGCGCCTGGCCGGACCCGCAGGACCACCGGCACACCGCCGAGTTCTGCGAGAACGGCGCCAAGGCGGTGTCGTGGGTGGGGCAGCGCGAGACCGTCGGGGCGGAGTTCTTCGCCGCGCACCCGATCTCCGCGCTCGAGCGGCAGACCGAGTACTGGCTGGAGCGGCAGGCAGGCTGACCGAGCCGATGGTGCGCCGCGACGGGTCCGACCACTACGAGCCCATCTCGTGGGACGGCGCGTTCGACCTGGTCGCGGAGCACCTCGACGCGGGCGCCGACCACGTCGCCGTCCAGGCCCTGCAGGTGGACAAGCGGGGCGTGCCCGAGGATCAGTGGCGCGCCCTGGCCGAGCCCTTGACGGCCCTGACCCGCTGAGTCGACTGCAGCACCCGAATCCGCTGCCCGCCCGTCGCCGACGAGCTGTAGCCGTGCAGCGTCTATGTGATCACCCCGGAGGAGGGTGCCCCGAAACGTCGCGAGGACCACCAGCTACCCCGGTCCGCCTGGACAGGGAAACCTACTGTCGATAGATTCAAGAGGCAGTCCCGAGATCGCGAGGGAAGTGCGCTGCGATTCGGAGACAGGCGGGCGACGACGAGCAGGCACAGCTCGCGCCCGATGAGCCGAGGCCGAGGTGCCCGCCGTGTACTCGGGCGCGTCGCCGAGCCACCGAGCTGAGGAGAACGCCATGGAGCCAGGCCGCCACCCGCTGACGATGCCCGGCGCCGCCGGAAGACTCGCCGCCGATCGCTGGGCCCCGCCGTCGCGCCCCCGCCGCGGCAGCGTGGTGTTGCTCCACGGCGGCGGGCAGACCCGACACTCCTGGCGACACACCGGGAGCAGGCTGGCCGCCGAGGGCTGGACGGCCATCGCCTACGACCTGCGCGGACACGGCGACAGCGACTGGGCCGAGGACGGCGACTACACGCTGGACGCGCACGTAGCCGACCTGCGCGGTGCACTCTCCACCCTGGATGATCCACCGGTGTTGGTCGGGGCGTCGCTGGGCGGCATGACGTCACTGCTCGCCCTGGCCGTCGAGCCGGACCTGGCCCGCGGACTGGTCCTGGTCGACGTCACACCGACCACCGAGCGGGCCGGCACCGCGGAGATCACCGAGTTCATGCGCTCGGGCGTCGGCGGCTTCGACACACTGGACGAGGCAGCAGCTGCCGTGGCCGCGTACAACCCGTTGCGCACCCGCCCGCCCCGCCCCGAGGGGCTGCAGAAGAACCTGCGCCGTCGAGACGGCCGCTGGTACTGGCACTGGGACCCCCGCCTGCTCGAACAGCGCCAGACCGACCCCGATGTCCAAGAGCAGAACGCCCGCCGGGCGCGAGCGGCGGCTCGCGGACTGACCGTGCCGACCCTGCTGGTGCGCGGCAGGCAGTCCCGCGTCGTCAGCACGGCCGGCGCGCAGGAGCTCCTGAGCCTCGTCCCGTCCGCCCGACTCGTCGACGTCGAGGGCGCGGGCCACATGGTCGCCGGAGACGACAACGACGTGTTCGGCGAGCACCTCCAGGAGTTCCTCGAGGGCCCCGTACAGCTCGCCGGGTGACCGCCGGAGCGGGCCGGCCTCGGTTGACCACCCACGAGCACTCACCTACTGTCATTAGGTAGAGGCGAGGAGGCCTGATGACGAGTGACGCCGCCACCCGACCCACCACCACCGATGCTCTGCCGCTGCGCACCGTCGCCCGTGGGTGCCCGCTGTGCGAGGCGATGTGCGGACTGTCGGTGACCCTGGACGCGGACGACCGGGTGGTCTCCGTGCGCGGCGACGAGGACGACGTGTACAGCAAGGGCTTCCTCTGCCCCAAGGGTGCGTCGCTGGGCGCCGTGGACGACGACCCGGACCGGCTGACCCGTCCGCTCGTCCGGCGCGACGGGGCGCTGGTCGAGACGACCTGGGACGAGGCGTTCGCGGAGGTCGAGCGCCTGCTGGCGCCGATCCTCGCCGAGGACCGCAACGGGGTGGCGGCCTACACCGGCAACCCGACCGGCCACAACGTCGCGTTCACGCTGCTCGCGGGCAGGCTCGCACGGTCGCTGGGCACCATCCAGAACTACTCGCCCGCCACCATGGACCAACTGCCGCAGAACGTCACCGCGGCCCTGCTCTTCGGCGAGCCCAGCAGCATCCCGGTGCCGGACCTCGACACCACCGAGCTGCTCGTGATCGTCGGCGGGAACCCGCTGGTGTCCAACGGCAGCGTCGGCGCCTCCCCCGACTACCGCGGGAAGCTCAAGGCGCTCAAGGCCCGCGGTGGGCGCCTCGTCGTCGTCGACCCGGCACGCACGGCGACAGCCGCCGTCGCCGACGAGCACCTTCAGGTCCGGCCGGGCACCGACCTGTTCCTCTTCCTCGGCATCCTCCACGTGCTGTTCGCCGAAGACCTGGTCCGCCCGCGTGCCGCGCAGGGAAAGCTGAGCGGGCTGGACGAGCTGCGCGTCGCCGTCGCCCCGTACCCGCCCGCCGTCGCGGCGGAGGCCTGCGGCATCGAGCAGGAGGCCATCCTCCGGCTGGCCCGGGCGCTCGCGGCAGCGGACAGAGCGGCCGTGTACGGCAGGCTCGGCACCACTCTGAACCGCCACGGCACGCTGACCTGCTGGGCCCTGCAGGCCGTCAACATCCTGTGTGGACACCTCGACCGGCCGGGCGGGCTGCTGTTCACCCGCCCCGTGACCGGCTCGCCGACCACTCGCAAGGCGACGAAGCAGGCCCGACCCTTCGCCGTCGGGCGGTACCGGACCCGGGTCAGCGGCCATCCCGAGGTGATCGGGGAGTTCCCGGTCGCCGCGCTGGCGGAGGAGATCCTGACCCCCGGGCCGGGTCGGGTCCGCGGCCTGGTGATCTACGGCGGCAACCTCGCGCGCTCGATGCCGGACTCCGCGCGGATGCAGCGGGCGCTGGCCGAGGTCGAGGCCGTGGTCTGTGTGGATCCGTACCTGAACGAGACCACCCGGTACGCCGATGTGATCCTGCCGCCGCCGGGCTCGCTGACCCGGGACCACTTCGACCTCGTGCTCTACCAGTTCGCCCAGCGCAACCACGCCCGCTTCTCGACACCCGCGCGCCCCGTCCCGGACGGGATGCTGTCCGAGTGGGAGATCCTCCTGCGGCTCATCGCGATCTTCGAGGGCTCCCGCGAGACTCCGGACGAGATCGACGACGAGCTCGCCGCCGCACTGCGCCGCTCGATCGCGAGGAACCTGGGCGCGGAGCCGGCGGAGGTCACCGCCGGGGTCTCGGGCCGGGGACCGCGTCGCCTGCTGGACCTGCGCATCCGCTCCGGCCCCTACGGCGACCTGTTCGGCCGCCGCCCCGGCGGGCTGACGTTGTCGCGGCTGCTGGAGTTCCCGCACGGGATCGACCTCGGCCCTCTGGAGCCGCGGCTGGACGAGGTGATCCGCACGCCCTCGGACACGGTCGAGCTCGCCCCACCGATGATCCTCGACGCGCTCGCGCGCGTCGAGGTGCCACGGTCCGAGCCCGGCACGCTGCTGCTGATCGGTCGTCGAGACCTGCGCTCCAAGAACTCGTGGCTGCACAACGTCACGCCGCTGGCCAAGGGCAAGGACCGCTCGGCCCTGCACGTCTCCCCCGCCGACGCGCAGACCTACGAAGTGGTGGACGGCGACCACGCCGTACTCCGCTCGGCTACCGGAGAGATCCGGGTCCCGGTGAAGGTGACGGACGAGGTCGCCGCGGGCGTGGTGTCACTGGGCCACGGCTTCGGCCACGACGACCCGCACGCGCGGCTGCGGGTGGCGGCGCAGAAGCCGGGCGTGAACAGCAACACCCTCACGGACGGCACCGTCCTGGACCCGCTGTCCGGCACGGTCCAGATGAACGCCATCCCCGTCCGTCTCACCCCAGCCTGACACCGCGGGGAGCCGCCGCCGTGCCTCGCGGACGACGGCGGCTCCCCGCGATCAGAGCAGGGCGCTCAGAGCAGGGTCACGCCCGCCAGGTCACCCTCGGCCCGCCAGTCCCGCAGGAGGCGGTCGAAGGCGTAGAAGCCGCCTCCGTAACGTTCGCCGGTGGCGGCGCGGATGCCGCCGTTGCCGCCGCCCTCGTTGTTGTAGTAGCCCGGGGTGCACTGTTCGAGGAAGGTCTTCGGGGCGGCGAGGGCGTGGATCGTCCGGACCCACTCGTCCTGCGCCTCCTTCGTCGGCTCCACCGTCGCGGCGCCCCGCGCGGTGGCCTCGGCGATGAGGTAGGCGATGTGCTCACCCTGCTGCACGTAGTTCGCCGTCACGCTGGCGTTGCCGCCGCCCTGGGTGTTCCCCATGAAGAACAGGCCGGGGAAGCCGTGGCTCGTCATGCCGTGCAACGTCTGGAAACCGTCTCGCCAGTGGTCGTAGAGCGAGAGTCCGCCGCGGCCGTCGATCGCCTCGATCCCCGAGGCCAGCCGAGTGTCCTGGGCGGAGATCTCGAAGCCGCTGGCGAAGATCACGCAGTCGACCTCGTACTCGCGTCCACCCGCCACCAGGCCTCGCTCGGTCATCCGCTCGACGCCCTTGGTGCCCGAGACGTCGACCAGGGTCACGTTCGGCCGGTTGAAGGTCTCCAGGTAGTCGTTGCTGGAACACGGTCGCTTGCACAGGTAGCGGTAGTAGGGCTTGAGCGCCTCGGCCGTCTCGGGGTCCGCCACGATCTCGTCGACCCGGCGGCGGACGCGCTCCATGACGCCGTAGTCCTCCTCCTCGCGGATCGCCGCGAGCTCGGTCGGCGACAGCGACCGGCCTGCGATGCGGGCGGAGACGTTGCGGCCCACCTCGGTGAAGAAGTCGCAGGCGACGTCCTCCGACGCGGGCCGGGTCGGGAAGGGCTCCGACGCGAACGCGTGGAACGCGGCCTGCCGCTCCTTCTGCCACCCGGGTCGGAGCGAGGCCGCCCACTCGGGGTCGGTCGGCGGGTTGCGCCGGGCGTCCACAGCGGACGGTGTGCGCTGGAAGACGTGCACGTGCTCGGCGTACCGGCCGAGGTACGGCACGATCTGGATCGCCGTGGCCCCGGTCCCGACGACCGCGACGCGCTTGTCCGCCAGCTTGTCCAGCACCGTGTCCGAGGCGCTGCCGCCGGTGTAGGCGTAGTCCCAGCGCGCCGAGTGGAAGGTGTGGCCTGCGAAGCCGTCGAGGCCCGGGATCCCGGGCAGCTTCGGTTTGCTCCAGGGCCCGGTCGCCATCACGACGTAGCGGGCGTGGAGCTCGTCGTCGTGGTTCGTGGTGACGGTCCAGCGCCGGGTCGCCTCGTCCCACACCAGGGCGCGGATCATCGTGCCGAACAGGGCGCCGTCGTACAGGCCGAAGTGCTTGCCGATGTTGCGGCAGTGCTGGTGGATCTCGACACCGTCCGGGAACCGCTTGGACGGCATGTAGTCCAGCTCTTCGAGCAGCGGGATGTAGCAGTACGCCTCGTTGTCGCACTGGATCCCGGGGTACCGGTTCCAGTACCAGACCCCGCCGAAGTCGCCGCCCATCTCCAGGATCCGCACGTCCTCGACGCCGGCCTTCTTCAGGTGCGCCCCGGCGAGCAGACCGGCGAACCCGCCACCGATCACCACGACCTCGACGTCGCTGACCAGCGGGTCCCGCTCGACCGGTGGGGTGTGCGGGTCCGCCTCCCACGACTCGCTCCGCTCCCCGGGTCCGGTGTGGACGTACTGCGCGGAGCCGTCCGAGCGCAGCCGCCTGTCGCGCTCGGCGGCGTAGCGCTCCCGCATCGCGGGGAGGTCGAAGTCGGTCGGGGTGGACGAGGGTCCACAGGTCGTCACGAGCACTCTCCTTCGGTCGGGCGGAGCCCGCGCCGCAGCACGGCGAGGCGGCTCCGCTTGAAGTCGTCGGCGATGCGCGCCGTGCCCACGTCGAAGCCGTGGAAGGCCCGCGGGTAGACCTCGACCTGCGTCGGGACGCCCGCCGCGATCAGCCGCTTCGCGTAGTCGAGGTTCTGGTGGACGAGCAGGTCGAGTCCCGCGGCGCCGATGTAGGTGGGCGGCAGCCCGGACAGGTCGGTGGCGCGGGCCGGAGCCGCGTACGGCGACACGTCCGGCCCGCCCACGGCGTCCTCGCCCAGCAGCGACGCCCAGCCGAACGCGTTGCTCTCCCGGAACCAGGCGATCGTGCCGGTGACCCCGTCCGGCACCGTCGCGGCGGGGCGGTCGTCGAGCATCGGGTAGATCAGCGACTGCAGGGCGAGCGAGAGCTCACCCCGGTCGCGCACCAGCAACGCGAGGGCCGCCGCCAGCGCCCCGCCCGCGCTCATGCCCTCGACGCCGATCCGTCCCGGGTCGACGCCGAGGTCGTCCGCACCGTCGTGGAGCCAGCGCAGGGCCGCGTAACAGTCCTCGACCTGCGCCGGGTAGCGGTGCTCGGGTGCGAGCCGGTAGTCGACGGACACCACGACGACGCCCAGCTCGGCGACGATCCGCCGGTTGAGGGGCGCACCGTTGTCCGCTGTGCCGCCGACGAAACCGCCGCCGTGGACGAACAGCAGCGCGGGCACCGCCCCGTCGGCGCGCTCCCGCGGAGCGAAGATCACCACGCGCACGTCGGTGCCCGGCACCGTGCGCTCGCTGCGGGTCACCCCGTCCTCGGGCGGCGGACCGGCGGCGGCCCAGACCCCCCGCATCGCCGCCCGGTCGGACTCGAGCGTGGCGGCGCCGAGCGGGCGGGTGGGCATGCGCTCCAGCAGCGGCCGCAGCTCCGGGTCCACCTCGGCCGCCGTCACCAGCGGCTCCGGGCGCTGACCAGGGAGATGCCTCCGTCGCTGACCAGGTGGGCGCCGGTGACGTTGGCGGCCAGGTCCGACAGCAGGAACCCGATGCAGTCCGCCATCTCCTCCGGCCGGGCCCACCGGCCGCGCGGGGTGTTGAGCGCGCCGACCCGGGCCACGACCGCGGCACGGTCCTCGCCGCTGTCCGCCACCGCCTGGCGGAACACCTCCTGGGCGTCCCAGATGCCGGTGTCCACACTGCCCGGGACGACGACGTTGACGCGGATGTCCGCCGCGGCGTTCTCCAACGCCGCGACCTTCGCCAGGTGCCCCAGGCCCGCCTTCGCGGTGCCGTAGTCCGCGGTCGACTCCATCGGCCTGATGCCGGCGACGGACGAGGTCAGGACGATGCTGCCGCCCGCACCACGGAGCAGCCGCAGCGCGCAGCGCAGGCCGTAGAACACGCCGTCCAGGTTGGTGCCCAGGACCCGGCGCCACTGCTCCGCGGACATGTCGGCGACGGGGACCCCCGAGGGCGGCACCCCGGCGTTGAGCACAGCGTGATCCAGACGCGGGGTCTCGGCCTCGATCCGCTCCCACAGCTCCGGATCGCCGACGTCCCCGACCACCCGCCGCACCTCGCACGCGAGCTCGACGGCGGAGAGGCCGTCCGCGTCGGTGTCCACGAGGACCAGACCGGTGATGCCGGCGTCGGCCAGCCACCGGGCCGTCGCACGGCCGATGCCGGACGCCGCTCCGGTGACCAGCGCGTACCGGCCCGTGAAGTCGATCCTCATGCGGGCGTGAACCGCAGCGGGAGGTGTTCGAGGCCGCGGACCTGGCTGTGGTGGAAGACCGGGTCGCCGTCGAGCGCGTAGTCGGGCATCCGGCGGTGGATCTCCTCGAGGGCCACCCGGATCTCGATGCGGGCCAGGTGCGAGCCGACGCAGCGGTGCACGCCCGCGCCGAAGGCCAGGTGCCGGTTCACCGACCGGTCCAGCCGCAGCGCGTGCGGCTCGTCGAAGACCTCGCCGTCCCGCCCCGCCGCCGAGGACATCAGCAGCACCCGGTCGCCCGGTTCGAGCGTGACCCCGCGCAGCTCGGTCCGCTTCGCCACCAGCCGCCCCAGCGCCACGGGCGAGTCGATCCGCAGCAGCTCCTCCGCAGCCGCGGTCGACAGGCTCGGGTCGGCGGTCAACGCCGCCCGCTGCGCCGGGTCCTTGATCAGGTGCAGCATGCCGAAGGACAGCACCCCGCGGACGGTGTGCAGCCCACCGACCATGAGCAGCCACAGCATCTTGCGCAGCTCGTCGTCCGTGAGCGGGCGCTCGCCCTCGTAGCGGGCGGCGAAGAGCAGCTTCATCACGTCGTCGGCGCGGGGGTCGTCCCGGCGGGCGATCATGTCCCCGAAGTAGCCGAAGACGGCATCGTTCGCCGCACCCCGCACCGCCGCGTCCTCCTCCGGGGTACCGCCCGGCTTGCCGACGAGAAGGTCGGTGGTCCAGCGGTCGAACATCGCAGCGTGCTCAGCGGGCCACCCCATGAGCGCGACGAAGGTGCCCGCGGTGATCGGCTGCGCGAACTCCGTCACGAAGTCACACGTGCCACGGGCGGCGAACGCGTCGATCAGCTCGACCGCCACCCGCCGGATCTGCTCCTCCAGCGCCTTCATCCGGCGCGGGCTGAACAGGGGGTTGAGGATCTCCCGGTAGGACTTGTGCGCGGGCGGGTCGATCTCGTTGGGGATCGACGGCTCGGTGGTGATCCGCGGGACCTGGGCGTTGGCGACCGAGAAGGTCTCCCAGTCGCGGCAGGCGTCGTAACAGTCGGCGTAGCGGGTCAGGATCCAGTGCCCGCCGTGCAGCGGGGACCAGGCCACAGGGGTCTTCTCCTGCAGTGCGGACAACATCTCGTGGGGTACGGCGAGCGCCGGGTCGGTGATGTCGAAGTCGACGACGAGCTCGGAGGGGACGTCAGCGGTCTGCGTGGGCATGGTGGTGGTACTCCGTTCGACGGTGAGTGCGGAGTCGTGCGTCAGCGGGGGTCGGCGCTCCACCGGCGCCAGGTCAGTTCGTCGTAGAGGGCGCGTCCGGAGCGGGTCCGGCGCTCCTCGGTGCGCAGGACGAGTCGCTCGCCCTCCCGTCGGGCGATGCGCACGAGGTCGGTCCCGGGGTGCTCCGGGTAGAGCGAAATGTCGAGTCGGTGGGTGACGACGTCCCCGCTAACGGAGAAGGTTCCGCCGTAGCCGACGAAGCCGAGCGCGGCGGCGCCGCGGGTGGGGTCGTCGGCCTGCAGGAAGTCGCCGTCGGCCGGCCATGGCCGGTCACGTTGCATGAGTAGGGCGGTGACCCGGCCGTCCGGCTGGTACCCGATCCGGCCGACGGGTTCGGGGCCGAGAACGTCCCCGATGACCTCGTCCTCGACCAGCCGGACGAAGGAGACGAGCTCCCAGGTGCCGTAGAGGTCGTCGGGCTTCACGCGGTGGCCACCTGGGGGTCCGTCGCGACGGTCCGCTTGTCCGACAGCCCGGTCCGCGGCATGAGGGAGACGAGCACCGCGGCCGTCACGCCGACCGCGCAGAACGCCCAGAACACACCGGTCGCACCGACGGAGGTCGACATGATCAGGCCGACCATGATCGGCCCGACGACGCCGCCGAGGCGGCCCAGCCCCGTGCAGAGCCCGAGCACCGTGCCGCGCGCGGCAGCCGGGAAGTACACGCCGGCGAACCCGTAGACCGCGGTCTGCGAGGAGGCGCAGAACCCGATGACCAGCACCAGCGTGAAGACGAGGGCCTGCGCGGGGCCCAGGGTCAGGGTGGCCACCGCGAGTGCGCCCAGGACGAAGCCGGTGGAGATGACGCGCCGTGAGCCGAACCGGTCGGCGAGACCGGTCAGCACGACCATGCCGATGGCGCTGCCGATGTTGAACGCCAGCAGGAACGACAGCGCCGAGCCCAGGTCGTAGCCGGTGGAGCGCAGGATCTGCGGGATCCAGGTGTTCATGCCGTAGGACACGAGCAGCCCGAAGAAGCTGATCACCGGGAAGAGGACCACCGCGACGCGGAGGCCGGGCACGAACATGATGCGGAAGGCGGAGCGCTTCTCGACCGGCCCGGCGTCCGCCTGCTTGAGCGCGAGCGAGGACTCCGCGCCCTCGCCGACGTCGTACCGCTCGGCCAACGCGCGCGCCTCGTCCACCCGGCCGCGGGCCACCAGGAAGGCCATCGACTCCGGGAGGTTGCGGTAGGCCACGAAGAACAGGACGGCCCCGATGGCAGCGGCGGCCGCGAACAGCACGTGCCACCCGAGGGCGGGGATGACGAAGATCGCCACGACGGAGATGATCGCGCCGCCGATCGGGAAGCCGGTCTGGATCAGGCCGTTGGCGAACTGCCGACGCTCGATCTTGACGTACTCCATGGTCAGCGCGATGACCGTGGGCAGCGCGCCGCCGAAGCCGAGTCCGGCCAGGAAGCGGAAGATCGCGAACATCTCCAGGCTCGTCGCGATCGCGCAGACCCCGGTGAAGAGCGAGAACAGCGCGACGCAGCCCAGCACGATCGGCCGCCTGCCGACGATGTCGGTGAGGTACCCCGCCACCGTCGCGCCGATCATCATGCCGAACAGGGACAGGCTGCCGACGACGCCGGCGGTCACGGCGGTGATGCCCCACTCGCCGTTCTGGATCAGCACGGGCAGCACGGCGCCGAACATCAGGAGGTCGATGCCGTCGATGATCGTGACCGCGAGGCAGGTCAACACGACCGCCCGGGATCCCGCGGTGCGTACAGCGGACATGATGGGTCCTCTCAGGACTCGTCAGTGAGGGAAGAGGGTGTGCGGGTGCCCCCGACGATCGTCGAGAGCACCCGCACGGGCTCCGACGACCTGTTCTGCCAGGCGTGTCTACTGCCGTTGACGACGACGAGGTCCCCCGCGCGCAGGGTGACCTCGCCCTCGTCGAGCTCCAGCACGACCTCACCGGAGAGCACCACGTTCACGTCGACGGACTCCGTCGAGTGGAACCCGGGACGCTCCCCGGTGCTCGCCACGATGTCGTCCGGGTCCTCCCCGGTGGTGCCCGCCGGGATGGTCCAGGTGATGACCCAGACCCCGCCGGGCGGCGGGAAGGAGACCTCGGTCGGAACCTCCGTGTCCGCCGGGAGAGCGGGCACGGCGTCGTTGCGCCACAACAGGTCCAGGTCCATGGTCCCGACCTCGGCGGTGGCGGCCGCGCCGTCGGAGAGGATGTAGGAGCGGCCGTCGTGGCCTTCGGTCGTGACCACGCGACGCATCTAGAGGGCCGCCGATCCGGCGAGCAGGGCGGTGGAGACGACCGGATCTCCGGGGCCGCCGGTCATGAGCGACAGGGTCGCGTCCGGCACCTGGTTGCTCGAGGTGCCCCGGATCTGGCGCACCGCCTCGCCGACCAGGCTCATGCCGTGCACGAAGCCCTCGGCCAGGTTGCCGCCGGAGGTGTTCACCGGCAGCGTCCCCGTGGGCGCCACGAGGTTGTCGAAGGTGACGAACTCGCCCGCGCCCTCGAGGGTGCAGAACCCGTGCTCGATCAGCGCGGACACGCCCATCCCCGTCATGTTCTCGTAGATCTGGGCGACGTCGACGTCCCCCGGGCCGTAGCCGGTCTCCCGCCAGAGCCGGTCCGCCACGCCCTGGAAGCCTGCGGACCAGTAGGGGTCCGCGGCCTCCTCCCGCATCCCCCAGCTCCCCGCCGCGCCCATCGGGGCACCGAGGAGGTAGGCGGGAGCCTGACGGAGGTCCTTCGCACGCTCCGCGGACACCATGATCACCGCGGAGCCCGCGTCGTTCTCCCGGGAGCAGTCGTAGAGCCGGTAGGGCTCGGAGATCCAACGGGAGGCGTCGTAGGTCTCCACGTCCAGGCCGCCGCGTCCCACGGCCCGCGGGTTGTTGGCGGCGTGGTGGTACGACACCAACGCCATGTCTCGCAGGGTCCGTGCCGGCACGCCTTCGGCCTCGATCAACCGCATGGACCGCAGGGCGCACATCTGCACGGGCACCTCGATGCCGTTGACCAGCTGCTGGGCCGGGGTGTCCCCCTGCCCGACGTCGACGTTCCCGCGGCTGCCCCGGTACTCCGACATGGCCCGGTACACAGCGACGACCTCGGCCTGGCCGGTGACGATCGCCGTGGCGGCGAGCCCGAGAGCGCCCGGGATCCCGCCGCCGTGGGTCCAGGCCAGCGCGCCGAAGCGCAGCTCCTTGGTGCCCAGCGCGGCCATCATCCGCTGCCCCTCGGCGCGTTCGGCGCCGTAGGACACGAACCCGTCGATGTCCGCCGGGTCGATCCCGGCGTCCTCGGCCGCGGCCACGATGGCCCGCAGCGCCAGCTTGAGCGCGGGCTCACCGCTGGTCCCGCGCTTGTGGAAGGGCGTGTCGCCGAGTCCGACGACCGCCGTGGTCCCCCTCAGCATCAGTGCTCCCCCAGCGTCCACCGCACGGCCGCGTACCCGCGCGACCGCACCGACGGCGGGTCGATGTGCCCGGTCAACGGCGCGCCGATCCGGACGTCGACGTCCGGCCCGGCCAGCTTCCCGAGGACCCGGGCTCCCGCCGCGGCGGGCAGCTCGGCGACGACCACGACGTAGGGCAGCTCGGGAGCACCCTCTCGGGCCTGGTCGACCCCGGCGTGCACGCGGGTCCACGAGAACACCCGGCCTGCCATCGCCGTGTGCTCCCAGCGCTGTTCCCAGCTCCCACAGGTCGGACAGCGGTGGTGCGCGGGCCACATCCAGCGTTCGCAGTCCGCGCAGCGCGCCAGCCGGAACTCCCCGTCCTCGAGGGACTCCCAGAAGCCGTCGTCGGCGCCGATCCCTCCGGGGATACGGTGGTCGTGGAAGGAGTAGCCCATGGTCAGCCCCAGTGCCGGGGGTCGGCGAGCGCGGCGGCCATCCAGCGGTGG
This sequence comes from Pseudonocardia xishanensis, assembly GCF_039541715.1. Lineage (NCBI taxonomy): Bacteria > Bacillati > Actinomycetota > Actinomycetes > Pseudonocardiales > Pseudonocardiaceae > Pseudonocardia > Pseudonocardia xishanensis. The sequence goes on from NZ_BAABGT010000032.1 coordinate 350,049, forward strand.
AAGTGCTGGTTCGCGATCTCGTTGCGGCCGAGGTAGAGCGGCCCGAGATCGGCGTTCGACACCGCCTTCTGCAGTCCCTCGTTGACCACGATGTCCTCGTCCTGCAGGACCGCCTGGAGGATGTTCCAGTTCTTCTCCCAGCGGGCCGTCAGCTCGTCGGTGGTGGCGGGCTCGCGGGTCAGGATCCGCATCTGCATCCGGGTGCCGACCGCGGTGTGTGGCGCGGGCACGAAGTTGAGCACCTCGAGGTGGTCCGGCTGCCGCAACACGGTCATGTTCGGCATGAGGAAGTGCGCGACCGTGATGTGGCGGTTCACGTCCACGGTGGCCGGGTCCTGCCCGCGGATCGTGTCGATGCTCTTGCGTGCGGAGACCATCCGCCCGTGGCGGCCCATCGGCTGCCAGGTCTGGGCGTTGTTGTGGAAATAGGGCGCAACGGTGCCGGTGTGGGCGTAGGCGATGTGGTAGCCGTCCAGGAAGGCGTCCATCAGGACCTTCCAGTTGATCTCCAGGTCGAAGTCGCCGACCCGGTGGCAGTGGTAGCGGTCCATCTCCATCGCGCCCAGCGAGGCGTCGAAGTCCGGACCGAGCCACTCGCCGACGTCGATCTTGCGGTCGGGGGCGGCGGAGTCCACCGCCCAGACGAACCCGTGCCGCTCCTCGACCGGGACCTCCTTGAGCCCGAGGCAGGACTTGTCCATCGCGCCGAACGTCGGCTCGTCCGCGATGGCGCGCAGGCTGCCGTCCCCGCCGTAGGACCAGCCGTGGTAGCGGCAGGAGAAGAACCGACGGTTGCCCGAGTCCTCGTTGACGAGCCGGGCGCCGCGGTGGCGGCAGGTGTTGACGAAGCCGCGGACCAGCCCGTCCCGCTGGCGCACCAGGACGACCTCGTTGTTGGGCAGCTGCACCGTCAGGTAGTCGTTCGGCTTCGGCAGCTCGGTGCCGTGCGCGGCGACGATCGGGACGTAGCCGAACAGCTCGGCGCGCTCGCGGGCAGCGAGCTCGGGATCGCGGTAGACGCGGGGATCGATCTCCAGTACCTCGGGCGCCATGTCGGTCGTGCCGTTGTCCAGGTGGTCGAACATCGTGCGGGCGAAGCCCGTCGCGGTCTCCGCGTCGTAGGGGAAGGGCGGGTAGAGCCCGGGGTCGGCCATGGTGGTGGGTCCTCTGTCGGTTCAGGACGCGGGGCGGAACTGCATGCTCTTGATCTCGACGAACTCCTCCAGCCCGAACGCGCCGCCCTCGCGGCCGTGCCCGGACTGCTTGAACCCGCCGAACGGCGCGGCGCCGTTGAAGCCGCCGCCGTTGATCTCGATCTGGGTGGCCCGGATGCGTCGGGCGACGGCCTCCGCGTGGGCGGCGTCGGTGGACCAGACAGCACCCGCGATCCCGAAGATCGTGCCGTTCGCGATGGCGACGGCCTCGTCCTCGGTGTCGAACGGGATGATCGACAGGACCGGTCCGAAGATCTCCTCCTGTGCCACGGTCGCCTCCGGGGAGACGTCCGACAGCACGGTGGGAGCCACGAAGTAACCTGGCCCGTCCCACGCCTCGGTCGAGCCGGTGACCAGGCGGGCACCTTCGCTCAGACCGGTGCGGACGTAGCCGAGGACCTTGTCGCGCTGCGCTTCGGTGACCATCGGACCGAGCCTGGTGCCGTCCGCGGTCGGGTCCCCGAGGGTGTAGGACTCGGCCGCCCGCTTCGCCAGCTCCTCGGCGGCGCCGAGCCGCTCGCGCGGCACGAGCATCCGGGTCTGCGCGTTACAGGACTGGCCGCCGTTCATGTAGCAGGCACGTACGGTGTGCGGCACCGCCTTGGCGAACTCCTCGTCCGTGAGGTCCGCCAGCAGCACCGCGGCGCTCTTGCCGCCGAGCTCCAGCGACACCCGCTTCACCGTGCCCGCGGAGAGCTCGATGATCCGCTTGCCGACGGCGTTGGACCCGGTGAAGCTGACCATGTCGACGTCGGGGTGTGCCGCCAGCGCCTCGCCGACCGTCCACCCGTGGCCGTGGACGAGGTTGAACACCCCGGCGGGCACACCGACGGCGTGCACGGCCTCGGCCAGCAGGTTCGCGGTGAGCGGGGCGACCTCGCTGGCCTTGACGACGACGGTGCACCCCGCGGCGAACGCGGCACCGATCTTGGCGGTGATCTGGTGGAGGGGATAGTTCCAGGGCGTGATCGCACCGACGACGCCGACGGGCTCGCGCACGATCACCGAGTTGCGCAACGGTTCCTCCCACGGGAAGTCCGCGGCGGCCGCCGCAGCCTCCCGGAGGTCGAGGATGCCGAGTCCGACCTGGGCCCAGCGCGCGGTCCGGCGCGGTGTACCGACCTCCGCGACCACGAGGTCGGTCAGCTCGTCCTGGCGACGCTCGAGCTCGTCCGCCAATCGGGACACGAGCTTCGCGCGCTCGCCGGGATCGGTCGCCGCCCACCCCTCCCGGGCGCGGGCGGCCGCCTCGACGGCACGATCGACATCGGCGGCGGCACCGGCCGGGACCTGCGCGATGCGCTCCCCCGTCGCCGGGTTCAGCACCTCGATCAGGTCGGTGGTGACCGACGGGATCCATGCCCCGTCGACGTACAGATCGAGAACCACGATGCGCACTCCCCCTCGTCGGGCAGTCGGTCCGGTGGAAGGAAGGGACCGCGAGGGCAGATCGCCGCGCGGACGGCCACCCGAACCGGGCGACGATTTTTACCTTACGAGTGTAGGTAGAGAGGTGTCAACCGGCTCTTCAGCGGACCCCGCCGGACACGGGCAGGGTGTGCCCGGTGACCATGGCCGCCGCAGGTGAGCACAGGTACACGACGGCCGCCGCGACCTCTGCGGGCAGCGCCGCCCGCGCCACGAACTGGCTGTCGGCGACCTCCTCAGCGATCGCGTCGGCGTCGAACCAGGCCTCCACCCGACGGGTCAGCGTGAGGCCGGGTGCGACCGCGTTGACCCGTACGCCGACGTCCGCGTACTGGCGTGCGGCGTACCGAGTCAGGTGGACGACACCCGCCTTGGCTGCGGCGTAGGCGGGCGAGGCGGTGACCTGCGGACTGACCCCGGCGCTCGAGGCCATGTTGACGATGGCACCGCCACCCCGTTCGACCATCGCCGGGATCTCGTGCTTGCACGCCAGCCAGGTCGAGGTCAGGGACAGCCCGAGGATCGCGTTCCAGCTCTCCAGGGTGGTGGTCGTGACCGTTCGTCCCAGCTCGCCGCGGCCGACGTTGTTCAGAGCCAGGTCCAGCCCGCCCAGATCGGCGACGGTTCGCGCAACCAGCTCGGCGACCTGCTCCTCGTCCGTCGCATCGGTGGCGATGAACAGGCTCTGCCGCCCCAGTCCGACGATCCGCTCGCGCGCCTCCGCGCCCGCCTCCGCGTTCAGGTCACCGATCACCACGTCGGCGCCCGCCTCGGCGAGGGCGAGCGCCGAGGCGAGCCCGATGCCGGCGGCCCCACCCGTGACCAGAGCGACCCTGCCGTCCAGCACACCCATGTGCCTCACCCCTCTCGAGCGGACCGTACCTTAGGGCGATAGGTGCGGAATTACTTCAAAGAATGCGCCATACTGGCGATCATGCCGCGCCCCGCCCAGCCACTACTGAGCCCGACGTCCATCGTCGACGCCGCTCTGGCGATCATCGATGCCGAAGGCCTGGAGGCCTTCAGCCTCAAGCGGCTGGCCCGGGACATGAACGTGCAGGCGCCCTCGCTCTACTACCATTTCCCGGACAAGGCCTCGATCCTCGAGGCGGTCGCTCGCGCGATCGTGCTGGAGACCCCGCGCCCGCGCCGACGAGACCCGGAGCGGTGGATCGAGTACTTCGTCACCCAGAGCCTGAACTTCCGCCGGACGATCCTGCGCCATGCGAACGCCGCGCCCGTCCTCCTGCAGTTCATGCCCCGCGAGGTGTTCGGCCCGGTCTACGAGGTGGGGGCCGCGTTCCTCGCCGAGGTCGGTGTGCCCGAGCACCTGCAGGTCCTGGTACTCGACGGACTGGACCGCTTCACCCTCGGCGCCGCGCTGACCGAGGCCATGAAACGCCCCGCCTCTCGGCGCGAGATCTTCCCGCACCTCGACCCGGCGGAGGACCCCTCGCTCACCCGCGCGGTCGAGGCGAACCGGTTCGAGCCCGAGGAGCTGTGGGCCGAGTCGATCCGCACGTTCCTGCGCGGGGTCGCGGACACCCGAATCGCCCCGGTCGCGCCCGCCCGGGACAGCGCCCGACCCTTGACACCCTCTCACCTACCGTCGTAAGGTATCGATTCGTTCGGCAGTTCACTGCTTTTCTCGTGCCTTTCCGTGCCGCCTTGAATTCTTGTCAACGCAGACAGGAGTGCGGACGAATGCCGCCGTCGATCCCGACCGCCTGCGGATGTCGCCGCGCTCTCCTGACCGCCACCGGGAGATATGCATGATCACAGACGGCGTCAGCTGGTGGGCTCGCAACAACCCCGACCGCCCCGCCATCGTGTTCGACGGCGTCGACGAGGTCGACTACGCCACCCTGCACGGATGGACCGACTCGACCGCCCGTCGACTGGCCGATCTCGGGATCCGCGCCGGTGACCGCGTCGGGTTCGTCGGCGCCAACAGCCTCGAGTGGATCGCCGCCGCCATCGGGGCGCTCAAGCTCGGTGCGATCGCAGTGCCCTTCAACAACCGATTCACCGCCGCCGAGTTCCGCAGGCAGATCGACGACGCCGAGCCGGTCGCCGTCGTCGCCGACGAGGCCTCCACAGCGAGCATGAGCGCCGCGATCGGCGAGAACCGGATCCAGCTGCTGTCGATGGAGTCCTTCGCCGCGCAGCGCCTCGCGCCCCGCACCCCGCTGCCGCCCCCGGCCGTCGAGCCGGACGACGTGGCGATCATCGTCTACACCAGCGGGACCACCTCGAAGCCCAAGGGCGTCACGATCTCCCATCGCAGCTTCGTCAGCTTCGTCACCGAGTTCGCCGTCACCGAGCCGGTGATGCGACCAGGCGGTCGAATGATCTTCGTCCTCTCAATGTCCGGAATGCCCGGGCTGCCCTGGCACGTGTTGCACCCGCTCACTCGTGGGATGACCCTGTTCTACGAGCGAGGCTTCGACGCGAAGGCGATGCTCACGCGGATCACCGAGCAGCGGGTCGAGGTCGCGTGCGGCGTCCCGCTGCTCTTCGAGCAGATGTCCGCGCTCCCCGAGTTCGCCGACGCCGACCTGTCCTGCATCCAGCTGGCGACCGTGGCGGGTGCCCGGGTCTCGCCGGACAACCTCCAGGTCTGGCTGGACAAGGGGGTCGTGCTCCGCCAGTCCTACGGCATGACCGAACTGCACGGGCTGTCGTCCATGAACCCGGTCGACGAGGCGGTCCGCCACCCGGAGGCCGTCGGGCGCGGGTCGATCCACACACCGCACCGGGTCGTGAGGCCGGACGGGAGCGACTGTGCCCCGGGCGAGGAAGGCGAGATCGTGGCCCGCGGGCCGTCGATCACCCCCGGCTACTGGCGCAACCCCGAGGCGACCGCCGAGGCCTGGCGGGACGGCTGGTTCCACACCGGCGACGTGGGGGTCGCGGACGAGTCCGGGTTGATCCGAATGGTCGACCGACTGAAGGACCTCATCATCTCGGGCGGGTACAACATCGCCCCTTCGGAGATCGAGAACGTGATCGCCACGCTGCCCGGAGTCGAGGAGGTGTGCGTGGTCCCTGTTCCCGACGCGCGGTTCGGCGAGACGCCGGCCGCGATCGTGTACGGCGCCGCCGCCCCACCCGTGGATGTGATCGTCGAGCACTGCCGGGCACAGCTGGCGGGTTACAAGATCCCACGCCACGTCGTACACGTCGCGGAGCCGTTGCCGCGCATGGCGAGCGGCAAGATCGCCCGCCGCGAGATCCGCGGTCTGTACACCCCGTCCAGATCCGCCCAGGAGGCGTCGTGAAGTCCCGTGCAGCGCTGCTCATGGAGGTACCAGGGAAATGGGAGGTCGTCGAGGTCGACGTCGACGAGCCCCGCGCGAACGAGGTCCTGCTGCGCTACGCCGCGAGCGGGCTCTGCCACTCCGACGAGCACCACGCCACCGGTGACAGCGGCACCCAGGTCCTGCCCTACTGCGGCGGACACGAGGGTGCGGGGGTCGTGGAGGCGGTGGGCCCCGGCGTCACCACCCTGGCGGTCGGCGACCACGTCGTCACCTCCTTCCTCCCCGGCTGCGGGCGCTGTCGCTGGTGCGCGGGCGGGATGCAGAACCTGTGCGACCTCGGCGCGCTGATCGGGCGGGGCGCCATGCTGGACGGCACCTTCCGGATGCACCAGGACGGCAGACCGGTCGCGCAGGCCTCCTTCGTCGGAACGTTCTCGGAGTACAGCGTGGTGCCCGAGCTCTGCTGCATCCCGATCGGGAAGGACATCCCCCTGACGACGGCGGCGCTGGTCGGCTGCGGTGTCCCCACCGGCTGGGGATCCGCGGTCAACGCCGGCGGGGTGCGGCCGGGAGACGTCGTGATCGTGATGGGCACGGGCGGGCTCGGCATCAACGCGGTCCAGGGCGCGGCGCACGCGGGTGCCGTCCGGGTGGTCGCCGTCGACCCGCTGCCGTTCCGGCGCAGCAGCGCACTCGAGTTCGGCGCCACGGACGCCGTGGAGACCATCGAGGAGGCCACCGACCTCGCGCGCTCGCTGACCAACGGGCAGGGCGCGGACGTCGCGATCGTCACGACCAGCACGCTCAAGGGCTCCTACATCGCGCAGGCCTTCGACGCCGTCCGCAAGAACGGCACCGTCGTCGCGACGGCCGTCCCCGGTCGGGACGCCGGACAGGTCCCGCTGGACCTCGTCCAGCTGCCGATGTACCAGAAGCGGATCCAGGGCTGCCTGTACGGCAGTTGGTCGCCCACCGAGGCCGTCCCCGCGCTGCTGGACCTCTACCGTGCCGGCGTCCTCAAGCTGGACGAGCTCGTCACCCGCACCTTCACCCTCGACGAGATCAACGACGGCTACGCGGCGATGTACCAGGGCAGCACCCTGCGCAGCGTCGTGGTGCATGGGAGCTGACCGACCGACCTCACCTCGCGCGCACGGGTGGGGCGAGCAGACCCTTCGGGATCGGACACATGTACGGGGTCTGCGCGATGACCTCGGCGTGCTCGGCGCGCGCCGCGGCGAGCAGGTCGGGCCGGGTGAGCAGGTCGAGGCCCGTCGTGGCGATCACCGTGGCGGCGTGGGTGAGTGCCTTGTGGGCGGCGGGCAGCTTGCCCTGCGCGACGTACTGCCAGGTGTGCCAGGGGGTGCCGAACGCCACCGCGCAGCTGAGGATCTGCACCGTCGGGGTGATCCAGCTGACGTCGCCGACGTCGCTGGACCCCGAGTTCAGGTGCCGGTGCTCGGGTGCCGCGAGTGGGGGGACGCCGTCGTCGAGACACCGCGGATCGTCGGCGGCGAGCCCGGCGGCGATCCGGGTCCGGCGGACCTCGTCGGGGGCGAACCCGGCGCTGAACGTCGCGGCGAGTGCCTGGTCCGCGGCGTCGAACGGCACGCCGCCGATCCGGACGAGATTCGCGTGCAACGCCTCCTCCAGGACCTGGTTCGGCAGGATCTCCGCGCTGGCGCCGTCGAAGCGCACCTCGAGGGTGGTCGAGGTCATGAGGGCGGCGCCCTCTGCGACGGCGACCACTCGGTCGTAGAGCTCCTGCATGGCGGGCACGGTCTCCGCACGCACGAGGTAGTAGACCTCGGACGACGCGGGGACGACGTTCGGGGAGGCCCCGCCCGCGTCGGTGAACGCGTAGTGGATCCGCGCGGTGTCCGGCATGTGCTCGCGCAGGAAGTTCACCCCGACGTTCATCAGCTCGGCGGCGTCGAGGGCGCTGCGTCCGAGATGCGGCGAGACGCCGGCGTGGCTCGCCCGACCGGTGAAACGGAAGTGTGCCTGGGCGTAGGCCAGGCAGCGCCCCTGGGTGGAGACGGTGCCGGTGCCGCCCGCGGGGTGCCAGGTCAGGGCGGCGTCCACGTCGTCGAACGCGCCGGCGGCGGCCATGAACGACTTACCGGCCGCGGCCTCCTCGGCAGGGCAGCCGTAGTAGCGCACTCGGCCGGGGAGGCCGTTCGCGCGCAGGTGACGGGCCAGGGCCACTGCCGCGAGCAGAGAGCCGGCGCCCAGGAGGTGGTGACCGCAGCCGTGGCCGTCCCGTCCCTCGCCGTCCGGCGTGCAGGTGGTGGCACCGGACTCCTGGCTGAGGCCCGCGAGCGCGTCGTACTCGCCGAGGAAGACGATCAGCGGTCCGCCGGATCCCGTCTCCGCCTGGAACGCGGTGGGGATGCCGGCGATCTCGCGGGTGACCGTGAACCCCTCAGCCTCGGCGACGGCGATCTGGCGGGCAGTCGCGTCGTGCTCCTGCCAGCGGAGCTGGGGGGCGTCCCAGATCGCGTCGCTGAGGGCATGGAAGGTCGGGGCGAGGCTCTCGACAAGCTCGGTCAGGGACATCAGGCCTCCAGGGTGGTGCGGGTCGCGCCTGCCGGACGGCTGCGTTGCCTGTCGAGCAGCTCGGCCCGCAGGGCGGGGTCCAGTGCGGCTTCGACGACGGTCAAGGCCAGCGCCTTCGCCCCGTCGAGCACGGCGGCGTCGGCCTGCGGCGTGGCCGCGGCAGCCGTGAAGTCGGCGTGGTGCGGCACGGAGTCGTTGCCCAGCACCGAGACCAGCGGGTGGATGGCCGGCAGCACCTGCGACACGTTGCCCATGTCCGTGGAGCCGCCGCCGAGCACGCGGCTCGGGTCGAGGACGCGGCCGAGCCCCTGGATCGTCCGGTTCCAGACCTCCGCCAGCCCGGCGTGCGGGGCCAGCGGCGCGTACGGGTGCTCGGTGCGGCGGTGCGCCCAGGAACAGCCGGTGGCGACGGCGCCCGCCTCGAAGCAGGCCAGGACGCGGCGCCGCAGGTCGCGCCATTCGTCGAGGTCGTAGGCCCGGATCTCCAGTTGGACGACGGCGCGTTCCGGGATGATGTTGGTGGCCTCGCCGCCGTGCGAGACGAAGGCGTTGACGTTGACCTCGGGACTGAGCTGCTGGCGCAACAGGCCGAGGGCGGTCAACGCGACCGTGGCCGCGGCGCCCGCGTTGACCCCCTTCGTCGGCGCGCCCGCGGCGTGGGCGGCGCGGCCGGTGTAGGTGATCTCCAGGCGCTCGACGGCGGTGCTGCGCATGGCATCGCACGGAGCGTCCGCCCCGGTGCCGCCGTGGGCCATCAGGGAGAAGGTCACGTCCTCCCACGCTCCCGCGAGCAGCAGGTCGACCTTGCCCCCGCCGTGTTCCTCGGCAGGCGTGCCGAGCAGCTTCACGCGCAGGTCCAGCTCGTCGGCGACCTCGGCGAGCGCGGCGGAGGCCCCGACGGCCATCGCGGCGATCATGTTGTGTCCACAGGCGTGCCCGATGTCCGGCAGCGCGTCGTACTCGGCGCACACCGCGACCGTCAGCTCGCCGACGCCCGCCACGGCCTCCACCGCGGTGGGGATCCCGTACGCACCCAGCTCGGTGGCGAACCCGGCCGCCTCGGCCGACCGGGCGACCAGGGCCGCGGCGGCGTGCTCGGCGTAGGAGACCTCGGGGTTCGCGTGGATGGCGTGGCTGAGCGCGATCAGCTCGTCGGCCCGGGCGTCGACGGAGGCGGTGACCCTGTCCTGCAGGGTCTTCACAGCGGTGGTCATGGCAGGTCTCCGATCAGCAGTAGGGAACGGTCACGGCGAGACCTCCGTCGGAGGTCTCCTTGTAGCGGGAGGACATGTCCCGACCCGTGCGACGCACGGTCTCGATCACGACGTCGAGCGACACGACATGGGAACCGTGGTCCCGCAGGGCCATCCGGGCGGCCGAGACGGCCGTCCCCGCGGCGATCGCGTTGCGCTCGATGCAGGGCACCTGGACCAGCCCCGCGACGGGGTCGCACGTCAGGCCGAGGTGGTGTTCCAGGGCGATCTCGGCGGCGTTCTCGACCGCGGCGGGTGATCCGCCCAGAACGGCGCAGTACCCGGCCGCGGCCATCGCCGCGGCCGACCCGACCTCGCCCTGACAGCCGACATCGGCCCCGGAGATCGACGCGTTGCGCGCGACGACCCCGCCGACGGCCGCAGCGGTGAGCAGGAAGCGGGGAACGGCCGCGCCGTCCCCGGTCGACGTGACGTGGTGGTAGAGCACCGCGGGCACGATCCCCGCCGCCCCGTTGGTGGGAGCGGTGACGACGCGGTGGCCCGCGGCGTTCTCCTCGTTGACGGCCATCGCGTACGGCTGCAGCCACTCCGGGGAGTCCAGGGGGACGGCGGCCGCGCGCAGCGCCGCGGCGAGGATGCCCGCCCGTCGTCGGGTGCCGAGCCCGCCGGGCAGCACGCCCCGGCCCACCAGTCCCGCCTCGAGGCAGGCCCGCATCGCGGCCCACCGGTGGGCGAGGCCGCGGTCGAGAGCCGCGCCACCGTGGCGGGCCGTCTCGTTGGCCCGCATGAGATCGGCGATGTCGCAGCCCTCCCGCGCGCAGAGCGCGAGCAGCTCGTCCGCGGAGGCGTACGGGTACGGGACCGGCGGCCCGGCGGGCTCCTCGCCGATCTCACCGTCGACGACCACGGCCCCGCCGCCGACTGAATAGGCGACGGTCTCGGCGAGCCGGGTCTCCCCCGCCCATGCCCGCATCCGCAGTGCGTTGGGGTGGCCCGGCAGACGCTCGCCTGGCACGAGCCGGACATCGGCGGTGCGGACCCGCACGGTCGGTCCCTCGACCAGGCCGACAGGCGCACCGGAGCCGAGCGCCGCCCAGCTCCCCCGGACCTCGGCCGGGTCGCACGTGGCGGGGTCGAGGCCGCGGAGCCCGGCCACGACGGCGTCGGGCGTGCCGTGGCCGAGTCCGGTCGACCCGAGGGAGCCCAGCAGCTCGATCTCGAGCCGGTCGACGGCGTCCTCGAGTGTCCGGGCGAAGGCGGTCGCCGCCCGCATCGGCCCCACCGTGTGCGACGAGGAGGGCCCGATCCCGACGGAGAAGAGGTCCAGCACCGAGCGCAGACCCGCGGTGGTCACGCCGACTCGCGGGACCGGGTCACGAACACCGCGAGGACGGCGACGATCAGCGCGAGACAGGCACAGATCACCCAGACCGCCACGTAGGCGGACTCCGCGGCGACGGTCTTCGGGCCCATCTGGAGCACCAGGGCGGACATGACCGCGGCGAACACGGCGCCCGCGACCGAACCCGCCGCCGTGCGGGCGGTGTTGTAGAGCCCCGAGGCGATCCCGACGGAGTCCGCGGGCGCCCGCGCCACGACGATCGTCGGCAACGTGGCCGCGACCAACCCGCCGCCGAGGCCGAGCCCGGCCTGCCAGACGAGGAAGGCCACGAGATCGTGGTGGAAGACCGCGGTCGCCAGATAGGAGGCCGCGGACAGCACGGCGCCGGTGATCAACGTCCCCGCCGCGCCGATCCGGGCGGTCGTCCGAGCCGCGAGCGTCGTCCCCAGGAACATCGCCGCGCCCAGCACCACCAGGGCCCCGCCGAGCGCCGTCCCGGACAGTCCCAGCCCGAACCCGACGGTTCCGGGATCGGTGCCGAGGAAGACGGCGTTGGGCGCCGAGCTGCCGAACAGGTGGGCGCCGAAGACGAACGCCGCGAGCAGCGGCAGGCCCTGGGCTCCGTCGCGGATCATGTCCAACGGGACGAGCGGGTGCGCTGCCCCGGCGTTCTCCCCCGCTCGCTCCCGGACGATCGCGAACTCCAGCGGGAGGAACGCGGTGATCGCGCCCTGCAGGACCCGCCCGACCAACAGCAGGGTGAACGACGGGGCCAGCGCCACGATCACCGAACCCGGGGCGACCAGGGAGGCGGCCACCACGAGGAGCCGCTGGTGGCCGTAGACGTCACCGAGCTTCGACAGCAGCGGCACGCAGACGACGGTCGAGAGCAGCGCGGACGCCGTGATCCAGTTGGCGTCGGCCGACGTCAGGCCGTACCGCTCGACGAAGCTCGGCAGCAGGAGCGAGATCCAGCCCTGCGTGATCCCGGACGCGAGCTCCATGACGACCAGGAAACCGACGACCGAGGCGACGCGGGCGGGCCTCGGGGCGGGTAGTGCGACAGTGGGACCGCTGGACATCCCGACACACTCCAAGGGGGTCTGACGACGGGGACGGAGAGATCGTGGGGTTCTCACCGCAGAGTTCGCACTCATGCGCAGATTTCGACCCGGATAGGGTGTTCCCGTGCAGGATCCGGTTGCTCTCGACGAGGTGGACCGCCGAGTCGTCCACGCACTGCAGGTCAGCCCGCGAGCCTCCTGGTCGCAGGTCGGCGCCGTGCTCGGCATCGACCCCGTGACGGTCGCCCGCCGCTGGGAGCGGCTGCGCGACGGCGGAGCCGCGTGGGTCACCGCGTACGCCGCCGCTCCTCGCAGCCCCTTCGCGCTCGTCGAGATCGACAGCGCCGGCCACTCACAGGACATCGCCGCGCTCCTGGCGGACGACCCACAATGCGCCACGATCGACATCACCTCCGGCGGCCGCGACCTGCTCCTGACAGTCACCTCCCGGACGATGGCCGAGCTGACCGAGTACCTCCTGGGCCGGCTCGGTGCGCTGGCCCACACTCGCGCGGTGCGCACCCACCTCGTCACCCGGGTGATCGCCGAGGGTGCGAGCTGGCGGCTCGCGGCGCTCACCGAGACCGAGACCGCCCGGCTCCGCGAGCCGCCGATGCCACCCGCACGGGCCCGCGCAGGCCTGAACGCGGACGAGCAAGCCGTGCTTGATGCGCTGGTCCACGACGGGCGTGCGCCCACCGCCGACCTGGCCGCCCGTACCGGGCTGGGCCCACGGCGAGTCCGTGACCTGCTGCGCGACCTGCTCCGTTCGGGCCGGGTGACGCTGCGGACCGAACTGCAGGCCGGGAGCAGCGGCTGGCCGATCTACGCCTGGTTCTTCCTGCGCACGCCCGCCGCGGCGGCCGCCGTGATCAGCCCCAGGCTCGGCTCGCTGCCCGAGATCAGGACGGTGCTGGAGATCGCGGGCCCCAGCAACGTGATCATGGCGGTGTGGCTGCGGGAGCTCACCGACGTCGGCAGGCTGGAGGCCGCGATCGAGAGCCAGCTGCCAGAGGTCCAGATCGTCGACCGCTCCGTGGTTCTGCGGACGACCAAGCGGGTCGGGGTCGTGCTCGACTCGGCGGGTCGACGGCTGCGCACCGTCCCGATGCAGCGCTGATCGCGGCTACGACGTGAGGCGTCGACGTTTGGGTCAGGCGGTGACGGGCTGAGTTGCCCTGCGGCGGGCGCGGTGGACGCGGGTCACGAGGATCGCCACTGTGATCGCTCCGAGCACGGTGGGCACTGCCACCAGGCGGAAGATCACCTCACTCGCCACGCCCTGAGTGAGCAGCAGCCCGCCGACGAGCGGGGCGACGAGGGACCCGACGCGGCCCGCCCCGAAGGCCCAGCCCACCCCCGTCGCACGGACCTCCGCCGGGTACAGCGCCGCGGTGACGGTCGACAGGGCCTGGTTCACCCCGATGGCCAGGAACCCGATCGCGCAGATCAGCACCACCAGCAGCCACGACTTCGCGAACACGGCGGGCACGATCAGGATGAGCACGGCGGCCACGGGCAGGCCGATGGTGAGGGAGGCGAAGTCCCCGCGCCGGTCCACCAGCCAACCCTGCGTCAACCCGCCGACGGTGTTGGCGAGCAGGCAGAGCGACATCGCGAGGATGGCGACGTGCTGCGGCACGCCGACCTGGGTGAGCAGGGTCGGCAGCCAGCTGTAGAGGAAGTAGACGATCACGAATGTGGCGAACCAGCTCAACCACAGCAGCACGGTGTCGACCGCGCGACCCTCGCCGAATAGCCGACCGACCGGGATCCGGGGCGCTTTCCGCTCGGGCACCGCGTCGGACAGGTCGATCTCAGCGGTCGACAGTGCCGGATCGATCCGGCCCAGGCTGCGCCGAACCTGCTCGACACGTCCGCGGACCGCGAGATACATCAGCGACTCCGGCAGCGCACGCAGCGCGACGGCGACCAGTACCAGCGGGAACGCGACGCCGACGAGGTAGACGGACCGCCAGCCGAACGCAGGCACCATCACCGCGGCGACCTGACCGCACAGGAACCCGCCCAACGTGGTGCCCGCCAGCACGACCAGGATGGCGCGGCCACGCGCTCGGGTGGGCATGAACTCCCCGGCAACGGCGACGAGGTTCGGGATGACCGCCCCCAGCCCGATCCCTGCGACGAACCGGACCACGGCCAGCATCTCGACCGACGAGACCAGCACGATCGTGGCGGTGGCCAGCGAGTAGACGACCGTGGCGATCAGTAGCACGGTGCGGCGGCCGATCCGGTCGGCCAGTGGGCCGAGGGTCGTGGTGCCGACCAGCATGCCGACCAGTCCGACGGTCAGCGCGGGCCCGAACTCGCCGGCGGGGACTCCCCAGTCCGCCGACATGGCGGGCAGCAGGTAACCGATGGCGAGGGCGTCGAACCCATCGGCGACACCCAGGAGGAGACAGAGCAGCACGACCCGGCGTTGGAACCGGGACACGGGGGCGGAGTCGATCAGCTGGCGTACCGAGGGCGCTGCGGTGGGCCCCATGGCGATGTCCTCTCGAGAGTCAGAGGTTGATGAAGGTCGGGAGGCGCTTCTCCAGGAGAACCGACACGGCCTCCTGATGGTCACGGGTGAGGGCGGCGGGGATCTGGGTGCGGTTCTCCAACTCGACGGCCGCCTGGAAGCTCGGGACCAAGAGGCTCCTTCCGGCAGCACGGAGGACACACTGTTCCTCCACGGCGGGATGCCTCCGCGATCCTGACACGTGATACGAAATACGTCTACCGTCTCAATACGTCGAACGAAGGAGCTCTCGATGGAGCTTGGCCTGCACGTCGGGTATTGGTCGGCAGGGCCCCCACCGACTGCCGCCGAGGCGGTGATCGCGGCCGAGCGACTCGGCTTCGAGTCGGTCTGGACCGCCGAGGCCTACGGCTCGGACTGTCTGACGCCGCTCGCCTGGTGGGGCTCGGCCACCGACTGGATCACACTGGGCACCAACATCCTCCAGATGGCGGCGCGCACGCCCACCGCCACCGCGATGGCGGCGTTGACCCTGGACCACCTCTCCGCCGGACGGTTCGTCCTCGGTCTGGGCGCCTCGGGACCACAGGTAGTGGAAGGCTGGTACGGGAGCGCTTACCCGCGCCCGCTCGCCCGCACCCGCGAGTACGTCGACATCGTGCGGAAGGTGTGGGCGCGCGACAAGCCGGTGAGCTTCGACGGGGACTTCTACACGCTGCCGTACCCGGGCGGCGCCGGGCTGGGTAAGGCGCTGAAGTCCACCGTTCACCCGCTCCGCACCGACATCCCGATCCACCTCGCCGCGGAGGGCCCGAAGAACGTCGCGCTGGCCGCCGAGATCGCCGACGGGTGGCTCCCGCTGTTCTTCTCTCCCAGGGCCGACGGCTTCTACCGGGAGGCGCTGGCCGAGGGGTTCGACCGCCCTGGGGCGCGCCGGACACCCGCGGACTTCCAGGTCTCCGCGACCGTTCCGGTCATCGTGGACGACGACGTCGAGCGGGCCGCCGACCGCGTCCGGCCGATGCTGGCGCTCTACATCGGCGGGATGGGCGCGAAGGAGGCCAATTTCCACAATCAGGTCTTCGTGCGACTGGGCTACGAAGAGGCCTGCGTCCGGATCCAGGAGCTCTTCCTGAACGGGCAGCGTCAAGACGCCGCAGCGGCCGTTCCCACCGCGCTGGTCGAGGACGTCGCACTGGTCGGACCGGCGGGCAAGGTCCGGGAGGAGCTGGCGCGCTGGGAGCAGACGGTGGTCGACACGCTGATCGTCTCCGGCGGGCCGGACTCCCTGGAGGCCATCGCCCGCGTGGTCCGGGGGTGATCAGCCGGTCGTATGCTCCCGGCATGGTTGCGCCCTCGCCCGCCGTCGAGCGGATCCTGGACGCGGCGGACGCCTGCTACGCCCGCTTCGGGATCGCGAAGACGACCATGGAGGACGTGGCCTCGGCCGCCGGCATCTCCCGAGCCACCCTCTACCGGACCTTCGCGGACCGCGAGGCGCTGCTCACCGCGCTGGTCAGGCGGCGGGCCAAGCAGAACATGACGCGCACGCGGCCGCGGCTGCTCACGCTGCCCACCCTCGCCGAACGCGTCGTCGAGGGCATCGTGCTCAACGTCAAGGTCGGGCACCGGGACCCGCTGGTCCACGTGCTGGTCTCGCCGGAGCAGATGGCGCTGGCCACCTCCTTGCTCAGCACGACCGGCCTGGCGACCGAGCTGACCCGTGAGTTCTGGGAGCCGATCCTCCTCGCGGCTCGGGAGTCCGGCGAGCTCCGGGCGGGGATCGATGTCGAGGCGCTCTGCACCTGGTTCTCCCACCTGGAGATCATGTTCATCACTCAGCTGGACGACTCGGCGGACTCCCTCGCGAGAGTCCGTCGGATGGTCGCCGAGTTCGTGGTCCCCGCCCTGACCTAGTCTCCGCGCCGGCCTAGTCTCCGAGGTCCGCCGCCAGCTCGCGGTGCAGGTGCTGGCAGGACTGCTCGTTGCGGCCGTAGAGGAACGTGCCCTCGGGATGTGCCTTCGCGTTCTGCTGGATGGTGACCTCCATCGGCCAGTCCTCCTTCGACGCGGCCTCCTCCAGGATCTCCCAGCTGCGCATGATCCGGCCCTCGATCCGCTCGGTCCGCTTCTCCGGGCGGACCAGGAAGCGGATCTGCGTGGTCGAGCGGCCCGCGGTCTCGAGATCGGGCCAGACCGTCCAGAACTCGACGTGGTCGGGCGTGGAGATGACCATCGAGTTCGGGTAGAGCATGAGGTTGCTGCCCATGTAGCGGAAGCTCGCGTCGACCTCGTCACCGGCGCGTGCGGCGTCCCCCATGCGGGTCCGCGGACTGAACGACTGGCCGTGCCTTCCGTACTGGCGCCACACGCTGGTGTTGGTCTCGATCAGCTTGCCGACGCCGGTGGGATGCAGGAACTTCGGGTGCAGGACGTCGATCGCGCCGTCGAGCACGATCTTCCAGTTGATGTCGAGGGTGAAGGTCTTGTCGAGGAAGATCTCCGCGCCGTCCAACCCGAACGGGACGAGCTGCTCGTCGACCTCCGGACCCAGCCAGTCGTCGATGTCCCAGTCCTGTGCGCCCGAGAGGTCGGCGAACAGGAAGCCGTGGCGCTCCTCCACGCGGACGGTGTGCAGGCCGTGCCTGTCCTTCTCGACGTGGGTGTAGAAGTCGTCGTAGGGGACGCCGCGCAGCGTGCCGTCCTCCCGGCCGTAGCTCCACCCGTGGTAGTGGCAGGTGAAGACGCGCTTCTTGCCGCACGGCTCGTCCTCGACCCGGCCGCCACGGTGGCGACAGATGTTGAGGTAGCCGTTGACCGTGCCGTCGGACCGCCGGACGACGATCAGGGGGATCCCGAGCACGACCCGGGTCATGAAGGAGCCTCGCTCGGCGATCTCCGAACCGTGCCCGATGATCACCGGCAGCCGCGTGAGCAGGTCCCGCTCGCGCGCCGCGCGCTCCTCACTGACGAAGTGCGAGATGGGGACCCGCAGATCCGTCGGGGACATCTCCGTGGTGCCTGCGCGCAGGTGCGTGACGAGCAGGTCGGCGACGTCGCTGTTCAGCAGGGTCATGACTCGGTCCCCCGGGTGGTGGTCAGCGGCACCGCGTCCGGCGGCACCTCGGGATAGGACGCGCGGATGTCGCGCTTGAGGATCTTGCCGCCGAGCGTGCGCGGCAGCGGCGCACCCGTCCCGACGATCCACTTCGGACGGCGGTAGTCGGCGAGCACCTCGCCGACGTGGGCGGCGAGCTCGGCGACGTCCACCCGGGAGACATCCGGGACGACGAGCATCGGGACCTCGCCCCATCGGGCGTGCGGCACGCCGACGACGGCGCACTCCTCCAGGCCCGGCCGACCGGCGAGCACCGTCTCGATCTCCGCCGGATAGACGTTGAGCCCGCCGGAGATGAGCATGTCCTTGGCCCGGTCGACGAGGGTGAGGAACCCGTCCGCGTCGAGCCTGCCGATGTCGCCGGTGTGCAGCCAGCCGCCGGCGAGCGCCTCGGCCGTCGCCTCGGGTCGCTTCCAGTAACCGGACATGACCGACGGGCCGCGCAGCAGGACCTGGCCTGCCTCGCCGACCGGGACGTCCCGGTCCGCGCTGTCGACGACCCGGATCTCGTGGCCGAGTAGGACGCGCCCGACCGATCCCACGTGTTCGGCGGCCTCGTCCTCGTAGAGCAGGGTGGCGTATCCGCCTGCGAACTCGGTCTGCCCGTAGCCCTGCCGCATCCCGACGCCCAGTCGCTGCCAGGCCCGGATCACCTCGATCGGCATGGGCGCGCCCGCACCGACCCCCGCCCGCAACGCGGACAGGTCCGCCCGCGCGAGATCCGGGAGCGCCAGCACGCCCTCCCACACGACCGGGACGGCCGAGCAGACGGTGATCTGCTCGCGTTCGAGCAGCTCCAGGATGCGGGGCGGGTCGAAGGTGCCCTGCACGATCGCGGGCGCGCCGGTGGTCAACGACTCCCGCAGGTAGCTCGACGTGCCGCCGGTGAAGGCCAGCGGGATGATGATCAGCACGCGGTCGCGCCAGGTCAGCGCGTCCGCCACCGCACGGGCGGACCCGCTCGCGACGATCGCGCGGTGCGAGAGCATCGCCCCCTTCGGCACGCCGGTGGTGCCGGAGGTGTAGGCGAGCAGCGCGACCTCCTCCGGATCGAAGGACCGGGCCGGCGGGGCGTGGCCCGGCTGCCGCCAGTCGTCCAGGAGCAGGCAGCCCTCGACCGGCTCGGTGGTGATCACGGTGAGGCCCGGGACCGCGGGCAGGACCGACACGAAGGCGGCTTCGGTCACGACGAAGCGGGTTCCCGCGTCCGTGACGGGGTGGACCATCTCGGCGGCGGTGAACCGGATGTTGAGCAGCTCGACGGTGGCCCCGACTCGGAACGCGGCGTGCATCGCCTCCACGAACTGGACCCGGTTGGTCATCAGGATCCCGAGCACGTCGCCCGGGCGCAGGCCCGCCTCGTACAGGCCCGCGGCCAGCTCGTCGGTCGCCCGGTCCAACCCGGCCCACGTGTACTCGCGCTCGGCGAACCGGACCGCGAGTCGGTCCGGCAGTCGCCGGGCCCAGAAGCTCAGGAGCCGGGAGGCGTGCATCCGAGCACCTCCTCGGTGTGCTCTCCCAGGCCGGGGGCGAGTGTGGGGGCGAAGTCCTCGCCGACGACACGGATCGGGCTGGCGGCGAAGCGCAGCCCGTCGACCTCGTAGGTGGACGCGCGGGCGGTGAAGTGGGGGTCGTCGAGCAGGTCCGCGGGCGTGTTGACCGGTCCACCCGCCACGTCGTGGGCGAGGAACAGGTCCGTCCACTCGGTCCGGGTCCGGGTCCGGAACAGCGCGTCGAGCTCCCGCCAGACGTGCAGGGCGCGTTCCTCGACGCCCTCGTCCACGGTGGCGAGGTCGACCTCCAGCAGGTCCGGGCGATCCACCGCCGTGCAGAAGTGCTGCCAGAACTTGGTGGTGTGCGACCCGAAGACCATCGCACCACCGTCCTTCGTGGCGTACGCGTCCAGCAGCGGCCAGTCCGGGAGGCGGCCGTCGACAGTCCAGCCGGGCCGTGGCACGGTGCGATCGACGTTGAGCGCGGCGTCGATCCTGTCCGGCATCCAGGCGGTGGCCACGTCCACGCTGCTGACCTGGACCCGGACGGGCTCGCCGGTCGAGCGAGCCTTGATCACACCGGCCAGGACCGCCATCGCCCCGTAGGCGCCCACCGCGTACATGGCCTGCGGGGTCTCCCCCGAACCGCCCATGACTCCCGGCGGCGACGGGTGGTCGGTGTCGACCGTGCGCAGGCCCGCGTAGGCGTCGAACCACATCCCACCGGTCGCGAGATCTCGGTAGGGACCGTCCGCTCCGGTCCCGGAGACCTCGCACAGCACCGTCTGTGGCCGGACCCGGCGCAGGACCTCGAAGCCCAGGCCCAGGCGCTCCAGATAGCCGTGTCGGGTGCCTTCGACCACAGCGTCCGATTCCGCGGCGAGCCGCAGGAAGGCCTGCCGACCGGTGGCCGAGCGCAGGTCCAGCTCGATGCTGCGTTTGCCCCGGTTCCAGCGCAGGTGCATGAACCCCGGCCCCTCCGGCCCGTCGACGGCGCGAGCTCCGGCGAACCGGACGCCCTCACCCCGTCCCGGGGTCTCGACCTTGATCACGTCCGCACCGAGGTCGGCGAGGTGACCCCCCACCGACGAAGGCGCCAACTGCGCGACCTCGAGGATTCGGACGCCACTCAACAACGAGTACCCGCTCACCCGTCCACCGTGACACGTGAGACAGATTCCGTCAAGCGTCTCAGACGTCGAGCAGGCCCTGGAGCTCGCGGTGAAAGATCTGGTTGACCACCTCGTTGCGGCCCAGCAGCATGCCGCCCGCGCTCGCGCTGGCCAGGCCGATCTGCGCGGACCGCAGCAGCGGGAAGTCCTCCTGGTGCAGTACCGCCAGCAGGATCTCCCAGTTCTTGTCCCAGGTGGCCTGCCACTTCTCCTGCGTCAGCCCGCTGGCCTCGACGCTCGGCACGAGCAGCCGCATCTCCATCCGGCACCAGGCGGGGTCGGACGGGTGCGGACGGAAGGTGAGGAGCTCGAAGTGGTCGTCCGGCTGCCGCAGCAGGGTGCTGTTGGGCAGCAGGAAGTGTCCGTCGATGACGTACCGGCCGAGATCCCGGTCGCCCGCGTCCTCCTCCAGCCACCGGTCGATCTTCTTGCGCGGGGAGAGCATCCGGGCATGCCTGCCGAAGTCCTCCACGACCTGCACGTTGGTGTGCACGTGCTTTCCCGCGGTGTTCGGGTGGGCGTATTGGATGTGGTAGTTGTCGGTGAACGCATCCTGCATGAGCTTCCAGTTCGCGGGCTCGTCGAAGCCCTCGGACCGGATCGCCCGCAGGTCCTCGAGCCCGTAGCCGGCGAGGATCGCGTCCACCTCGGGGCCGAGCCAGTCCGCGACGTCGATCGGCACGCCCACGGCATCGACCATCCAGACCAGGCCGTGCCGCTCCTGCGTCGGCAGGGCCGGACCCCGCCTGCCGCCGACCTCGACGAAGACCTGCGCCGAGCCGTCGTCCTGGCGCTCGACCCTCACGAGGTTGCGCGGCATCCGCACGGTCAGGACGTCTCCCGCGGCCGCGATCTCGGACCCATGGGCGACGATCGACGGGACCCGACCGAACACCAGGTCACGTTCGCGGCGGGCGATCTCGGGATCGCGGTACTGCTCGGGTCCGAAGGGGACGACCGACGCGAACTCCTCGGTCGTGCCCTCGCGCAGGTGGTCCAACGCCCGCTGGATCCGGTCACGGCGCGGCGTACTGGTCATCGCGAACCCCCTCGTTCGACGTTATCTATGCCATCTAGGTTTACACCCTGCGTCTGCCGAGCGGAAGCCGGGCGGATAATGGCCGTTATGCCACGCCCGGCGAAGCCGCTGATCCGCTACGACGCGGTGATCGAGACGTCCTTGCGGATCATCGACACCGAGGGGCTCGACGCGTTCAGCCTGCCCCGACTCGCTCGCGAGCTGAACGTGCGCGCCCCGTCGCTCTACCACCACTTCGCCGACAAGGCGGAGATTCTGCGCGGAATCGCTCGAGCGATCGTCCTCGAGACCCGCCTGCCGGACCCGGCCACGACACCGACGTGGATCGAGTGGTTCGTCGGCCTGAGCCTGAACTTCCGCGAGGTGGTGCTGCGCCACCGCAACGCCGCGCCGGTCCTGCTGCAGTTCATGCCGCGGGATGTACTGATCCAGACCTACGACAACAGCGCGCGGGTTCTGGCGGAGCTGGGCGTCCCGCCCGCACAGCAAGTGCTCCTCCTCGACGGGATGGACAAGCTGACACTCGGCGCCTCGATCACCGAGGCCGCCCGGGACCCCGAGGACGCCGACCAGGTCTTCAGCCGGGTGGACCCGGACCGGGAGCCGACGCTCGCCCTCGCGGTCCAGGAGAGTGGACTTTCCCCCGACCAGGTGTTCGCCGAGTCCATCCGGGCGTTCCTGCGCGGGGCGGCACCCGAGGTCCCTGCCGACGCGCCGCCGCCCGGCCTGCTCCTGCGGGACGGCACGGTCGGCGATCTCGACACCCCTACCGCCTCCTGAACCTATAGCCATAAGGTGCAGGGATGCACCCGTTCCGCTTCGGACTGACCAGCACCGGCGCGAGCGGGCCGTGGCTCCCCTTCGCCCGTCGTGTGGAGTCCCTCGGGTTCTCGACGCTGCAGGTGCCGCAGCATTTCAGCATGGCGTCGGTGCCGCCGGTGGTCGCACTCGCCATGGCCGCGGGGGCCACCGAGTCGCTGCGCGTCGGCACCCTGGTGCTGGACAACGAGGCGGCCCACCCCGCCGTCGTCGCCCGCGACGCCGCGTGGCTGGCCCGGGAGACCGGCGGGCGGTTCGAGCTCGGGATCGGGGCGGGCTGGCTCGCCGCTGACCACACGATGCTGGGCGGGACGTGGCGGGACGCCGCCGAGCGGGTGGATCGTCTCGCCGAGGCGCTGGAGCTCATCCGGGCCTGTTGGGCGGGCTCCGCGAGCCACGACGGCACGCACTACACACTGTCCGACCTCCCCTCCGGCACGGCGACGGATGGTCCGCCGCCGGTCCTGGTCGGCGGTGGCGGAGCCCGGGTGCTGGCGCTCGCGGCGCGTCACGCGGACATCGTCGGGATCGCGCCGATCATGCGCACGGGCCGGATCGGCAGGGCCGCCGCGCGCACCACAACGCGGGACCTCGTGGCGGAGAAGGCCGCTCGCGTGCGGGCCACTGCGGATCGCCCCGTCGAGCTCCAGGTCACGGTCACCGCCGTGATCGACGGCGACGACACGGCCAGACTGGAGCGCACCGCCGCGACCTTCGACGTCAGCCCGGACCGGGTACGCGGCCTGCCGTCGGTCCTGGTCGGTTCGACCGCCGAGATCGCGGACACCCTCCGCGCTCGCCGGGAGGAGACCGGGATCAGCTACATCTCGGTCAACGAGGGGGTACTCGAGCGGATCGCACCCGTGGTGGCCGCGCTTGCGGGCACCTGAGCGGAGACGCCCGCGAGGTACGTCCGGACCGCCCGCTCGACCAGGTCCTCCCCCGCCGCGCCCCCGGACTCGATCGCCTCGACGAGATAGGGGTAGCGCTCCCGCTCCACACCGCGCGGGACGTGGGTGCGTCCGTGCACCGCGTCCCCCGCGTCGGCGAAGGCCATTCCGAAGACGAGCTTCTCCAGGCCGCGCATCACCAGCCACCGGTCCGCGGCAGGCAGGCCCGCCTCGGCGAGCACCCGCGCGCCGCGCTCGTGCGAGGGCATGATCACCGTGTTGGGAAAGAATCCGAAGAGCAGCCCCGCCGCTCGCGGGTGGGCCATGATCAGCCGGTAGGTGCCCAGGCAGAGCCGGGTGAACCAGTCGTGCCACTCCCCCGGCGCCGGGTCCGGCCCCGTGGAGACCTGTGAAAGCAGCGTCCGTGCGGCCTCGGTGAGCAGGTCCGAGCGGTTCGCGAAGTGGTGGTAGAGCGACGGGCTGCGCACCCCCATCGCCCGGGCCAGCTTCTCCAGCGAGAAGGACTCGTAGCCCTCCTCGTCGATCAGCCGGAGCGCGGCGTCGACCGCCGCCTCACGGCTGATCAGTGGCTGTTTCGGACGAGGCACCCGATCAGCCTAGTGCGCAGCCCAGGATCGGTTGGCGCTCATCCGAGCGAGCCCGCGACCGAACGCAGCTCGGGGTGCTCGTCGAGGATCCGGCGGCGAGCGATCTTGCCACTCGCCATGCGGGTGAGCGGCGTCCGCTGGACCACGACGTGCCGCGGGACCTTGTACCCCGCGAGCCGCTCCCGACAGAAGGCGGTGACCAGGTCGGGATCCAGGTGCGCCTCGGCGTAGACGATCGCGGCGGGCGTCTCGCCGAACCTGGGGTCGTCCGCGGCGACGACGCAGACCTCGATCACCTCCGGGATCTCCGCCACCACCGCCTCGATCTCGGACGGCGCCACGTTGTACCCACCGGTGATGATGATGTCCTTGAGCCTGTCGACCACGCGGATGTAGCCCTCCGAGTCCATGATCCCGACGTCGCCGCTGTGGAACCAGCCGTCCCGCATGGCGTCGGCGTAGGCGTCGTCGTTGCGCCAGTAGCCGGGCGTGACCCCGGGTCCCGACACGATGATCTCGCCGGGCTCCTCCGGGTCGCAGTCCGTGCCGTCCGCCCGGACGGCCCGGTGTCGGGTGAACACGGTGCCGCGGCCGATCGACTCGGGCCGCCGCTGCGCCTCTTCCGCCGGGTTGAGGGTGGACAGCCCGCCGAGTTCGGTCATCCCGTAGGCCTGCCGCAGCAGGACCCCCTTGTCCACCCAGGACCGCAGCGTCGAGACGGACGTGCGGGCACCCGCCACCGACATCGGCTCCACAGCCGACAGGTCGGCCTCGGCGAACGCGGGCAGCGCCGCCATCTGTTCGTAGAGCATCGGGACGCCGGTCATGACCTGGATGCGCTCCTCGACGAGCCTGCGCAGGGTGGTCTCGGGGTGGAAACCCTTCTCGTAGTACATCGTGACCCCGCGAGTGAGCGGGTGCACGAAGTGCCACAGCAGGCCGGGCGCCCCGGCCATCGAGAGGACGTAGATCATCCGGGCGCCGGGCCGGATCGCGGGCTCGGCCATGGCGATCTCGGCGATGAGATTGAAGGTGCTGCGGTGGGTGAAGATCACGCCCTTCGGCTTCGAGCTCGTGCCGCTGGTGTAGACGATCTGCGTGACGTCGTCCGGGCCCGCCGCCGGCCGGGGCACCGGCGGCGGATCCGCGTCACGTGGAGCGGTAAACTCCGCGAGCCCGTGCAGCGCCTCATCGACGATCGCCGCGGCGATCCGTGGGCGGTGCGCCTCGTCGGTGAGGATCACCCGGGGCTCGGAGTCCTGCAGCAGGTAGCGCAGTTCGTCGCTGGTGAACCGGTTGTTGAGTGGCACGACGACCGCCCCGAGCTTGAGCGCTCCGAACCCGGCGACGACCCATTCGAGGGCGTTGTCGCCGATGATCGCGACCCGGTCGCCGACGCCCACACCCCAGTCCGCCAAGCGGTGCGCCGCGGCGTCCGTCCAGCGGTCGAGGGTGCGGTAGTCGACGACGTCCGTCCCGTCGAACACGATCGCGGGGCGGTCCGGAGCCGCCTGCGCCCAGTACCTCGGACCGTCCATCACCAGCTGAGCCATCGCGCTAGGCCTCCGGAGTGAACAGGATCGGCAGGTCCAGGACCCCCCGCACCTGGCTGGCGTGCGACACGACCTGCTTGGCCGGGTCGACGCGGTAGTCCGGGATCCGCTTGTGCAGCTCCTCGAAGACCAACGAGATCTCGATCCGGGCGAGGTGGGAACCCAGGCAGCGATGCGGGCCGGAGCCGAACGAGAGATGCCGGTTCGGCGTGCGGTCGACCTTGACGACGTCCGGGTCCGGGAACTCCCGCCCGTCCCGGTTGGCCCCGTGGAGGACCAGCAGCAGCTGGTCGCCCTCCTTGAGGTCGACGCCGCCGAGTGTGACGTCATGGCGCACGCGCCGCCCCATCGAGACCGCCGCCTCCATGCGGAGCATCTCCTCCACCGCGGCCGGGACGAGCGACGGGTCGTCGATCAGCCGCTGTCGCTCGTCGGGCCGATCCGCGAGATGCATGACCGACCAGGCCAGGGTGCCGGTCACGGTGTGCAGACCCGCGATGAGCAGGAGGAAGAACATGTTGCACAGTTCCTCGTCCGACAGCGGCCTGCTCACGCCGTCGAGCTCGATCTCCTGGTGGACGATCTGCGAGGTGATGTCGCTCGCCTCGGCCCCCCGGGCGCGCCGGTCCGCGACGATGCCGCCGAAGTAGCCGAAGAGCTGCCCGGCGGCCGCCTCCCGTGCCGCGTTGCTCTCCTCCTCGGTACCCCCCGGGACGCCGCGCAGGGTCGTGTCGGTGGCCTGGGTGAACATCGGTGCGTCGTCGAGCGGCCACTCCATCAGCGCGAGGAACACCCGGGCGGGCAGCTCGTGGGCGAACTCCGAGATGTACTCGGCCGATCCGCGGGAGGTGAACCCGTCGAGCAGCTCGTTGATGATCGCGCGGA
The DNA here is from genome assembly GCF_039541715.1 of Pseudonocardia xishanensis. NCBI lineage: Bacteria > Bacillati > Actinomycetota > Actinomycetes > Pseudonocardiales > Pseudonocardiaceae > Pseudonocardia > Pseudonocardia xishanensis. The sequence goes on from NZ_BAABGT010000032.1 coordinate 376,195, forward strand.
TCCGCGGCTCGAGCGCCCGCATCCGGGTGGGGCTGAACAGCGGCTGCAGCGCCTTGCGGAACGCTGTGTGGTCCGGCGGGTCGATCTCCAGCGGGATGAACCTCCCGGCACCGTGCGGGACCAGGTTGTTCGGGAAGCTGGAGTAGGTCTCCGGGTTCCGCAGCACCTCGTGGACCTCGTCGTAGCGGGTGACGACCCAGTGGCCGCCGTACTTCTCGGAGTACATCAGCGGTGACTGCTCGGCGAGCGCCTGGACCGCGTCCCCGACCCGGTCCACAGGATGGGTCAGCGCGGGGTCGTAGATGTCGAAGTCCGTCCGGAGGTGCTCCGGCACGGATCGGAGGCTCGTGGTCATGTGGCGGGACTCCTGTCGACGTTGATCAGGAAGAACGATCGAGCATCAAAACCTTATTGTCCTAGGTTTTGGGGTGTCAACAGGCGGCCGCCTGGCCGGTTGCCGTACCCGCCCCGGAAGCCACCTGACAGATGACGCGACAGGTCACTCTGTATCATCCAGTGCGTCAGCGCACCTTCTCGTAGCGGTCCGCGACGTCGGTGTACTCGTCCCGGATCGCCCGCTTGCTGAGCTTGCCGCTCGGCAGCCGGGGCAGTTCGGTGGAGCGGAGCACCACGTAGCGCGGGACCTTGTAGTCCGCCATCTGGCGCCCGCAGTGCTCCACGATCGCCTCCGCCGTGACGCCCTCGTCCGCGGTGACGATCGCGGCCGGGGTCTCGCCGAACCGGTCGTCCTTGGCCGCGATCACCGAGACCTCACGGACCCCGGGGATCGCGCTGATCACGGCCTCGATCTCCACCGGGGACAGGTTGATCCCGCCGGAGATGATCAGGTCCTTCATCCGGTCGACGAACGTCAGCCTGCCCTCGGCGTCGCACACGCCGAGGTCACCGCTGTAGAGCCAGCCGTCCTGGAAGGCGCGGCCGGTGGTCTCCGCGTCCTGCCAGTACCCCGGGGCGACACCGGGCCCGCGCAGCAGGATCTCGCCCCGCTCGCCCGGGTCGCACTCGCTGCCATCCGGCCGGACGACCTTCACCTCGGTGAACGCCGAGCCGCTGCCGCAGGAGTCCGGGTGGGTCTCCGCCTCCGAGGGCCAGGTCGCCGTGGCGACCCCACCCGCCTCGGTCATGCCGTAGATCTGGCGCAGCTTCACGCCCTTGGAGCCCCAGGCCTCCAGCAGCGGCACGGAGACCGCCGCCCCGCCGACCACCGCGGTCTTGAGATTCGACAGGTCCGCCCCGGCGAACTCCGGGGCCTTCGACATGACCTCGTAGATCAGTGGGACGCCGAAGATCGTCTCGATCCGGTGCTCGTCGAGCGCACGCACCGCCCGCGAGGGATCCAGCTGGGCCTCGACGACCAAGGTGCCGCCCAGCACGACCTGCATGACCAGGCCCCACACCAGGCCCGGGGTGAAGCAGAGCGGCAGGAGTAGCAGGCTGCTGCCGCCCGGGCGCAGCCCCTCCTCGCACAGCGAGGCCTCGAACACGATGTCCAGCAGGGTGCGGTTGGTGCAGATGACACCCTTGGACAGCCCGGTCGACCCGCTGGTGAACAGCAACGCGACCGGCTCCTGGGGATCCCGGTCGACCCGGAACCCCTCGGTGCTCCCGCCGCGCAGTGCCGCGAGCTCCGGCAGCGGGATGGTGTCGACCTCGCTGCCCAGCTCACGTGCCTGCGCGATCCCCGCCTCGAAGGCCGGGTCGGCCACGACCAGCCGTGCGCCGGAGTCGCCGAGCAGTGTGTGCAGCTCGGGGCCGACCAGCCGCGGGTTCAGCGGCACGAGCACGCCCCCGGCCTTCATCACCCCGAGGGCGACCGCGGCCCATTCGGGAGTGTTGCCCCCGAGGAGACCGACCCGGTCCCCCTCGGCGACGCCCCGCTCGTGCAGGGTGCGGGCGACGGCACCGGACCAGTCCCGCAAGGTGCGGTAGTCGACGACGTCCTCGCCGAAGACCAGGGCGGCCTGGTCACCCTTCGTCCGTGCCCACCAGTGGAGGGCGGAACCGACCGATGTGGCCATGGTGGGTCCTCTCACGCGTCGTCGCGTATGTCCGGGTTGTCAGTTCTTACAGGACGGAGTCGGCACCGAACAGCGTGGCGCTGACGAGCGGGGCCATCGGTCCCCCGAGCAGCAGAGACAGGGCGGCATCGGGCACCTGGTTGGGTGAGCTGCCCCGGATCTGGCGCACGGCCTCGACGATCAGGCCGAACCCGTGCACGAACCCCTCGGCGATGTTGCCGCCGGCGGTGTTGAGCGGCAGCGAGCCCGACGGGGCGATGAGGTTCTCGAACCTCATCACCCGCGCCGCGTCCGGGCCGGGCGGGACGAGACCGAGGTCGATCAGCGACGCGACGGCGGGGCCCGAGAAGTTCTCGTAGACCTGCACCACGTCGACCTCGCCGGGCTTGACACCCGCGCCCTCCCACAGCCGCCGCACCATCGCGGGATGGAAGCCGGCGCTCGTGTAGGCGGTCTCGTTCTCGACGGACTCGGTCCACTCCGGACCCCCGCCCTGGACGGCGGAGAGGACGTAGGCGGGCTTCTGCCGCAGCTCGCGGGCCCGCTCGGCCGTGGTCACGATCACGGCACCCGCCGCGTCGTTCTCCCGGGAGCAGTCGTAGAGCCGCAGCGGCTCGGAGATCATCCGCGAGTCCGCGTAGACCTCCGGGTCCAGCGGCTTGCCGTACGCCACGGCGTCGGGGTTGTTCTGCGCGTGGTGGTAGGCGGCGGCGACCAGCGCCTCGAGGGCCGAGGCGGGCACTCCGTCGACCTCGATCAGGCGCTGGGTGCGCATGGCGCAGACCTGGGCGGGCGCGAACATCCCGTGGCCGGCCAGCAACGGGCCCATGTGCCCCTTGCTGTAGCTCTGCCTGCCCGCGTCCGCCTCGGAGATGCCGCGGTAGACGCAGACCATGTCCGCCTGGCCGGTCGCGACCGCCGCCGACGCGGCGTTCACGGCCGCGGCGACGCCACCGCCGCCGCCCCCCCACACCATGCTCGACCAGCGGATCTCATGGACACCGAGAGCCGCGCCGATCGCCAGGCCCTCGTTGTCGTCGTTGGCGTAGGAGGAGAACCCGTCGATGTCGTGCGCGTCGATGCCCGCGTCCGCGGCGGCGGCGAGGATGGCCTCGAGGGTCAGCTGCGCGGAGCTCTGTGTCGCCGAGCCTCGCTTGTGGAACGGCGTGTTCGCGATCCCGACGACGGCGGTCGAACCACGGAACGCCCGGTCTCTCGTGGTCATGCGAGCCTCCAGCGCAGGACGGGGTAGTTCGCCGGATCGGTGGGCTGCTCGATCTCGCCCTTGACCTCGGCGCCGATCCGGACGTCCGCGCCGTCGCCGTCCTGCAGGACGCCGAGGATGCGGCGGTTCCCGGCGGCGGGCAGCTCGACGTTCACCACGACGTAGGGCAGGTGTCCGGTGGCCTCCGGTGAGAACGGCTGCCAGGTGCGGGTCCAGGAGAAGATCCGGCCACTGGGCTCGACCACCGGCCAGTCCAGCTCGGGCGAGTGACAGCCCGGGCAGATCGGGCGCGGCGACCAGGTCCAGCGGTCGCAGCGTGGGCAGTGCTGGATCCGCAGCTCTCCCCGGCGCAGGCCCTCCCAGTGCGGGGCGTCGACCCCGTCGTCGGAGGGGTGGGCGGCGGAGGTCTGCGGCGGGGTGTCCGGCACGTTGCGCACCTGGGTGACGTACCAGGTGCCGTCCAGCTCGATCCATCGCGAGCGGAAGACCGCCTCGGTCTCGGTGCCGGTGTAGCGGATGTGGGCCTCGTACAGTCCGTCCGAGCCGGGTTCGAGGCTCAGCAGCTTCGCGGAGTGCATGCCCGCGGGCGGGCGGGCGGACGCCAGCAGCTGGCCGACGCGGTCGGCGCGGAAGTCCGCGAGGACCGTTGCGTTGTCGCCCGCGGCGGTCGCCTGGCCGTGTCGCTCGACGACCTCCGCCAGGTCCTGTGGCACCCCAGGGAACTCATTCACCAGCGCCTCCTTGCGCACTCCATGGTCATTCGGCACTCAGCGCACGGCCGGCAGCGGCTCGATCGTGCTGTTGCGCACCGTGTACTGCACGTCCGTCTGGTCGTGCATCAGGCCGAGACTGCGGGCCTCGTGGACCACCGGCCGGTCCTGGGAGTCGACGGTGATGATGCCTGCTCGCACGCCGCCGTCCCGGAGCTGCTCCAGCCCGGCCACCAGCAACGCCCGCACGAGCGGGTCGTCCTCGTGGTCGCGGTCGGCGTCCCGGGTCAGGACCGCGACGAGCCTGCCCGCCACGCCCCACTCGGTCGGCTCACCGGACTCCGGGTCGATCCACACCGCCCCGTCGGGGGCCTCGGCAGGGCCGCTGACCAGCAGCGTCGCGTCCGCGGGCGGCTGGTGGCGGGGGCCGTTCGCCGTCCACAGGTCCGCGGCCGCGAGACGCTCGGCCGTGCTCTGCGCCGCGCGCACCGCGATCCCGCCCGGCTCCGCGCCGGGGTCGATCTCCCGGCCCACCTTGAGGGGGACGACCAACTGCCAGCGGCGCAGCGCGGTCCTGATGCCGTAGCGCCGGAAGCGCAGCGACATGCGCAGCGCTGCCGGATGGTTGCCCCGCGCCCACACGCGCAGCGCCCGGACGCCGGTGCCGCACCAGCCCTCCGCCGACCCGAGCTCCAGGCCGATCTTCTCCACCAGCATCGTGGTGATCCCGCGGGAGCGGTACTCCGGCCGCACGACGTAGGAGACCTCGGCGGTCCCGGTGAGATCTCCGTCCTCGCCGTGCAGCGGCTCGATCCGCAGATAGCCGGCCAGGCTCGGGGCCAGTGGCACCGTGCGCCCCGACCGGTCGTCCGGCAGCAGCCAGACGAGCAGGCGGGTGGTGTCCGACTCCGGTTCGTCGTCGAGCGAGAGCTGCGGGAATCCCGCTTCGGCGTCCGCCTCGGCGGCGTCGCGCAGCATCTCGCGCAGCTCGGCCTCGACGTCCGACGGGAGACCCTGTCCGGGCGGGTACCAGTCGAAGTCGATCACTGGGCCAGCTTCTTCAGCTCACGGTGGAAGATCTGGTTGACGACCTCGTTGCGCCCCAGCAGCATCCCGCCCGCGTTGGCGCTGTTCATGCCGATCTGCGAGCTGCGCAGCAGCGGGAAGTCCTCCTGGTGCAGCACGGCGAGCAGGATCTTCCAGTTCTTCTCCCAGACCCGGTTCCAGCGCTCCTCGTCCCAGCCGGAGTCCTCGACCGTCGGGACCACCAGGCGCATCTCCATCCGGCAGCGGCCGGGGTCGGTCGGGTGCGGCCGGAAGGTGAGCAGCTCGAAGTGGTCCGGCTGGCGCAGCAACGTGCTGTTGGGCAGCAGGAAGTGGGTCTCGGTGACGTACTTCGACAGGTCCTCGTCCGCGGCGGGCGGCTCCTCGAGGTACTTGTCGATCGTCTTGCGAGGGGCGATGAAGCGGGCGTGGCGGCCGAAGTCCTCCACTGCCATGACGTTCGTGTGGATGTGCTTCGCCGCGGTGTTCGGATGCGCGTACTGGATGTGGTAACCGTCCAGGAACGCGTCCTGCATGATCTTCCAGTTCACCGGCTCGTCGAAGCCCTCGGACTGCGCCGAGACCAGCTTCTCCATGCCGTAGCCGGCGAGGATGTCGTCCATCTCCTTGCCGAGCCACGCGGCGACGTCGATGTCGGCCTCAGCGTCGTCGACGACCCACACGAAGCCGTGGCGCTCCTCGGTGGGGAGCTCGACCAGGCCGAACTTCGTGCGGTCGATCTCGCCGAACGTGTTGTCCCGGGTGATCGCGCGCAGCGAGCCGTCGATGTCGTAGGACCAGCGGTGGTAGCCGCAGGAGAACAGCCGGCAGCGCCCCTTCTCCTGCTCCTCCAGCATCGCGCCGCGGTGGCGGCAGAGGTTGACGAACGTCTTCACCGAGCCGTCCTTCTGCCGCACGATGATCACGTTGTTGCGCGGCAGCTGCAGCGTCATGAAGTCGTTCGGCTTGGGGATCTCGCTGCCGTGGCACACGATCGACGGCACCCGGCCGAAGACGAGGTCTCGCTCGTGCCGGGCGACGTCCGGGTCGATGAACTCGCTCGCCGTGAACCCGTTGATCCCGTCGAACTCGTCCGTCGAGTCGTTGCGGATGTGGTCCAGTGCCCGACGGATGCGATCGTTGCGGTACGCGAGGTCGGTGCCCTCCGCGTCGGGCGGGGTCTCGGTGGTCATCGCCGCCTCCTGGTGCTCCGCGCGCCCTCGCGCGTCGGCTCGGAAACTCGTTCGGGACTTATCCTACAGGCTCTAGGTTTATGGCGCGACCACTGGCGCGCCCACCTCTAGGCATCCAGCGTGAGCGTCGCCGACACCGCGCGCGACACGCACGGGAACATCACGTCGTTCTCGGCCTGCTCCTCGGGCGTGAGCAGGGAGTCCCGGTGCTCGGGGACACCGCCCAGCACGGTCGTCTCGCAGGTCCCGCATGTGCCCTCGCGACACGAGGTCTCGATGGTCACGCCCACCTCGGCGGCCGCGTCGACGATGCTCACCCCCGGCGCCACGGCGACCGTGACCCCGGATCCGGCGAACTCCACCTCGAAGGATCGGTCCTCGGCGGTCGCCGGGATCTCCTTGGGCGCGAACCGTTCCAGGTGCAGAGCACCCTTCGGCCACGGTGCGCAGCGTTCCTCGACCGCCTTGAGCAGCCCCTCGGGCCCGCAGCAGTAGACGAGGGTGTCCTCCGCGGGCGTGCCGAGCAGGGACCCCAGGTCCAGCAGGCCGACCTCGTCCTGCGGCGCCAGGGTGACCCGATCGCCGTAGCGCTCGGTCAGCTCCTCGGTGAACGCCATCGACGCCCGGGTACGGCCGCCGTAGGTGAGCGTCCAGTCCGCGCCCGCCTTCTCGGCCGCCGCGATCATCGGGATGATCGGCGTGATGCCGATGCCGCCCGCGACGAAGCGGTACGAGCCCGCCGGATCGAGGGCGAAGTTGTTGCGCGGCCCCTTGACGCGGACCGCGTGCCCGACTTCGAGGGCATCGTGCACGTGGGTGGAGCCGCCGCGGCTCCGCGGCTCCCGCAGCACGGCGACCTGGTAGCAGGTCCGATCCTGCCGGTCGCCACACAGCGAGTACTGCCGCACGAGGTCCGGCCCGAGGTGGAGGTCGAGGTGCGCCCCCGGGTCCCACTCGGGCAGGTCCTCGCCGGACACGGCCCGCAGGGTGAGCCGGACGACCCCGTCGGCGACCGCGTCGCGCGCGGTGACCTCCACGTCGATCTCGCGCTCGACTCCGCTACTCGTCCTGCTCACGGTCTCCCCTCACGGGACCGGACCGCCCCGCGGGGCGGTCCGGCCGTTGCTCGCGCCCGACTCAGACCCCGCCCTCGGAGTCGAGCGGCGACTCCGCACGCTCCGTCTCCAGGGCCAGCGCCCGTTCCGGGCAGATCTCCACGACGTGCCTGGCCCGGTCGACCTGCTCCGACGGCACCGGGTCCGCCAGGACGACCGGATCACCCTGGTCGTCGCAGTCCACGATCTCCGGCGCCGCTCCGTAGCAGAGGCCGTGACCGGCGCAGGCGCCCCGATCGACGGTCAGATGGACCACGGCTCAGCCCTGCCCGAGGTCCTCGGGGAACCAGATGGCGACCCGGCCCATGGTGCCGCCGTCCCCGGACGAGATGGTCTGACCCGAGGTGTACGCCGCGTCGTCGGACACCAGGAACAGCGCGATCTTCGCGTTGTCGATCAGCGACGGCGGACGGTCCAGCTTGAGCGGGATCGGGGTCACGCTCTTGTCCCACGGACCGGCGACCTCTTCGTAGGACTGGCCGACCACCGGCGCGCCCGCCTCCATGAGGAAGTTCGGGGACATGCCGTGGGTCGGCGCGATCGCGTTGACCCGGATGCCGTACTTGCCCAGATCCAGGGCGAGGCCGCGGACCATCGCGTTGATCCCGGCCTTGCTGGCCGAGTAGGACGGGATCTGGTGGTAGGCCTGCAGCGAGGCCGCCGAGGACGTCATGAGGATGACGCCGGCGCCCCTCTCGCGGAAGTGCTTGGTGACGTGCTTGGCGCACAGGAACGGCCCGGTGAGGTTCGTGGTGAGGACGTGGTTCCAGTCCTCGAGGTCGTAGTCCTCGAACTCGACGGCCTCACCGCCCATGACGCCGGGCACGCCGCCGCGGGAGACGATGCCCGCGTTGGCCCACATGATGTCGATCTTGCCGAACTCGTCCAGCGCCGTCTGCACGGTGCGCGCCACGTCGGCCTCGACCGTGGTGTCCGCCTGCACCGCGATCGCGGTCCCGCCCTGTTCGGAGACCAGCTTGGCGGTCCCCTCCGCGCGGTCCCCGTCGATGTCCATCACGACGATCGTGGCGCCTTCTGCGGCGAACAGCTGGGACGACTGGCGGCCCAGCCCGGACCCCGCGCCCGTGATGATCGCGACCTTGTTCTCGAGTCTGCCCATCGGGCGTCTCCTCTCTGAGACCGGTACGGACCAGCCGTACCTTATAGCTTTAGGTTAATCCTGTCGAGCGTCGTTCAGGACTTCGCGACCGGGGTGAAGAGCAGTGGCAGCCGGGCGAACCCGCGGACCTGGCTGGGCAGCACGACCGCCGGGTCCGCCGGGTCGAGGCGGTAGTCCGGGATCCGCTTGTGGATCTCCTCCATCGCGATCTTGAGCTCGATCCGCGCGAGGTGGGAGCCGATGCAGCGGTGCGGCCCGGACCCGAAGGTCAGGTGCCGGTTGGGCGTCCGCGCGACGTCCAGGGACGCCGGGTCGGCGAACTGGGAGTCGTCCCGGTTCGCCGAGCAGAGCAGCACGAGCACCTGGTCGTCCGCCTTGATGGTGACGCCACCGAGCTCGACGTCCTTCGTCGCCCGGCGACCCATCGCCACCTGGGCCTCGAAGCGCAGGACCTCCTCGACCGCCGCCGGGATGGCGCCCGGGTCCGCGATGATGCGGTCCCGCTGGTCGGGGTCGGCCGAGAGGTGGGTCACCATCCAGCACAGCGTCCCCTGGACCGTGTGCAGACCGGCGATGAGCAGCAGGAAGAACATCCGCGCCAGCTCTTCGTCGGTCAGGTTCCGCTCGACGCCCTCGGCGTCCTTGATCGGGGTGTTGATGATGGCCGTGGTGACGTCGTCGAAGGACTCCCCCTTGGCCTGCGCCTCCTTGCGCGCCCCGATGACCTGCATGAAATAACCGAACATCTGCATCGCAGCCTCGGTACGCGACTGGACGGCCTGCTCGGGGGTGTCCCCCGGCTTGCCGTTCATCGCGATCTCGGTCGCGGTGGTGAACGTCGGCGCGTCCTCCAGTGGCCATCCCATCAGCGCGAGGAAGACCGTGGTGGGCAGCTCGTGGGCGAACTGCTCCACGAACTCGACCTCGCCGTCCGACTCGAACCTCTCGATCAGCTCGACGACCAGCTCGCGGATGCGCGGCTCGAGGGCCTTCATCCGGCTCGGGTTGAACAGCGGCTGAAGCACCTGGCGGTACGAGGTGTGCTCCGGCGGGTCGAGCTCGATCGGCAGGAACTTCCCCTGACCGGCGTCGACCAGGTTGTTGGGGTAGCTGGAGAAGGTCTCGGGGTCGCGGAGCACGGCGTGGGCCTCGTCGTACGCGGTGACGAGCCAGTGGCCGTCGTAGCTGGGTGACCAGACGACGGGGCCGATCTTGCGCAGCTCCCCGGTCCGCTCCTGCATCCGGTCCACCGGCATCGTGAGCGCCGGGTCGTAGATGTCGAACTCCACGACCAGATCCGGTCTGATGTCAGCCTTCGTGGTGGGCATGGCACTCTCCTGTCCGGTCGACTGTGACCTGCGACTTTACAAACGACGTAAAGTGTCCGTTGGTAACGTAGCCAACCGGGTGAACGCCCGTACAGCCCCCATCGGAGGATGCCGTGCCTGATTCCGGACCGACCGTGGTCGACCTCTTCCGGCTGGACCACCGGGTCGCGCTGGTCAGTGGGGCCAGCGGCGGGCTCGGCGCCGGGTTCGCCCTGGCCCTTGCCGAGGCCGGCGCCGACGTGGTGCTCGCCGCGCGCAGGCTCGACGGACTGGAGAAGACAGCCGCAGCCGTGCGCGAGCGGGGCCGCCGTGCGCTGCCGGTGGCCACGGACGTCACGGACCCGGCGGCGTGCCAGGCCGTCGCGCAGGCCGCGATCGCGGAGTTCGGCCGCTTGGACGTGCTCGTCAACAACGCGGGGATCACCAGCGTGGTCCCCGCACTCAAGGAGGACCCGGCGGAGTTCCGCCGGGTGGTCGACGTCAACCTCGTCGCGGCCTACCAGCTGGCCACGGCGTGCGCGCGCGTCATGGAGCACGGCGGGAGCATCGTCAACGTCGCGAGCGTCCTCGGCCTGGTCAAGTCGGTGCTGCCACAGGCCGCGTACGCCGCCAGCAAGGCGGGCATGATCGGGTTGACCCGCGACCTCGCCCACCAGTGGACCGAGCGCAGGGGCATCCGGGTGAACGCCCTGGCGCCCGGTTTCGTCACCACCGACATGACGTCCCGGATGCCGCCGGAGATCCTCGACCGCTTCCTGGCGACGGCCTCGATGCCCCGGCTCGGTACCCAGCGCGAGATCGACGCGCCCCTGATCTTCCTCGCCTCGCCCGCATCGAGCTACATCACCGGGATCACGGTGGCGGTGGACGGCGGGATGTCCGGGCACTGACCACTATTCCCCCGTGGGGGGTTGCAGGACGGCGGAGCGCACCAGCCCCTCGATCTCGCCGTCGGTGAGAGCCCACTGCACGCGGGCGATCTCGCGGGTGTGTTCGCCCGCCATCGGGGCCGGCTCCAGCGGCGAGTCCGGGATCGACGAGAACCGGGCGGCCCTCGCCATGGCCGGGATCGGGCGCTTCAGCAGCGGGTGCGCCATCTCGTGGAACGAGTCCCGGTCGACCAGCTGGGGATGGGTGAGCTCGTCGGGCAGCCGGAGCATGCCCGCGGCGGGAACGCCCGCCGCCTGCAGCAGGTCGGCCACCTCGTCGGGGCCTCGCTCCGCGGTCCATTCACCGAGTCGCTTCTCGAGTTCGCCCCGCCGCTCCAGCCTGCCCTCGAGGGTGCGAAGACCCTCGTCCGCGGGCAGACCGGTGACCTCGGCGAGCCGCTCCCAGTCCGCGTCGTCCCGCGCGACGACGACACACCACTCGTCTTCCCCTGCACAGGGGAAGACCCCGGCAGGCGCGACCCCGGCACGACGGTTGCCCTCCGGCCCGACGCTCGCCGAGTCGAGCGAGGCCCGCGCCAGCGTGGGCCCGAGCGCCACGATCGCGGTGTCCGCCTGGGCGATCTCGATCGACCGCCCGGGCCCGTCCGCGCCGCGGCCGATCAGCACGGCCAGCGCAGCCACGGCCGCGACCTGGCCCGCGACGTGATCGGGGTACACGGTGGAGCCGTCGCAGAAGTCGTCCGTGGCGGGGTCCTGCCACAGGGCCGACACCCCGCACGACGCCCGCACCAGCGGGCCGTATCCCATCCGGGTCCGCCAGGGCCCGTGGCTGCCGAACGCGCTGCTGTCCGAGACCACGATGCGCGGGTTGATCTCGACGAGGTCGGCGTGGGAGAAGCCGAGCGACTCCAGCGTGCCGGGTTTGAAGTTGGCGACCACTAGGTCCGCCTCGCCGACCAGCCGTCGGAACAGCGCCCTGCCCTGGTCACTGCGCAGGTCCAGCCCCAGGCCGCGCTTGTTGCGTCCGCCCCAGGCGAACGAGGCGTTCATGCCGCCGCCCCTGCGGGTCTGGCGGAGTCCGTCGGGGAAGGCGGAGTTCTCGATCTTGATGACCTCCGCGCCCTGGTCGGCGAACGCCCGGCCCAGCTCGGCGCCGAACACGATGACTCCGAGGTCGAGGACCCGTAGCCCGGCGAGCGGCCGCTCCCCCGGCTCCTGGCGGGCGAGCCCCAGGTCGGGCGCGTCGCGCTCGACCGCGACGGGCAGGTCGTCGTGCTCGCCGGGCCGGGGCGCTCGCACGCGCAGGCCCGCCCGCTCGCCGTCGATCGACACGTAGCCGGTGGGCACCGTCGCCCGGAGCCCGTCGGCGATCTCGGCGGTGACCAGCGTGCCGGTGCTGCGCAGGTGCTCGGCCTCCAGCACCTCGGCGACGGTGAGCATCCCGCCGACGGGGACGCCGCGCCTGCTGCCCTCCAGGGTCAGCTCCTCGCGGGTCCGGCCGGCGAAGAGAGCCGTGATCAGCGGGTTCAGCCGGTCGGCGGCGTCGAAGCGAGCAGGGATGGCGTCGTAGCGGGGATCGGCGAACTCCTCCGGCTCGCCGAGCCACTCGAACATGGCCCTCCACTGGCGCTTGGCGAGCAGGCAGATGCGGACGTCGCCGTCTGCGCAGGGGAAGACGGGATAGAAGTTCGCGGCGTCCGGGCGGTCGCGAGGGAAGGACTCCGACCGACCCGCGGCCGCCGAGCCCTGGGCGCCGAACCCGGGGTCGAACCCGTGCACCACGGCTTCGAACGCCGAGACGTCCACGTGTTCCCCGACGCCGGTCCGCACCCGCTTCACGTAAGCGACCAGGGCGGCCCACGCGGCATGGACCCCGACTGTCTGCCCGACGAGTCCGGCGGGCGGCAGCAGCGGGGTGCCACCGGGCAGACCGGACCGGGACAACACGCCTCCGGCCGCGGCGAGCACGTCCTCGGTGGCGACGCGGTCCGCCCACGGGCCGGTCCGCCCGAAGTCGGTCACGGAGACCACGACCAGGGCGGGGTTCGCCGCCAGCAGGCCTGCGGGGGTGAGGCCGAGCGACGCCGCCTCGGCCGCGCCGAAGGACTCGAGCAGGACGTCGACGTGCCGCACCCGGCTCAGGAGGGCGGCCCGCCCGGACTCGTCGGCGAGGTCCAGCGTCAGACCGCGCTTGTTGGCGTTCCGCAGGGCGAAGCCGACCGCGTCGCTGCGGCCGGGCGACCCGCCCGGAGGCTCGACGCGCAGGACCTCGGCCCCGAGGTCGGCCAGGAACCGACCACAGGACTCGGCAGGACCCTCGCTGAGATCGAGCACACGGAGCGCGTGCAGGGGGAGCGTCATGGGCGTTCCCTTCTCTCGGGCTCCTCGGTGGAGCGCATGCCGCGCCGTGCCTCGTCGCCGGCGGGGACCGTGCCCACACGCCGGCCAGACCCGACCGGTCACCGACACGGCGTTCCGACCCAGGAGGCGCAGGAGTGAGCGATACAGCGTGACCACGGCCATCTCCTCGTCGTTGAGACAGATGACGTAATCTGTACCTAAAGGTACTAGGTTGAGGATCCGAAGGACAGCCGCACCCGTCGAGGAGGACGTGAGACTCGTGACGATCGAGGTACAGCAGACCGGTCCCGAGGTCCGCAGCCGGGACCGGGTGGTCATCCGGTTCGCGGGCGACTCCGGTGACGGTATGCAGCTCACGGGTGACCGTTTCACCTCCGAGACCGCGACGTTCGGCAACGACCTGTCGACGCTGCCGAACTTCCCGGCGGAGATCCGGGCTCCTGCCGGGACCCTGCCCGGGGTGAGCTCGTTCCAGCTGCACTTCGCCAACTACGACATCCTCACCCCCGGCGACCGACCCGACGTGCTGGTGGCGATGAACCCCGCCGCGCTCAAGGCGAACATCGCCGACCTGCCCAAGGGCGGGGTGTTGATCGTCAACACCGACGAGTTCACCAA